>NZ_JAMAVT010000028.1:0-63092 GCF_023713665.1 Paenibacillus sp. MER 180 | reverse complement strand
TGAACGAAGCATTCTTGAACACCTTCCCGATCTCATTTATTACCGTAATTATACAACATTAACGCGGTGTCGTGTTGAAATAAATGAATATAAAAATAGCTGTCGAGACTTTCTCGACAGCCTGAGGATGTCCGAATGGACATCCTCTTCTTCTTTATCTTGTAAACTTAACCAATAATGCTGTGAATAAACATTTCCAACGCTGTTGTATCCGTAATGTTCTGATTGCAGGTATGGCTGTTCATGCACATATAATTCCCAATGGCCTTGTAATAATCAGGCGTAGCATTCGCTGGTTTGGATTTCGTTTCTGCTGTAAATAAGGCCACTTCTTCCTGTCGATTGCATAGGAAACACGTACCCTTCTTCTTTGCTTGGGTGAACTTCCCCTCAATACCGACAAGTCGTCCGTCTAACTGATGGATCAGATACATGCGATTCGTTCCAATGTCCGTCCATCCAAGATACGTCGTATGGCGGAGATCCAGTCCCTCCATATTCGGAAGCTTCAGCTTCTTACTCTTCGGATAGAGCTTCTTCAGCTGCTTGTCAGTTACCTGTTCGAACTCAATCAGGTAAGGTTCAAGAGAAAGCAGAAATTGAGAGAATTCTTCCGTTTTGTCGAGTGTCGTAATCCGCTCAAGCAGACGAAGCTGCTGCTCTTCTGCACTCTGGAACGCCTCTGTAATCTTGGTGAACGCGCTGTATCGTACTGTATCAACAATCTTGTAATCCGCTACTGTCTGACAAGTATGTTGAAGCAAAGTCGCTTGCTTTTTAATCAAATTATATTGGTGGTTTCTAATAAATGGTGTTGTCATGCTTTACAGCTCCTTATTTTGAATAGTTGAAGAAATAAGGTGCAAAGCCCATTATTAGAAACGATATAAGCGATCTTGGGCGACAATCATTCCTTCGTATTGTCCAGCCCCATGCAAAGTATCGCCCCTAAATCAGGCTTTGCATGAGTCGTTGCTGATTCTGGCAAAGTTTTTTGCCATCCCTTGCCACCTCCCCTGTTACTTAATAGTATAAAGAAAACCGATAGTTGTTGCAACTCATCTCTTTCCGTCGAACAAAAAACAGGTAGCGCTACAGCATGGGCTCCCCATATCTCACAAGTACATGCCACAGCAATTTCAACTCCTGAAGTACTTCCTTATCGCTGCCACGATCCATCCATTTAGACGGGTCGCTCCTTAATTCCATGACAGCATCGCCTATCACGCTGGCATCTACCCTGCCCTCACGAGCAATGCGCATTGCTAATGATGGCATTGCCGATCCTCTAAAGTCACTAGGCACCTCATGTGCCAACAACGAGAATCCCCTATGCCAGTAAAGCGCAATTGTATACTTACGGCATATTTCCTCCAGTGTCCTGCCGATGTGGGTATGTATGAAGGAGGGATCAGCGACTAGTATATCAACGTCATCCTGTAGTGAAAGGTCGCCATGAATTTGCGCTTCAATATATTCATCCAGATTGCGACTCGGTTCACTGCAGGAAGGATTGGGAAATGAACATGCCAGTCTGCATCGTAATTGATTAATTAGTTTGCTTGGACTAAGATTTTTGTCCCCAATGGCACAGTTATTGCGATATGCATCTGTTAAGAGAGCCGCCAATATATCATCAAGCTCGTCATAGGTTCCCATTTCCAACGGATCTAGATGGGAATCCATATATGTGAAGGTACACCGCGTTGATACTTTGGGTGACAAGAGGAAATAACACGAGCCAAATCGAGGAGCGGGCCCGTCAGAATGAAGCATAAGGTTAAGCGCCCCATATTTGGGACGCTCACTATTGCTCGTGCCTTCGCACTGATAGGCGCCGCCAAACAACTTTTTCTCCCAAAGATCGCGTTCACCTCCAGGATAAGCAGATACACTTCCATTGGATAGAAGCGTTTCAAATTGGCTTTTGTACAATCCTTGTTCCAAAAGAGCTTCAGCAACACTTTTCATGTTCAGGTCAGGTCTGTCCGGGTGGAAGTGTAGGGCAACTCTAGCATATGACTTTATCATTCGTACAGCTTGGTCATATTCGGAATGTGAAATGGCGGAACCTTGTAATATGCCCGCTATCGTATGCTGTGCGTTCATTTTTCGGCCTCTCGCATAGGTAGTCACAAAATGCAGCGCGGCTCGCTGCGAATTCGATAATTCTGAAGCCATTCGCTCCCCTCCTTATTAAGTTCCATATCATCATTTCACAATAATAATTAATCCTATTACCTGCCACAAGATATGCATCAAGTAAAGACCTATATTCGCTGCGAACTTCAACCTGTGGATAAAATCCTTTTGTTTAATCCAAATTATCATTAACTACGTTAAGGGGAAATTGGACCATATGAAACTAAAAATGCTGATCTTATTCGTATGGAGTATGTTAGATCCGATATATTTTTCGTTAACCCGACTGACCTTTCCTGAGCAATCACGTTCGAATATCTTCAGGGTAAGATTACTCCGGTATCGAGGCAAGACAATCATACTGTCTGACGGGACACGCATCGAACATAGCGATCTATTGGTAAAAATACATCTTCATAATGTTCGTTTACTTACGGAAATTTTTTATATGGAGAATGGTGTAAAGAAGGGGCGAATTATTTATCGCACGGTAGAGCAGTCCTTGCCTGGGGTGTGTCGGCACATTCAAGCCCATCCAAAATTCCGTGAAATTAAGGCCATTATCGGTATTACGATGCTGCATCGAGGATGCACGCATTTGGGATTCGATATCGTACAGATCCATAATCCGTTATATCATGCTTTTAAATGGATCGGCCAAATGCCTATTCATTTTTTGTCTGTATCCAATCCGCTTAAGACCTGTACAAAGCAAAATCCTAGATTTTTACTGATGTCTACAGACTTGTTAATGGATAAATACGGTAGTGTATGACAATATAGAAAGGGAGAGTTTTGGGAATTTATTATGTTGGAGACGGGATAGCATAATATGATGAAATGTCATATGACATTTCGTCACTATGCCGAATGACAAATGAACGAGTATATTCATCTGAACCATCTGATAGGTGTGCTACACATTGGAGTAAAGGGTGATTGTATTTGCTCAAGAACAGTGTCATCATGTTGATTGTAATCGTGGTATCGGGAATGTTGGCTCGGCCTGCCTTTTCTTTAATAGAACCACCAAATCCAAGTAATAAGAATCGTTTAATTGTGCAGGACGTCACCATAGTGGATGTGAAGACAGGCAAGCTTAAACCAAATCAGTCGGTAGTCATTCAGGGCAACCAAATTACAGCAATAGCTGATACGACTGACGTTGATGCTCCTGACGATGCCCATGTGATCAAAGCTAATGGGAAATATCTTATCCCTGGTTTATGGGATATGCACGTCCATTTGGAAAATCACATGGATAGTGCAATCCCTCACTTATTAGCAAACGGAGTGACAGGTGTCAGGGAGATGGGCTCCAGCCTCCACCATGTTCAAGTGACACGCAGCATTAATAATCAGGAAATCTTGACTCCGCGCATTGTACATTCCGGTAAAGTTATTAATCAATTTCCAAATAATGAGGTACCTTCGCATCACTATAATTTAAAAAATGAAGCAACGGTTCGCAAAGCTGTTCAACAGTTGAAAACATATCAGGTCGATCAAATTAAAATGTACTCCCACATACCTAAAGACCTGTATGCTGTGGCTATGGAGGAAGCGAAGAAGCTACAGTTTCCGGTTAGTGGCCATTTACCATTTACTGTACGCGCAGATGAAGCTTCTAACGACGGTATGAGAAGCTTCGAGCATTTGCATGGTATGCATATTGCTACAGCATCAAAGAAATCAGGTATTTTCAACAGCCTTGTTAAGGATACAGAAGCGGGTATTATTAGTAAGGATCTGTTGTTGTATGTCGAATACGAATATAAAGCTGCAAAGCATTATGATGCTAATGAAGACGGAAAGCTATTTGAGATCTTTAAACGGAACGAAACTTGGCAGGTTCCTACACTTGTAACGATGACAAGCTTAAATAAGCAGGTACCTGATGAAAGAGTACGTTTTTTAGAACCTCCTGTTCAGAAGGAATGGGCAGCATTCATTGAAAATTGGCACAAAGATAAAAGAGGGGCTGCTATCCATCAGGAGCTGGACCAGAACAATTTGCAATTAGTTCGCAAAATGAATGAAGCTGGGGTGCCGATTATGGCTGGCACTGATTCTACTTACTTGATGCCAAATCTATATTACGGCTTTAGCCTGCATGAAGAACTTCAACTGCTAGTCAAAGCGGGACTAAGTCCCCTGCAAGCCCTTCAGGCTGCCACGATTAATCCGGCTCGCTATTTGGAAAATGAGGATAAGCAGGGCACGGTAGAGGTAGGAAAGCTAGCCGATCTCGTCCTGCTAGACGCGAATCCGCTCACAGATATCCGCAACACAACCCAAATCCATGCGGTCATCATGAATGGGCATCTAATCGATCGGACAGAGATTCTCAAAAAGCTAAAAACATACCCGATTATTAAGGAGTTCCCTCGCAAGCAGAAGTAAACTGTGGTAAGAAATACGTGTCACGTACAACTATCGCTATGTTCAACTTGAAGAGCCTGAACCTTCAAGGATTCAGGCTCTTCGAGTTGTTTCTTGTGGATTCATTACCCAAACCAATTTACACTTAAGTTAACGATCAGATCGGTGCGCGCTCCGATCAAGCCCCAACAAGATATCCCGTTCATGACGGATACTGGCGATCTGGTTGTAAATTTCCTCACCGTCACTATAGATCCACTTTTACATGATTTAATCCCGGAGCGTTTGTTCCTGGATCCCAGAACACGGTGGCGTAATTCCGTTTTCTCATCATCCTCCCGGATACTTCGGTTCCAGCTTCACATGAAGGACGTGCACGCCGTTTTCACTGCTTTCCTTCTGTTCTACTACATATCCTTCGCCATCGACGCGTACCTTCCATCCGAGAAGCGAAGTAATTTCCATCACTTCACGCAGTGATTTGTCCTTAAAGTCCGGAAGTAGAAGCTTCTCAGGGTCATCCGTAAGCAAATATATGCGCTGTCTGACAGCCATCGGATCACCCGGCTTTGGATATTGGCGTTTCACTGTATCTCCTGGGCCAATCGTATCGAATACCATACCTTGTTCTGCAAGCTGCTGCTTGGCATCGCGCACCTTCATGTTTTGCATATCGGGTGCCGGTACGGTCGGCCGCGAGCCGAGCTTGTTACCACTAGACTTCGGATTCGACTGCAAAGAGGAGGGTACCCCCATGTAGCGCAAGGATTGGGATACAATATCCTTAAACATATAAGGAGCGACGAAACCGCCGCCTTGGTAAAAATCTTTCGGATCATCGACCACGACGAGCAGAACGATCCGCGGATCTTCTACGGGTGCGAAGCCGATAAACGATACGACCGCGCGGTCTTGATTATAACCCCCGTTAATAACCTTGATCGCGGTACCTGTCTTGCCTGCGACGCGATATCCTTCGATATAGGCATGTCTACCTGTACCGATCTCTTGATCGGCAACCACCTGCTCTAAATATTCACTTACTTGTTTGGCTACATTTTGATCGATAACCTCGCGCACGATTTCCGGCTTGCGCTCCGACACTTCACCGCTAACGCTATCTTCGATTTTACGAATAAGATGCGGCTTCATCAGATTACCGCCATTCGCCACTGCCGATACGGCCATAACCTGCTGGATCGGCGTCACCAGCACCTGCCCGTGGCCGTATGAAGCAGCGGCCACGTCTGCCGCATATTCAAAGCGAATCAGTCCGCTGTTCTCACCAAGCATTTCTATCTCGGTCTTCTTGCCGAAGCCGAATTTCTCGATGTACGATTTCAATTTCTCTTCCTTCAATTTCTCGTAGCCTAGCTTGACGAATGCCACGTTGCTGGATCGCTTCAAACCCTCTAAATAAGTGATCGTTCCCCATGTCTGATTCACGTCGCCAATGGGTACCCCGCCGGCTATGATTTTGCCAGACACGAACTTGTCATCCGGATTGAAGATGCCCTCCTGTACGGCTGCCGACAGCGTCACGATTTTGAACGTCGACCCAGGCTCATAACGCGATTGGACTGCATGGTTATAAAAAGCGGATAGGTCCTTGGCTTTCCAATATGAATTCGGATCAAAATCCGGCATATTGGCCAGTCCCAGGATGTCGCCCGTTTTCGGATCGGCCGCGATGACTGTCATGCTTTTGGGCGTATATTTGTTATACACCTCGCGCATCGAATTCACGATATATTGCTGGATCGTGCTATCTATCGTCAAGTAGATGTTGCTGCCGTCCCGGGAAGGCTGAAATACTTCCGATGCTGTCGGAAGCTTATTTCCTAACCGATCCTTTTCATATTGTAGGAAACCGACAGTGCCTCGAAGCTGTTCATCGTACATTTTCTCAATCCCGCCGATGGGATTGTTCTGCTTATCCATATATCCAAGAACGTGTGAGGCCAGCGCATTCTTCGCATAGAACCGCTTGACCTCGGGCAGCAGGTAAAGTCCGACGTCGCGCAATTTCGTCATATCTTTTAATTCCTCGATAAATTCGCGCAATTTCTTGGCTGTTTCGTCGTCCAACTTCCATCCTTCATTGCGCACCTCGACCTGAGGATAATATTCGTCTTTGCCGTCCTTTGTTCTCATTTTTCGTGTAAGCTCAAAGAGTTCATTCTCAGGCTTTTTCAGTACGGCATGCAACTTGTCTACGATGATGCGCTCCATATCAATCCGTTTCTCGATCAGATCCCCCTTCTTGCGGAGCTCCTGAATCACCTTGGGGCTTATCGCTACGGTATAAGTACGGGCATCCATGGCCAATACGTCGCCATTCTGATCATAGATCGTTCCCCTGATAGGAGTCAGCTCCTTCCTCACGGACCACGAATCTCTCGCTTGCTCCATCCAGAACGATTGATTGATAACCTGATACCAGAACAGCTGAACGAAAATGACCCCGAAAAAGATTGTAAAGATGGCTCCAATCAATAATGTGCGCAACTTTATTCGCTTGATCACCTTATCCCTCTTTCTAAAAGTAATTGCCATGATTATATAAACGTGGTACGTTTGCGAGTTAGCAAGCGCAGCTCGGGCTTTCTATCAAATTAGATGCTTCAAAACAGGAAACAGTTTCATTTTCTTCATGAAATTGTGCGCTGTGATGAAATATATTGGGTTAATGCTCACTGATACGCTATTATCTTGTATAGCATCAATTTCGCTATTAAACTTACAAAAGCAGGTGTTTACCATGTCTGAGGTAGTAATCGATCCGAAAATATGTCCCTTGTGCGGCAATGAGAACCACTGCGCATACCAGGCAGGCCGCCCCCATCAGGAATGCTGGTGTATGACTCTATCGGTGCCGAAAGCATTGCTGGAAAAGATTCCGTCAGAAATGCGCAGAAAGGCATGTGTCTGCGAGCACTGTGTCCGTGCATTTCTCCAATCAACGCAAATGAATGAATGAGTGACATCAACCTTACGAGTAAAATTTGAACAAATATGCATACTACTCATGTCTGGAACACAGTGGAACGCACATATGTTGCCTTCCCATCATTGACAGGGTCTGGAGGTAGTATGCTATGGATTTCTCATTCATTGGGGAAGCAGTCATTGT
Source organism: Paenibacillus sp. MER 180 (assembly GCF_023713665.1). Taxonomy (NCBI): domain Bacteria; kingdom Bacillati; phylum Bacillota; class Bacilli; order Caryophanales; family Paenibacillaceae; genus Paenibacillus; species Paenibacillus sp. MER 180. The sequence goes on along the minus strand of NZ_JAMAVT010000028.1, from coordinate 55,435 downwards.
TCTCAGCTTTGGCTATTGTCTGCTTCGCCTTCTCGGTAAAAAAACGGTCGGAGAAATGACAGGCGTTGAGATCATTACGCTGCTCGCGATGGCCTCCATGATTGGACATGCTGTCAAAGGGGACGGTCTATTGCGAACATTGATAACCTTATGCATCTTTGTCACTCTTCTCCTCACCATTCAATTCCTTGCCATTAAGTTCAATTGGGTCGAGAAGTGGTTCGTGGGGAGATCAACGGTAGTAATTGAGGATGGGGTTATTGTTGAGAAGAGTCTCAAAAAGCTGCGGCTAACTGTCGATCAGCTAGAAGCAAAATTAAGAACAAAGGGAATTACATCGTTGTCGGAAGTGAAAACAGCAACAATCGAGATGAGCGGTCATATCGGTTACGAGTTGGCACGACATGCTAAGCCTGTGACGATCGGAGAATTAGAAAGGATTATGAAAGCATGGAACAAAACTGTTCCGAAGCAGCCCCAGAAAGAAGAGAATTTATTCGATGAAGTTAAGCAGGATGGACACCGGAAAAAGATTGCTCCCCATTTGGAATGAAGCCCAACTGGATTTACGCTATATGCAACCTACTATGTAAGGTACTCTCATACGACTGATGAAGATAATAAAAGGCCGACCCATAGGGTCGACCTTTTTACAAGCTGTTTAATCGCTGATTGAGGTTGTATTGGCTTCAGTCTGTTCTAGTTTTGCTGCAGCTTTGTTTCTTCTTCTCTTGCGAATAATCAAAAAGATAACCAAGATTGGAACAGCAATGAGGAAGATATACAGTGAGACGTGCTTAACCATTCCTTCTGCAGATCTCCCATACAAATAAAACAGCAGACCTACTGCATAGAACTTAACTGCTCTTCCGATTGCTGCATATCCGATAAGTCTCCATAGCGGGAAATTCATGCAGCCGGATAGAATCGTAAATACTTTGAACGGAATTGGAGTAAAAGAGCCAATAAGAATCGTAGTTTCTCCATTCTTCTTAAACATTTGATTGGCTCCGTCAATCCATGATTTTTTAAGGATTTTCTCCAAGACGGAGTGGCCTAACAGCTTACCGATCATGTAGCCTACTGGAGTACCGAGCAGACATGCAATATATCCTGCTGTTGCTAGCCATAAGGCATTTGATGGATCCAGTAAGCTTAATGGCACCTGCAAGAAGAAGGCTGGTACAGGAAAAATAACTGCATCTGCGAAAGAGTGGATGACTAGCCCCCATATCCCATAGTCCATTAGAAAATCAATGATGTTTTGAAACATAATCTACTCCTATCCGGAAAAATTCTTTCTATAAATTGATTGGTAAATCTCATTTTACCTTATTTCGTGTTACGAATGATTACACTTTGGTAATGTTGACATTTGCTGTTTGGAAGCCAACTGTTATAGAAATGTACTCATTCCGCTCTCAGGTAAAGACGTTTTTTTGTTGCCGCATCCCTTCACACGAAATGGTGGAATATGCTACCAATACAATATTCGTTTCATCGGCCAATGCGCTAGGTAATATCCCCTACTGTTATTAGTACGGGGCTAAAGTCCTAATCGTTTCAAGTAAAATAAGCATACTGATTTTTCATGCAACTTGACAATGTTATTTTTATTCCAACCATCAGTTGAATCTCGCCTTCCTCTCATTCCAAAGGTTTGCAATGACAATTATCCTACTACGTTTATATGTCTTTTTCTATTTTAACATGTCACTCAAGAATTTTGGCAGAAAATGACGAAGACCGCTCCATGGGCGTAAGCGGTCTTTCAATTGTGTTTATAAATAATAATCGCTTTAAAAATGTCATTGATGCCGATTCCAAAGGGGCAAAACAAAGTGTGATTTTCATTACGCATTGTTATTGTTTCTGATATTGTTCGAAATAGTGAACCAAATTTTCCTGAGCTGTGTTTATATCACAGAAGCTGGCACAAAGGGATCCCAATCGATAGCGTCCGGTCTTCACAAAAAAATAAAACTTGCATAAATGAGAGGAGTAATATTCACATGAAATACGTAAAGAAGGCAGCCGTTGTCGCAACGGGTATCGCGTTGTTGTTTGGCACCGCAAATATGACGGAGGCATTTGCAAACCAAACAAACTCCGCACAGGAGTTGGAATCGAAAACGCCGGCGGTTGGTAAGGAAGCTGTTGAAGCGGCAAAAGCTGAACTCTCCCAGAAAGTAAATGGGGAGATTGGAAAGAATACAGGGGATACGTACCTCTTGTACGTAAGTGACCCAAGTCTCAATGGCGGATCTGCATTCTTGTATTATCTGGATATGTTCAAATTCACAAATTATGATGATTATTTAAACCAGGCAGGCAAACTGCAGGGTCCTGTGCTACAAAAGCCGGAAGGTCTGCCTGAAGGTTATAAATTTGAGAATGGAAACATCCAACCCCCGATTGCAAAGCATCATAAGGAGTTTCAACGAGAAGTGAAAGCGGAAGCGGAAGCTCAAGGAAAAGGCGTCTATTACAAAAAATTCGACTGGAACGAAATGGGCGAAATCAATCTTACATTCGTAAACGGAAAAGACAATTTAGAAATGCAAGTAGCGCACAGTCTTGGCAGAAAAACGGCAAACAACGGATACCGGTACATTAAATCAACTGAAGTCGATGCCGAACAAGGCAAGAAGATCCCTGGCTTGGTTCGAAACAAGCTGATATGGTCAGATCAGGATCATATTTATAGCATCACAACCAATCCGGGCAACCCGCTCACCAAAGAAGATTTGATAAAGTTTGCTGAAACGGCTGTAAAGAAATAAGAAGGATTGTCCTAGCCTGGTGACGTAAGCAGGTATACAAGCAGGCGACCCAAGGAATAAATGCAGACAAACTTAACTCGGGTTCAGAAGAACGCCGGCCAGATCACATCATGGATCTGGCCGGCTTTTTTCGCATCCAATTGAAATGCATTGACTGCGTATATGTTATATGACACTACCCTAGCGCAGTTATATCTATATCGATAAATAGGTTCCTGTACAAGACGCTTCAGAGCTAACGATTTGCTCCGGTGTACCTGCCGCTATAACCTGACCTCCAGAGTTGCCTCCGCCTGGCCCCATATCAATGACCCAATCTGATGCCGCAATCAGATCGGTATTATGTTCGACCAAGATTACGGTATTTCCGGCATCTACAAGCTTATCCAATAATACATACAGCTTGTGTACATCGAGCGGATGCAAGCCTGAAGACGGTTCGTCCAACAGATACAGGGTGTGACCGTTAGCAGGTGCACTCAGTTCCCTAGCAAGCTTTAAGCGCTGCCCTTCCCCACCGGAAAGCGTTGTTACAGATTGTCCCCATTGGAGATAGCCAATACCAACATCACACAACAGCTTAAGCAGCTTCGCCATTTTTGGGTGGCCCTTAAATAGTGATAAACTCTCTTCAATACTGAGCTCTAAAATGTCAGCTATGGTGTAGTCTTCATACGTAACGGCCAGAACTTCCGGAATAAACCGCTTGCCATGACAAGCTGGACATTGCACACGCAGATGCGGGAGGAAGTGCATATCGACTTCAACGATTCCGAGTCCTTCGCACTGCTCACATCTTCCGCCCGGTGAATTGAAGGAAAAATATTTCTCGTTCAAGCCACGTGCCTTTGCTGCTGGAAGTGAGGCGAACACCTTGCGAAGCAAGGTATACAGATCTGTATAAGTTGCCACACTCGAGCGCTGCATTCGCGATATGGGAGATTGATCTACAGTAATGATGCTGTTAACTTTATTCAGCCCTGTGACTTCCCGGCATCCTTCAACTCGGCCTCCAGTGCCGCTGGCATTTGCCAACAGATCGAATACGAGTGTCGACTTGCCAGAACCTGAGGCTCCAGATACCGAGATCAGACTGCCTAATGGGAATGACACGGATACCTGCTTCAAGTTATGAAGGGTTGCCTCATGAATGGAGATGACATCCCCATTGCCTTGTCGGCATTTGGATTGAAGACGTGATTGCGCTCTAACATAATGTCCAGTCACGGATGAAGTCTGTTCCATAAGTTGCTTAAGCGTGCCTTGCCCAACAATCTCTCCTCCGAACCGGCCTGACCCTGGACCGATATCGATAATGTGATCCGCCTGCTGCATCACACGTGTATCATGCTCGATCATGAGTACAGTATTACCCATATCGCGCAATTCCTTCATCACCTTGATCAGACCATCTGTATCCTTTGGATGAAGGCCGGTGGTCGGCTCATCAAGGACATACAGTACACCAGTTAACCCAGAGCCAAGGATCGATGCTAACCGTAGTCGCTGCGCTTCTCCGCCTGATAATGTGATCATCTGTCTGTCGAGCGATAAGTAGCCAAGTCCTACAAGAATGACGCGCTTTATTTTACCAAGGAGTTCTTCGAGTACGGCTAGAAGGATCATATCGCCTTCCATACGAGACTTCGCATGAACGGCAAGCAACCAATCATTCAGCTCTTCTAACGAGCATCTCGCTAGGCTAGGCAGGGTACGGCCTTCGACGGTAACTGTCCTGCTCTCGGGCTTCAGACGATCTCCCCTGCAATCGGGACATGATTGAGTCGTAAAATAAGCCGCCTCGCTTGACTGCCCATCCCGCTCCTTGTACTTCTGCCACATTGCAGTCAGTACACCTTTAAATCGGCCTTTGCCAACTGTTTTGGGCGGATCAATATTCGGGAAGTGACATGCAAATGCTTCGCTCTCCACCCCATGCTTCAATAATTCCCATTGTACAGGGCTGAAACTGTGCAGCGGCCCACTCATATCCAAGCCATAATGCTTCCCTGCCGCCTCAATAATGTTGGCTTGATAATCAGTTAGGGATTCGTACCAGAAGGTTACGGATCCTTCACGAATCGTTTTCTCCTTGTTGAATACAGCCTCAACTTGAATATCGACTACGGTTCCTAAACCACTGCACGTGGAACACGCACCGCTTGGTGTATTGAAAGAGAAATCCGCCTTCGTCAGTGGTGTATGTGGCTGTGAGCATGCTGGGCACTTTATTGACTCACCCGCAACGTCTACGGGAGAAGGAGTTATGCTCTCTCCACAGAACTTACATGTCCTAACTCCCTTTTTCTCATAGACTGTCCGCAAATACGTGTACATATCCGTAATCGTCCCAACAGTTGAGCGAGGATTGCGGTTCGTCACATGCTGTCCAATCGAGATAGACGGTGCAAGTCCAGTAATCGAATCGACATTAGGCTTGGCAATGGATTCGGCGGATATTCCACTAGACTCCACATACTGCCTCTGGCATTCCCGCTGCAATATGTCCATAGCAAGTGTTGATTTACCCGAGCCGGAAGGACCCGTAACCACGATAAGCTGATGCTTTGGAATGTCTAATGTCACATTCTTTAAATTATTTTCTCTTGCGCCTTGAATACGGATAACATCTTTCATGCAGCACCCTCCATCATTCTAAAGTGACGGTGAAATACGAGTTACATGATCCACTTTACAACATTCATGCAAGTGCTAGAGTTTTATAAAAAAATGTGTTGATAGACACAGACTTATCGTGCAAAACTTTAGCACGGTGCTTTAAGGTTTTACTAGAAGATTTGATTTTATGGGAAGCGATCTGATACAGTGAGATCATTACTAGATGAGGAGGAAAGACATGCAGTATTACAAGCCTGTGGATATCGCAAGGGCACTTCATATCAGTACGAGTGCTCTTCGGCATTATGAATCCTGGGGAGTGGTTCCTGCACCGGATCGCGATGCGAATGGATACAGGTTGTACACCGACGTACATCTTGCTTATTTTCGATGTCTTCGTGCGTTGTTCCCTGGCTTTGGGGTGGGGCTAACTTGTACAGTTCTTAAGCATATACAGCAAGAAGAGGTGGACGAAGCCTTCTGGCTTGTCAATGAGGAACAGGCTAACTTGCATCAGGAGAAGGTTGTGGCAAATCAATTGCTAACGGTATTGGAGCAGATTGACCTGCCGACTATAGGGAATAAGTCATACAAGAGCCCAATGACCATCGGCGAAGCTGCTGAATATACAGGGGTTGCCGCGTCTGCCATCCGACATTGGGAGAAGGAAGGGTTAATCATCCCGGAACGCAATCCCGAGAACGGGTATCGGATATTCAACGCGCTGCATATCCGCAAAATATTGCTGCTTCGCACCTTGCGCAGTACGTTATATTTTCTCAAAAGCATGAAAGAAATTGTAGATGCTCTTGACCATCACAGCATCGAGCAGGCCAAAAAAGTGACGGAAAATGCTATCCGCAGCCTCCATGATCGAAATCGCCAGCAATTCCGAGGAGTACATGAACTTGTTAAACTGTGCAAGGTGCTGCAGCTGATGTAAGTTATCGTAAAGTGACTGCAACTAAGTTGTCGCTTCTTCTGCATTCGTGATTACGTTACTGTACCTTTTTCACCATATGTTCATAATCTTCCCCTGCAATTGTTATGATCTTGCCATCTGCTGTATACCCTTGTGCTTCATACAATTGCTTCGCTCGCGTGTTCGCAACGTTCACTAACAGCGAGGCGATGCTGAACCCGAATTGAGCTGCTTCTAATTCGAACGCCTTCATGAGCTTCGTTCCGATCCCTAATCCACGCTGAGAAGAATCTACAGCCAATGAATCCAAGTAGTACTCTTCCCCTTCTGTTTCTTTGATAAGTTGAACAGGATTGCCTTGAAGAGTAGATAAACGTTCCTCCAATGGGCGATCCAATTCGACCAGCTTGTACCCCGCATAAGCCAATGCATAGCCGACGGGTACATCTTCTTGCAACCAGACCATACTGTTCTTCCAACTCAAGCGGTTGTCGGGCTGCTTATAGAATTGCTCGAGTATGCGCATCGTCTCATCTCTGTTCGTAGTTCCAGATAGTTCATAGGCGATGGTGCCGATCGCCTCCATCATCAGAGGGATAATGTACTTGCTGTCTTCTGGTGTAGCTTTGCGAATCATGAATGATACCTCCTGAAGAGTAATGACAGCTGATCATCCTCTAGTATTGCCCTCCTGAGGGATGAGAGTCATCTGTAATAGCTGTCATCTATTATTGTACACATGTCCAATGATGAATGGTCAATGATAAATAAGTTGTAACTATTTACATAATTGGTCAGGAGCAAATATGACCACTGTCAACCTGTTTGCGTAAATATTTCTTTCCTCGAAACAGTCTGGATTTCACCGTATTGATTTCAAGGGACAAGACATTCGATATTTCTGCAAGCGAATATTCCGATAAGTAACGCAGCCGGAACACATCTCGATATGCATCGGGCATTTCATTCACGATGTTAATTACGTTGTGTTGAACTTCTTGTTCAAGAATTTGCTGTTCAGGTCCTTGAGTCTGATCCTGCAGGGTTTCGATTAATGGTTGTTCTTGATTTTCGTAGGCAATGTTCTCCGTAAAATGTACGGCAGGTTTACGACTACGCTGCCGTATGAGATCAATGCATAGATTTTTTACAATAAGCTTCATCCAGCTGCATATTTTGCAAGAGAAGTTGTACCGATGCAAATTTCGAAATATGCGAATAAACGCCTCTTGTACAACATCCTCTGCGTCTTGTTGATTGCGGACATAACGATAAGCGTGCTGAACTAGCAAGCTACGATATTCGATATATAATTTCGTATATACGCGTTCATCTCCGGCGAGTACGAGTTGTTGAATCTGATCTATGCTGGTGTTCATGGTTCCTCCAAATATCCTTACCCCATCGCGCAAACGCAATATGTGTATACTTGCTTGGGTACGTTATCGTGCTCTATCGAACATACAATAACATAAACTTATGAAGATAATATGAAGTTCAGATGAAAAATAAATGATATTCCCCAAATCATTGTTACAAATTGTTGCTTTTCATGCTTGTTGGTGAAAACCTGTACGCCTGCACGAAAAAAAGCCGCATTACACTCCAACCCGTTGAAGTGTAACGCAGCTTCATTCATTTGCATATCATTTCATTATTCGATGTAGTCCTTCAAGCGTTTGCTGCGGCTTGGATGTCTTAACTTACGCAAAGCCTTTGCCTCGATTTGGCGAATCCGCTCACGCGTAACACCAAATACTTGGCCTACTTCTTCCAATGTCCGAGTACGACCATCATCGAGTCCGAAGCGCAAGCGAAGAACATTCTCTTCACGTTCAGTGAGCGTATCAAGGACATCACCTAGCTGTGTCTTCAAGGACTCATAAGCTGCTGATTCTACTGGAGATTGGGCGTCCTGATCCTCGATGAAGTCGCCAAGCTTGGTATCATGCTCTTCCCCGATTGGAGTTTCCAGTGAGATTGGATCTTGAGAGATCTTCATAATCTCGCGAACCTTCTCCACACTCAATTCCATTTCCTTAGCGATCTCTTCTACCTCAGGCTCTCTGCCAAGCTCCTGCACCAGCTGTCTGGAGACACGAACAAGCTTATTGATCGTTTCAATCATATGAACTGGAATACGAATCGTTCTTGCCTGATCGGCGATCGCGCGCGTAATTGCTTGTCGAATCCACCATGTGGCATAAGTACTGAATTTAAAGCCTTTTGTATAATCAAATTTATCTACAGCTTTAATCAGACCCATGTTGCCCTCTTGAATAAGATCTAAGAGTGACATGCCTCGCCCGGCATACCGTCTTGCAATGCTCACGACCAAGCGAAGGTTAGCTTCTGTAAGCATTTTCTTCGCTTCTTCATCGCCTTCTGCAATACGTTTAGCCAAATCTACTTCTTCTTCGGTGCTTAGAAGACCAACCCGGCCAATTCCCTTTAGATACATCCGCACAGAGTCATCTATCTTGACTCCTGGAGGTAGTAAATTAATATCTGCATCTGAATGAGTTTGCTCATTGTGTTCTTCGTTAGTCAAACTGTCGCCCCCCTAAAAGTATGCGTACGTATTCGAGCCGTTTTTTTCCGGTATGTGAGTGAATTACTCATAATTGACAAAGAAAAAAGTCTATGATATGATTTATTTTAATTGCATGTAAAAATTAAGAGCACACACTATAGTAACATATACCTAGTAATTTTTCAATACTAATATTTGTATGTTGATCATACAATGAACCCCCCGGCATTCATGCCGGGGGGTTTTTATGTTTCTCGTCTGTGAATTATGCTGCAAAGTGCTTATGATGGAGCTTTACGTTAATACGTGTCCGCCATCTACATGGATAACGGTACCGGTCACGAATGAATTCGTGAGTAGATACATTACGCTCTGCGCAGCATCTTCTGGAGTTCCTACACGCTGTACGGGAAGACGGCTTGCGATCGATTCATACAATTGCTGGCGTGCTTCTTCCGTCATCTTGCTTCGAGAAGGTGTATCCATGATTCCTGGTGATACAACGTTTACCCGAATTGGCGCAAGTTCCAACGCTACCGTCTTCCCCATATTGGATACAGCAGCATTGGCCGCGCCGAGAATAGATGAACCGATCATCGATTTATAGGCAACAACGCCGGAAAATAACACGATTGAGCCATTAGGAGACAGCTTTGGAGCGCCGTATTTGACTGCATAATATTGTCCCCAGAATTTATTCTCGAACAATTGTCTTGCCTGACTCGTATCCGTCTTCAGAAACGGGCCGCCAGACGTCTCTGCCGCACTTACGACAAGATGGTCAAATGATCCAATATTCTGAAAGAATTGCTCTACCTCATGTTCAATCGTGAGGTCAAGCTGTTGAACCGATGCTTTCATTCCAAGCTGTTCATTGGCATGCTGCAGCCTGTTCTCGGAACGGCTTGCTATGACTACTTCAGCTCCATGAGCAATCGCTTGCTTAGCAGATTCAAGTCCGATGCCGGAGCTGCCACCGATAAATACAACCTTCTTATTGTGCAGCAACATATTCATCTGTGAATACCTCCATTAAGTGCTGCTCAAGATTGGCAATATAGTGATCAATGTTCGGGTTCTTAATTACATCGTAGCATGAAAAGCTTGGTAAAGGTTTCATACCGAGAAACTTGTGTATGCGATGAAGGTGACTTAGCACATTGTCCAAGCCCTCCCCTTCGAAGAATTGATCCTTTCTCTCAAATGCAGAGGATGGGGCGTTCCAAGTCGTGGAGAGCATGTATTTCTTGTCTGTCAGCAATCCACCTGCGCCATATTGTTCGGAACCAGTGAAGAATGTACCGTATGCATACACCTCATCCATATAGGTTTTGAGCAGACCTGGTACACTGAACCAATAGATTGGTGTCTGATAAATGACAACATCGGCCCAGTAAAATTTCTTCTGTTCTTCCTCGATGTTATAACCATTTTGGATAACTGTTGTATTGACATTGTGGTGTGGACGTAACACACGAACCATGTTTTCCATTAAGGTGTTGTTCAGTTTCCCTTCGGAAGAACGGTATTGTTGATGACCGTTAATAATCAGAATATTTTTCATCGGATTCAGCTCCTTGAGTGTGAAGTATTGGCTGCAAGAACAGTATAATACTCAATAATTCCTTTAAGGAAGTACTGATATTTTATTCACCTTATTTCCGTTAGGGAAGTATTGTGTTATGATGGGACGTAACATCTAAAAATTGTTGAGGAGGATCGATCATGCTTCATCCATCTGAACCTGTAACATTGACAAAAGGAACCCCTGGTCAAACCTGCCCTATCGCGAAAACACTTGATATAATCGGTACGAAATGGACGTTTTTGATTATTCGTGACTTGTTGATCGAGGGAACAATGCGGTTTAGCGATTTATTGAAAGCAATGGATGGAATAAGTCCAAAGACACTCTCGCTTCGATTGAAGGAACTGGAGCAGCACGACATTGTGATGAGAAAAGTATACCCTGAGGTTCCTCCCCGCGTAGAGTATTCGCTAACAGAGAGAGGCAAACTACTGGAAGGGACATTCATTGAGCTGAAGAGATTCGGATTACAGTTATGAATGTAAATGAAGCCGGAGCAAGCACTGACTGCCTGACTCCGGCTATTGATGCAGAACTTCATTCGCGTCTGTTCACTTCAACGTGAGCTTCTTCTTCCATTTCCGTTCTTCACCAGCATCGTTGCGGAATACGAAGGTGACCTCACCATTCTCTCCCTTTAACTGTTCGTCATAGATAAATCCTGAAAATTGATGATTTCCGCTAATATAGAAGCCATCCTCCCCATTTCCACCATGTTCGATAGCTTGCTTTGTCGTATTGATAATGTCTGTTTTCTCTGATTTCCAACTCATCTCGGCTAGTGCATATCCTTTAGGGAGCTGCTCCACTTGAAAATAAAAATGATGCTCGGATTGGCCTGGATACGTCGTCTGGTCGACGACAACCAGTATTGGAGTTTCCTGCTTAACCTTCTCCTTCGCTGCAGGCGTTGGTTGAGCGTTCTTGCCTGAGTCTGCTGTTCCTGTTGTTCCGCATGCGCTCAGCAGCATGAACGATACAAGACTGATAAGAAGCCATTGCGATTTATTCGTGTACATTGTTGTCACCTACTTCACCTATTGATCGATCTACTGTGAAATAAAACGATACGCCATTCTTCGTGTTCTCTACCCCATACGTGCTGCCATGCAATTCAAGAATATGCCTGCAAATCGCCAGCCCTAAGCCTGTTCCGCCGGATTTGCGATCCCGCGAGCGCTCACCTCGGTAAAATTGCTCCCATACCCGTAGAAGCTGTTCTTCTGATAGTTGAGGCCCGTTATTGTCAATCTGAAAACTATATTGCTCTGTTGATATGCGGTTCAATGCAATTCGAATTGTGCTATGTTCAAAGGCATGCCGAATGGCATTGCTCAGCAAGTTCACGATAACCTGTTCCATTCGTCTAGCGTCGGCCGTCACACGTACATGCTCTTCTGACGTGAACTCGATGATCAACTGTTTACTGCTCCGCTGAACATCGAACGAGTCAACGGCCTTGCGAACCTGTTCATCGATCAAATAATTGCTTCGATTCAGTCTTACCGCCTTCGCTTCATATCTGGACAACTCCAGCATATCCATAATCAATGCATTCATCTTATCTACTTCGGACAGAATGTGAGCTACATAACTATCTCGCTTGTCGTATGCAACATTGTCCTGCAACCCTTCGGCGAACCCCTTGACAATTCCGAGCGGGGTCTTCAGTTCGTGTGAGATATTCGCGATCAGTTCTTTGCGGAGCCGTTCCAATCGTGCTTTCTCCTGCATATCTTCCTGCAGCTTTGTATTCGCATTGGTCAGTTCCCGCAGTGTATCATCGAGATTCGAGGACAATATATTCAAGCTTCGCGACAGCTCGCCGAACTCATCCTGCGAGCGGATCGGCGTGCGAACGGTGAAGTCTAGATTCGCCATGCGGGCAGCCAATTGGCTCAAGGCTACTAGCGGCTTCGACACTATTCTGGAAAATACAAAGGATAATAAGAGTAAAATCATAATCACGCTGGGTACCACATATATGAAATAGCTTGTTAATAGACTTACCGCCTCGCTAACCGGCTGCAGAGATGTCATGACGAACATATAGGACATGTCCTCGTTCCCGCTTCGGAGCCGCTCAAGCACCAGCATATAATTCACACCGCTCCATGGATCGCTCCACTTCATGTGAGCAGCCTGCCCTTCCCCCAGCTGTGACAAGGAATCCATCTCTTGTGCCATCCATTCTCTCAGCGCTTGCTCGACCAGCATGTTCTGATAATACGGATTATAGCTTCTCTGATCTGGCAGCAGCAGCTCTGTAATGACACCCGTCACTTGGCTATGTCCACTGTTCGGTTCCGCAGCCAAAGCAGCGGACTTCGTAATCGTAACGGGCTTCATAACTTGATTCTGTTCGTCGATGAAGAAGCCCTCCACCGTAATGATATCGCCTGCGTTCAGTTTCTGCGGAATATCGCCAGATTGCGTCCCATCAGAAGTAATCCGTATCGTTACTGTCTTATCTCTAACCTTTATATCGATATAGTATGGTTCTAATCGCAGATTTTGAAAGCGTTTATCAAGAATAGCGGCACTCGCATCATATTCATTCATGATCGTTCCGATATACCGCGCAGCCGTGTTTCTGTCTGCAGGCTGTTGCGCGAATGTATAGCTGAACCCTTCTACCGCTGTCGTGAGATCCTGAATTTTCGAGCTTTGATAATACCGTTCGAAGAAAAGCTTCTGACCGATTAATATAGATCCCAGTAGAACCAAGACAAATATTGAGGTTGCAGCAAATAATTTGGTCGTTACACTCCTCTTCTTCATCTAGGTGCCTCGAACTTGTATCCGGAACGAATAATGGTCTGTATCCACTGCTGCTCTGAGCCGAGCTTCGCACGCAGCTTCTTCACATGCGTATCGACTGTGCGTAGATCGCCAAAATAATCGTAGCCCCAGACACCATTCAAGATACTGTCCCGCGATAGTACAGACCCCTCATGCTTCATAAAGTAGAGTAGCATGTCATATTCCTTTGGTGTTAACGATACAGGAACTCCACCTACCTGAACGGTATGTGAGCGCCGATTCACGCTGATTTCTCCATATAAAGTAATGTCGCCATCTCTGCCCAGCGTGCCTTCAGCTCGCTTCACTAGGGTTTTGGCTCTTGCTAACAGTACCTTGGGACTGAACGGCTTCGTCACATATTCATCTGCTCCAAGCTCAAAGCCCATAATCTGATCATCATCCTCTGCCCTAGCCGTAATGATAATGATCGGGACATTGGATTGACGTCTGATACGCCTGCATACGGACCAGCCATCCATTTCCGGCATCATAATATCCAGGATGACTAGATCGACGGCAATCTGCCCGAACAGTTCCATCGCTTGTAGACCGTTCTCGGCTTCGTGCACATCCCAATTCTCTTGTTTGAAATAATCTGATACGAACTCACGAATGAGAGCGTCGTCTTCCACGAGTAGTACCTTTCGCCCCATTACCGCACTCTCCATTTATACATTAATCGTCAGCGTTATAAATTCATTGCATATATCGCGATTTTACCATCAATTTTACTAATCCACATTTCACCATCGCCTATCATAACGCCATTGTAGTTAACGAACAACTTGTTTACTTCTTGTGCTAATACCTTCTGTCTCACTTTTTTCGTTATGATGCTGTTGTATTGCTTCACAAACGCAGTCTTGCTTGCGATTTGCGTGGAATGCCCAGCTTGGTTCACACGCAGCGGGTACGATACCATTTCCGCGACTGCCTTCTTATCATTGGCAGCGACAGCAGATTGCAGGTTAACGATGAAGTCGTTCACTTCCTGAGGATCATAGATGCCTGCAACTTCATAAGGATTAACCTCATCAGCCTGTGGAGCTGGAGGAGTCATTAGACCGCTTACTGCACCCGGTACATCTGCATAGACTTGGCTGGTTAATACGGACATGGTTACGATAGCACCAATAAATATTATTGTTATCCCTTTGTTCATTGAAATGGCCTCCCACATTCAGGTTTACAAAGGTTATTATAGAGATCATTTGTGTTCATCATGTGTACACGGTATGAAAGGACTCCGAACATATGTAAGTGGACAATTTCAAGTGGCCTTCATTGAATTAACTAGGAAATGGATACAGAGAGCTAGCATTAGTATGAGCAATATCGATCCACGTATGTACTTCTTTCAATCGCTGATTTGGTTCACAACCTATTGATGTCATAACTGTTCCTAGATTTTTTGGATATAAGAGGGTGTGTCGATAAGCAATGTACAGCGAGGAATGACTCTGTCAAACATTTGCAAAGATAGTTGGCGGCCAACCTGAATTCTCGGGTGGGAAATGCGTGGCAACAATTCTGCGTAGGCGTATTCGGGCATTCATTTGCGAAAAAAGAAGCCCAGCCCATACAGCAATGGACTGGGCACATCTGTGAATACCTACCCTTGTGTCTCCAAATCTTCATGAATGAACGTCCAATTATTCAAGATGTCGCGAAACACCTTTTGAACGATAAGCAATTCATCTTCATCATAATGATCGAGGATGCCTAGAAACCGCTGTTCTAGTTGACCGTGCACCCGTTCATGCAATACATTCAGTTTCTTTCCCTTCGGATTCAAGCGGAAATAAACTTCTTTCTTATTATCGCTTAGTTGTGTTCTTCGTATGAAATCATAAGACAATAACTTGGAGCATATTCGGGATATAGTGGCTTTGGACGTTCGCAATCGATCCGCGAGCGCCGTAACATTAATAGGCTCATGCTCTCCTATGCTGGAAATGACGTGAAGCTCTGTTACATTCAGTTGCAACTCCTCACTGAACTCATCACCCAGCTTCCTCAACTCTTGGACTATAATCTTCTGAATCGCATCCTCATGCTCCTGCTGCTGATGAATGAGTTCGACAAATATGTCGTACAATGCATGCTTGCTATAAGGTGAATTTACTTGATCCATGCCCTTCCTCCGCGTAAACTAATGCTTCTATTATACCCTATCCTTCACCAGCAGAATAGCAGGTGGCATGCGTTGTTCATGTCGATTAGCAAGATCAGCAACATAGTATTGGCTGCATGGGAGCAGATGCGAATTAGGAAGTCAGAAGAGAAGAGTCAAGCGAGTAATTTATCGCGAACACCAGCGTTGGATTCCATATTGCAATAGTGCAGGCAGTTCAGATCGTGCATCGGAATACTTGCGTAATGCCCATGCTACATGTCCGTCAGGTCGAATAAGAACCGCATATACGTCTTCCCAACCCGCGCGTCGTGCCGCAATGGTGGCCTGTATGATTCGCAATGGAGCGGATGTGGGAACCTCAACAGAATCAGGTAATTTATCTTCAAGCAGTAGACATACATAGCAACCTGTATGCAGGAGTGAATACAAGGAAGTGAACTCACCGTTGGCAAGGTAAAGATCTAGATTAGGTAATCTCGTCCCATTGAGAACATGGGTTGGCATCTCTGGATCTTGTTCATATAAAACATCCAATGCAGAAATACGTTCAGCTAAGTATCGATTGGCCTCAGGGAATGTCAACAAGTGGGCTATCGTCTTTCTTAGTTCTAAGCCTGCTGGCGTAAAATCAATCAATTTCGTCTGCACTTCGGTGTTGCGCAGCACGCTGTCGGCAACCTGATGTCGTTCCTGATGATAACTGTCAAGCAGCCAATCAGGCGCCCAGCCTTGAATTTCACCTGCCAATTTCCAGCCCAAGTTCATCGCTTCTTGCATACCAACGTTAAGTCCCTGTCCCCCAGATGGAAAGTGTATATGTGCAGCATCACCGGCCAGAAATACGCGACCGGAACGGTATTGTCTCGCAATTCGGGTGGCATTGCCGAACCGCGACATCCATACAGGATCGGACATACCGAAATCAGTACCGCAAATGCGTTGCATGCTGCTTCTTAATTCCTCTAGAGTGACAGGCATTTCTTTTGGATACTTCGAGCACACGGGATCGGCAACCACAATGCGGTATTTAGCCTCCGGAAGCGGTATAATCATCGCATTGCCATGCTGATTGAATTCTATCAATGCATTTCCAACCGGTGGTTGGCCGAGCGTTACATCACCTAACGCACCAGTCATCGTACTGTCCGACCCGTCAAATGGAATATGTGATTGTTTGCGAACGATGCTTCCTGCTCCATCTGCACCAATCACATATTCTGCTTGGAATGTAATCACACCCTGTGAACCAACAGCAACGACTTCAACCAACTCTTCATCTTGTTGAACACTCACAACATCAACTCCCCTATGAAAAGGAACATCGAAGCTGCGCACCTCTTCTTCGAGAACTCTCTCCGTTACCGTTTGCGGGATGAATAAAACATGATTTGAGCGTGTATCGAGGACAGTAAAATCCAGTCTTGTTGGCAGCGATGAAAAATGACCGGTCGGCATCGTATAACCTTCTTTTATAATACTCCCGAGCAATCCTCTCATTTCAAGGATCTCCAAGGATCGAGGATGAAGATTGGTTGCTTTTGAAAATATCCCAGGTTCAGTCTGACGTTCGAGAATGCATGCATTTACGCCAAACCGTGCCAACTCTGAAGCCAGCATCAGTCCAACAGGGCCAGCACCTACGATAATTACTTCATATTTCATCTACACCACTCCTTCGTTTTGAATTAAAGACAAAAACGATCCGGCATAAGGACAAATTATTGTTACATACGTAACAGTTAGTACATTGCTTTCTTAGTTGTGACCTATCCCTCCATTTCTTACGAATTCGCCTGAGCAATCTGTGTAGGAAGCTTGAGACATCAATAATATTATCGTTGCGAATGTAACAATATTATTATAATTCAGTTCCCTTATTTTTACAATATCTATATAACGAATTTGAGTTCATTCTCCTCGTCATTTGTTCAAAACAAATGGAATCAAGTAGTAATAAAGTAGGGGAACCACTCACATGGCTCCCCCCTTATCGAACCGCACGTGCCGCCTATTAAGGCATACGGCTCACCAACGTGATTCAACTTGAGATCAATATGTCGCTAATCGTTGTGCATATTGCATTTTGCGAACGAGGTCGGGAGTGTAATACTCTTGTCCTCGTTCTTTTGCTTTCTGCACTCTTTGGGCGTGTTTTGTCTTTTGTCTGTTTTTCATGTAGCTTATATATTATATTGTGTGCTGTAATAAAGCCAGTAAGCTGGAATACGTCCGATTCGAGAAAGAATTCATTGTTCCATTTCGTTTCCATCGCATGACCTTTTCTTTGGGTCGGGTGATTGTGGATCATGGCGACCCGCAACCGTTGTCTCACATATCCGTCCATATCCAAGAGCTGATTTTTGCAAACGTTGAAGAAGCAACGACTTTCTTGTCCGTATCGCTTGTTTTCCTCAACGGCTTTATACAAGTTTAGGAAGTAGTTTACTTTTCCTCGAATGATCGGATTGACGCGTTCTAGCCATGTTTTCTTGTTCAGCGTTAGGGTTTTCTGTGTTTTGGCTTTAACCTTCTGTTTGAAGTCCTTCCATGTCGCTTCTTTTGGTTTTGCTATGAAATAGGGCTTGCCGTCTCTCTTTCGCACCCGCCAGTGTTGAAACGTGTATCCCAGAAAATCAAAATCGTCATTCTTGAAGTTAACCGTTTTGGTTATCTCTATAGCGACCTCCAACCCTAGTTCTTGCAGCATTTCACGGGTAACTTCGGCAGCTTTTTGGATCTCCTCTTCTGTTTTCGCGAATAACAGAAAATCAACCGCGTATCGTACAAAACGGATGCCATGTTCTTCTAGTCTCCAATCTAATTCGTTTAGATACAAGTTGGCTAGAAGAGGCGATATGACGCCTCCTTGTGGGGGTCTGCATCCACTTCATGATACTTTCCTTCTTCCATATATCCAGCCTTAAGCCATTTCCAAATCATATCCAGTACTGTGCCGTCTGCGATGTATTTCGTCAATATCCCCATCAATTTCTTATGGGGTATGTTGTCGAAGAACCCGCGTATATCACAGTCATAGATAAAATTGTGTTCGGTCTCTATGTTCCATAGGATAATTTGGGCAACTCGTTTTGCACCGTAGTTGGGGCGGTATCCGCATGACCAGCGATGGAATATGCTTTTCTCACATTTTGGCTGCAACACATTTACGATGGCTTGTTGTACAATCCGGTCTTCAATGTTAGGTATTCCTAGCGGACGCAACTTCCCATTTTTTTCTTCGGGATGTACCGTCTGCGTACAGGAGATGGGACATAGGCTTTGTCCCGTAGCTTTTGTAGCAGAACGCTTAGATTTTTGTCCAGCTTCTTTTCGTAGCTCTCGAGGGTTTCGCCGTCAATCCCGCCCGCGCCTTTGTTTTCCTTGACTTGCATCCATGCCTTATAAAGTTTTCTAACAAACAGAATCTGCCCGTATATGCTGTGCCATTTTAGCTTCAATGTTTGATTCAAGTCTATCTCCTACCTTTCATCGTGCCCAGTCCGTTCGTTCTTACCGCGGTAACGTTACGGTTGTTCGGCACCACATTCAAGTGTTTGACCACGAGGTCGTCCCCCTTCCGATCGACAGATGTTTAGTCATCTGCCTACTTCCGTACTATGAGAACGTCTGAATTCTCTACCATGATTACAACTTCGGCGAAGCCTTATATGTAATCATCCATTACAGGGAAGCAGAGAACCTCACGGGGTCATCGTATCTTCCTTCTGAACATACCCAGCACCTTCACCTGATGAGCCACCGTCCCCCGTCTGGTTCTTTGGACAACGATTTTTTCCTTAGGCTTCCCGTTATATTCGCACAGTCGCCGACTCATCCTGCCGCTGCGTGCTTCACGCTTTCGCATTTTAGCGATTAGCTCGCTAAAGTTACGACTGCCCGTCGCACAAACAATGGAGAGGGGGATTCCCTCTCCATGAATGGTTACAGCAATTACAATTTTGACCCACCACTTCCGTCGATTAACTGGCCAGTAACCCAGCGACTGTCTGCTGATGCCAGAAAGGCAGCAATATCCGCTATATCTTCTGGTTCTCCCCATCTGTTAAACGTTGACAGTCCGGCCGCATACTTCTGTCCATCTGGATTCCCTAATGTTCCGGCATTCATATCCGTATTAATGATTCCGGGCAGAATTGCATTCACGGTGATTTTGCGGTTCCCAAGCTGCTTAGCTAAAGCCATTGTTAGCGTGTTGATCGCTCCCTTAGTCATACTGTAAGCAAAGACGGCTGGCGAAGCCACTCGCGTGACAAAAGAAGATATATTAATAATACGCCCTTCATCATGGATTCGCGGCAGCGCCTGTTGAATGACAAAGAAGGGACCTTTGACATTGATATTCATCACTTCGTCAAACGATTCTTCCGTCGCTTCCTCCAGCGTTACTATTTGTCCAATGCCAGCGTTATTTACCAAAATATCAAAACGATGATCCCCTGTATAATCACGGAGCTTCTGATCCAATGTCTCATACAGTTGCGCGATCCCGCTTATTCTACTCACATCCGCACCTACTTTGAACGCAGTTCCTCCATGTTGTTGAATGTGCTGAACCACTTCCACAGCTTGTTCTTCTCTGCTCCCATAATGCACCGCAACTAGGGCTCCCTCCTGTGCAAGACGCATTGCAATCGCGCGCCCGATCCCCCGACTTGCACCTGTTACGACAGCGACTTTCCCTTGCAAACGTTTCATCGTTTCATCTCCTTGTATATAGGTTCATCTTTGTTATAACACAAGGTGAAATTCGATATGTTGCTTTTTCATATGTACGCAATCCAATGAAAAAAAGGAGGGTTCCCCCTCCCTGAAATCAACATCATGATGCTTGATTGCCTGAACTCTTTACAGTGAACAACAACTCTCTCGCTTCTGTCTCCCTCTCCCATTCAACTATTAACTTATAATGGACGGGAACCTCCGAAGCATATCGATAAAGCCTTTGTACAAAGTATCGTTCTAACGAATGATCGCAGGCTCATCTCTTTTGTTCTTTATACAAGACGGCTTTAATCGCAAATCGCGGCAAAATCATTTGTCTCTTCCACCGAGATGGTTGATTCAACAGCCGATGCAGCCATTCCAGATTAAACTTCTGCCATATGGCCGGCGCTCTCTTGACCTTTCCTGCCACAATATCCAGACTTCCGCCGACACCAATCGCCACGCGGGAATGAAGCTGGTGCTTGTACTTGTGAATCCAGCGCTCTGCATAGGGCGCCCCGAGTGCAACAATTAATACATCCGGCTTCACGGCAGCAATATCGTTGACGATCTTCAGTTCTTCCTCCGGTTTGAAAAATCCATGATGTCTTCCTGCGACATGCACATGAGGATAGGATCCATGGATGACTTCCACTGCTCTCCTGCTTACCTCCTCTTCGGCACCTAGCAGGTAGAATGACCAACTCTTCCGATTCCCTTCCTTTAAGAGATTGAATAAGAGATCGCATCCCGTCACCCGTTCCGGCAAAGGATTGCCCTTCAAACGGGATACCATGACGATCCCGATCCCATCTGCGGTGAGCAGCCCGGCATCATCTATGATCATTCGCAGCTCTTTGTCTTGTTGACAAGCCATTGTAATTTCGGGATTTAGCGTCACGACGTGGAACGTTTCATGCGTCTTGACGTCATTAGTGTGAATGACGTCACTTATAATCTGCACTGTATCCTCCATCGTAATTT
The DNA here is from genome assembly GCF_023713665.1 of Paenibacillus sp. MER 180. Taxonomy (NCBI): domain Bacteria; kingdom Bacillati; phylum Bacillota; class Bacilli; order Caryophanales; family Paenibacillaceae; genus Paenibacillus; species Paenibacillus sp. MER 180. The sequence continues at coordinate 34,339 of NZ_JAMAVT010000028.1, read as the reverse complement.
TAGGGACAGGTATCCCCATAATTCGCGAGTCGTTCGACACAATGATGCCTCCTCAGGTATGTATATCCATATATTAGCACAATTTTCTCGCACAAGGTTGAAATATTTGGAATATGATGGCATAGTGCAAACTTTTTGCATCACATCAACTCTTTTCCGCTGCCCCTATTTAGCTGAAATCACGAAAAAAGGTTTCTGTAGACCCACACGATTTTCATCTGTTAAGGTGGAATTAGAAAACAATGTAAAAAGTAAGGGTGATAATCTTGAACGGTCAAAAGGTTGCATTTCTATCTGTGCTTAGTAACACGACGATCGTCATATTAAAGCTAGTCGTTGGAATCTTAACAGGATCTATTGCGATTATTTCCGAAGCGATCCATTCCTTTTTAGATTTAGCAGCTTCCGTGATTGCGTTCTACTCTGTACGCATTTCAAGTCGATCTGCGGATCGCAACCATCCCTATGGACACGGGAAAGTTGAGAATATTTCTGGAACTATTGAAACCCTGCTTATATTTGCAGCAGGCATCTGGATTATTTACGAGTGCGCCCACAAAATCATGCAGCCTGCGGAAATCGAGATGCCTTACTTGGGGATTGCGGTGATGTTTGTTGGGGCGGCCATTAATTTTATTGTTGCAAAAAAAGTCGGCAAAACTGCGGATAAGCTTCATTCTGTAGCAATGAAATCAAATGCTCTGCATTTGCTCACAGATGTGTATACATCGCTGGGTGTTGGGGCAAGCTTGCTTCTTGTTACATTGACGGGGTGGACTATATTAGATCCGATCATCGGGATAATTCTTGCGTTGTACATTATGAAGGAAGCTTTCACGCTGATGAAGGAATCCTTCCCTCCCCTGATCGATGCCAGACTAACCGAAGAAGAAGAGCAGCAGCTTCAACAACTCATTCTGCTTCATAAGGATAAGTATATTGAATATCACGATTTTCGTACGAGACGTTCCGGCCCTGTTGAATACGTAGATTTTCACCTTGTAGTGCCCTCTGGAATGGATATCGCGACCGCACATCAACTATGTGACGAAATTGAGCATACGATTCAGAGCGCATTCGAACGTGCAGAAGTATTAATTCATATTGAGCCTGAGCATGAACGGAGAGATAGACTTGCTCAGCAATAAATAGACAGGGCAGATCCCATCCCCGGGATTGCCCTGTCTTTGTTTTCATGATTCTTGGCGCATATCGCAACAATCCAAATACATAATTAACGGTTCCCCCAATTTCTGGTCAACGGATTGTTCTTGCATTGTATGAAGTGGATGGGATTGTTGAACTACTTGAATTGTCGATAAGTCCGGTATCAATATTCAGCACCCAACCTCCCTCACCTTCAATAATGACTTAGCTCCAAGACCAATAAATAGTATTCCAGCTATTATACTCATGCCTCGCATCATTACGGGTGTTACAAAGCTCCCCGCCCAGGCCCCGAGATATGCGACCAAAGTTAAAAAAAGAGTGTAGAAAATAAAGCTCCCAAACTAAATACGTAAACCTCCCTCTTCCTCAACTCTTCTTCGAGCACCCTTGTCGAAAATACTCCCGCCCAAAAAACGATGGTGAGCGGGTTTAAAGCAACCAATAGGATCGCAGGCAAAAAAGCGCTATTTGTACTTGAATGAACCATGTTGTCTAATCTGAAAAAATATGCATTAGCGCTCAGCGCGTCCGCAACAAAGCTCATACCGAATAGGCACAAGACGATAGCTCCAAAAATGTTAAATCCCATTTTGATTCGTTTGAACTTCATTGCTGCTGCTACACCATAAATCGCGGCCAACATAAACACCCCATCAACAAAAGCAGTACCCAGCACTGCGGTTACAGCAGTTAGAAAACCCTGTAATGTGGCGGTCTGAAAAATAAAAATGCACACTGGCCCTACGGCGAACTGCAGAGCCATTCCAAAGAGGAACCCCTTCTTCAACATCACTCGATCCCCTACAGATTTATATTTTCTTTCAGAGAAGAAAGGGAAATAATCGTATTACTGCTCTGAACACCGATCATATTTTTCAGCGTATGTGATATGAAATGTTCCAATTCCTGCGTATCTGCAACCAGTACCTTTAATAAATAGTCGTATTGGCCGGCCACATGATGACATTCGAGTACAGGCTTGCACGCGACAACTGCTTGCCTAAAATCCTCAATATGTGTGGATTGATCAATGTTCACAAAGATGAAGGACAACAATTTGCAGCCCATCTTCTCGCGATTGATTTTGATCGTATACGTTTCAATGATGTTTGCTTCCTCCAATTTCCTTATTCGTTCAGTTACGGCGGGAATGGAGAGGTTTACTCGCTTACTAATTTCGGAAGCAGTCATTCGGCTGTTCTCTTTCAACGCATCCATAATTGAGCTGTCAATTGAATCCATACATTCACCCATCTTCCTAAAATGATTAACTTAATTATAATATATAACTTCTTTTTATAAATGAAATAACCATAAATACTTAAATTTTAATGCTAGAATTTTTATTCATCTAAATTTGTTAATTCAATCAGATATAAGTTGGCAATGTAGCTTAACATTTTAGTTGAAAGGATCGATTCAATTAATCATATAACAAAGAACAGATGGAAAGCACATCCTTTCCAATCTGTTCTTCTCCATTTCCTATTCGGATTTAATGATTGCTAGATGTCTATCGTTGGTAGACCTACACATATTGCTTCATCCAGCCAACAATCCGGTTCAGACGCTCTACACGAAGCTCTGGGTGCCCGTTGCGCGATAGATCATGATTCGCATCAGGGAATCGCACGAGCTGCGTTGTCTTGCCCAGACGCTTCAAGGCCACATATAGCTGCTCAGCCTGCTCGATTGGACAGCGCAAATCCTGCTCTCCGTGCAAAATAAGGAGCGGTGTCTGCACATTGTCCACATAGGCGAGCGGTGAATGCTTCCAGAGCTTCTCCGGGTCTTCCCATGGCTGTGCGCAGATCTGATACTCGGTAAAGAAATAACCGATATCGCTAACCCCATAGAATGAGAACCAGTTCGAGATCGAACGCTGTGTAACAGCTCCCTTGAAACGATTCGTATGGCCGACAACCCAGTTCGTCATGAATCCGCCATAGCTGCCGCCCGTAACGCCAAGTCTATTTTCATCGATGAAGTCGTAGCGGGCAATCGCCTGATCAACGGATTCCATAATGTCCTCGTAGTCCTTCCCGCCATAATCCCCACGGCAAGCATCCACGAACTTCTGGCCATAACCGAGGCTCCCGCGCGGATTCGAATAGAGAACCGCATAACCTTGAGCGGCAAGTAGTTGGAACTCATGCATGAAGGAATTCGCATACATCGTATGCGGGCCGCCATGAATTTCAACAATTGTCGGTACCTTATCGCCTGCAGACATTGCTGGTGGCTTCATAATCCAAGCTTGCACCTTCCAGCCGTCGGTTGTCTGGAACCAGAACGATTCCGGCTGGCTTAGCGTCAGTTCCGCTAGTAAACGTTCGTTCGGGGCTTCAATCAGCTGTTCTTGCCCTGTGCCCAAATTCTTGATGAATAGCTCTCCGGGCTGCAGCATATCAGCCGAAATGAATACAATCTGCTCTCCGTCCTTCGTGATCGTAAATTGAGTTATCTCCCGATCACCGACCGTTACATATTCACAGCTACCTTCTAACGAGATCCGTGCGAGCTGTACATTGCCTTCAGCTGAGACAAGCGAGTATACAGCAGAACCGTCTGATGTAAAGACGAGTGGCGCGGATCCAAGACCCTTCATATCGGTAACTGCTGCATTGCCTACGTACAGATCAAGGTCGGCAGTAACGCATTCAGGTGCTCCTCCTGCTGCTGGTACGATGTATACCTTAAGCAGGGTGGCGTTCTCGTATTGTCGGTCATGTCCATAGAATGCAATCGATTGGCCGTCCGGCGAGAATGCAAGCTTCCCGATGACGAGACCAGATTCCGTTATACGGCGGCACACTCTATCCTCACAGTTTATGATATAAATGAATTGACTAAGAACCAGATCAGGGTCAACTTCTTTATCCTCAACACGATTCGTGGAAAAGGCCACTTCCTTCCCGTCTGGTGACCATACGGAATCATGGACATCATAATCTCCGGAAGTCAATTGAACGGATTGGCCTGTTTCGATATGATGAACAAATAAATGAGTGCGCTTGTCGTCCAGCAAACCTCTTCCATCGGCCTTGCATCTTAACCGATCAACAACGATCACCTGCTTGGCTGACTTCTGACTGTCGTCCGCAAGCTGCTCCTTCTCTTCTTTCTTGGAAGAATCGATACTCGCTGTGTACAACAGTCGGGAACCATCCGGCGACCATGAGAATGCGCTTACTCCGAACTCCGCACTTGTAATCGCTTCTGCTTCGCCACCGTCAGCTGCGATTGTCCAAATCTGCTGCTGCTTATCCTTCTTGCGAAGAAAGGCCAGCTTCTGACCATCCGGCGACCAGACCGGAGCGCTATCCTGCTCTCCATGAGTAAATACCTTGCTCATCGTTCCGTCTGCTGACGTGATATGTATGCGTGATCGATAACCGCTCTTCTCTTCATTGACCTGCTTCGCTACATAAGCAATCGTTCCGTCTGTTGGATTGACAACCGGATCAGACAACCATACGAACCGGTATAAATCTTCAGCAGTGATGGTACGACGTTCCATTGCAACACCTCCCATGATTGATATACATAGTATGGCATTCTTTTCCGGAAAAAGACAAGTGCATTCGAGCTAACTTCCGCCTATTGCTCCCAATCTCGCAACAGGCTAATAAACTCAACGTGTCTCTCTTTCCTCAACTAAATCGATATTGCTCCGACATTCCGTAAGAAAGCGTTAAGACGCCGCCATCCTTCACCAAGTCCGCTCCCTGCTCCTTCGCTTGGCAAATTACGTTGTAAATAGAGCTGACACTTATATATTGCTTGTATATGTCATCATCAAATTCTCCTGTACGGAAGCCCTCAAACAATGCAGCAGAAATCATAAAATAGCTGGCAAATTGAGTCCGATACACACGGAAGGATTCATCTCCCCTATACAAAAGCATCTCTTCGTTGTAAGTAAGCATATCGAAAGCATGCTCTGCACAGATCTCAGGCAAAAAGGCGTATAGCTCTTGGGCTAAATCAGCATCCTGCAACCTCTCAGCCAATAAATCCGGGAAACTGTCGTACTTCTCCTGCGTATCGCACTCCATGAAGAGGCGTACCGCTGTATGCGTGGCATCCTCAATTTGCTTCGGCTGATATGGATACGGTGTATATGTGTCCTCCGACTGCTGTAAGAAAATAAACTGCTTCTGAGATGCAAAGCCTTCCACCTGCCACTTACCAGCGATATCCGCTATCATTTGCCCCAGTTCGGGACTCGAAATATCATTTATGCGGCATTCGCCAGTAATGTCGTCTCCGTGCTTAGCGGCATAGATTTTGATATAGCACAGCTTCTGATCGCCGATTCTCTTCGCGATTTCGTCCTTAAGCGTTTCCCAATACGGGGATTCTTCCATCTCAGGCGATGATTCTCCTAGGCCGACGATATTGCTCTTATAGGCCTTCCAGTGATGCACGGTGTCTCCGTATGTCGTATGCAGCATCTCAGGATTTCTGTCCTGCTCCATGGAGGCGATTCCTTCCATTAAGGAGAAGGCAAAGCCGCCTATTGCGGTACCGAATGCATTTTTTAGATTACTACCGATGCCCGCCGTCGTTTCGAAAATATCGCGATCCCATTTCGGTGAACTTATTTGAAACTGTAGCATGACAGTCTGATCCGTCCACTTCGCCACATGAGGACGTATCGTAAGTTCCCATTTCGGGATGATGATGCAGTCCCCTTCTATCATTTCCTCAGCCTCAAAAATTCCTCTCATTCCTTGATGAAGCAAAAAATGTGCGGGGTCATCAATCTTTTCTTCTTCCCAATCCAGCGCGATTTCTTGTTCTCTCGTCATCTTGCGGCTCCTCTCTATATGTCTGCTTGCTCATATGCTTTATCAAAGGATACCATATTTCAGGGCTGCCGAGTGACACACAAAAAGAAAACAGCAGCATCGCTGATGCTGCCTCTATCCGTTTCACCTGTTCAATTTTTTGCTGCAACTATTTTTCAAAAAAAATATCCTCTAGCGTAACTTGCTTCGGCTCCAATTTATAAAGACGCACTTTGTTGTCCACCAACGTTTGCACGATATCAGGGATGGCTTCCTCATCAGTGATTGTGCAAGTGATTTCCCTTTCTGAAACAGCAAGGTTCTCTGCGATATCGATGAGTTGCTTTTTTATATGTTCCCCCTGTTCGGAAGACAAAGGACTGATTTTGCAGAATAATTCGATATGCTGCTGATATTCCTTTCTTAGGTCTTCCATCGTGCCGTATTTGGTAATGACGCCCTGTTCCATAATGGCGATTCTACTGCATAACATCTCCACTTCGTGGAGATTATGGGAGGTTAAAAAAATCGTCTTGCCTTGACTATGAAGGTTTCGAATGATTTGCTGAATATCGACTGCCGATTCGGGATCTAGTCCAGAAGTAGGTTCATCAAGGAAAATAAGTTCCGGGTCGCCGAGCAGCGCTTGCGCTATACCGAGCTTTTTTTTCATGCCAAACGAAAACCCTCTTACCTTGCTTTCTTCATGACCTCGCAAACCCACGCTTCCCAAGAGCTCAACGAGTTCATCCCGTTTCAATTTTGTTCGTTTCAATTCAGAAAAATAAATCAGGTGCCCAAGTGCGGTCATGTCATAATAATAATTAGCCGCATCCGGCATAACGCCAATCTTGCTTTTGATTTCGTTAATCCGGGCATGATTCTCCCCCAGTATATGAATACTGCCTTCCGTCGGACGAACAATCCCGGTCAGCATATTGATAGTCGTTGACTTCCCCGCTCCGTTTTTGCCAAGAAATCCGAACAATTCCCCACGCTTTACCTCAAACGTAACCCCCTTAACGACATATGTATCTTTATATTTCTTTTTCAGACCATGTACCTCGAGCGCATTCATTATAAGTCCTTCCTCCTGAAAATGAAAATGGACACATATACAAACAGGATGGAAATCACGAACGGAAAATAGGATTTCCAGTTCGATTCAATGAGATAAAAATAAGGAGTTGCATATTTAACGAGCTGAGATGCTTGATTTTCCGTAAAAACGCTCCACATTCCAGCGGCTGGTAACAGTAATCCACACAGCAAACTCGCGAAAATCGAATAACTACCTTTGGGAATGATTGTGGATAACAGCATATTCACTCCGACGGCAAACGAAATAAACACGATTAGTCGAATATATTCTAAAACATAAAGCTGCCCGATACTTAGGAAAATGACTATGAATGAACAGGCCAGACATACTGCCCAAAACAATAAAATGCCGAGATATTTCCCGAAAACGATGGATGTCTTCGGTACTTTAGTCACGACAAATCGAATGGTCTGGCTCTCCACTTCCCGATTAATCGTATCGTGGGAAAGGGTTAAGACAAATAAAAAACCAAGCACCGTTACAAGGAAACGAATACCTGATACATAGGGATTTGATTCCTCACCGAACATCAAGCCTGGATTATTTTTCACGAAATTCGATATTGAGAAAGCAACGACACAAAACAATAGCACTATCGCAACAGATTTAAAGCTTTTGAATAGCGTCAAAAATTCCCTCTTTGCAATCGCGTACATGCCGGTCAGGCCGCCCCCTTTTCTTTATTTGTCATGATGCTCAACCTGATCTGCGCCTTTCTTTTTTCTGTTCCCCGTGAACGCCATGACCAAGCCAACGATCATAATAACGACAAAAATATACTGATACGGCGTGCTTGAGCGTAACACGATGTAACCAATAAGGCCGATAAGTATAATTAGATGCGCCATGTTATCTCCTCCCTTTTATTTCTTTTTCTGCTTGCCTGCCAGCCAAATGCAATAATGATGAACACGTCGACGATTATATGAAAGTTATAAATGATAACTAACGCTAACAGGCATAATGCACTGTATAACGCAACTAGTTTCAACCTATGTACTTTCGAAATAGGAGGACTTACAATACGGAATCGGGTGCCGATCAAATAGCAGAAATTTAAGTAAAGAAGGCTTTTTGCCAATACAATGATTGAAATGTCCATAAGCATGTATCTGTAAATGAAGCCGATTGATCCGAATAAACAGACAAACAGCAGCCCGCAGCTCTGCACGATCCTTCTTTCCACAAATGTGGAAACCGGAAAAAAACGCAGCAGCGAGTGCTTTTCAAGTAGAAAATTCAATCGAATCTCACTGAAGAAGTAAATACTCATAATATAGGCCATTACCATGAAGTTTATCGAGCTGTTCGTGTCCTCTCGCAGCATATAGCTAAACGTAGAATATGCTACGGTCAATGAAGCGATAAGAGCATACTTCGATAAAATTTTAATATTTCGTATGTAAGCCAATAATTGATATCCCATAAGCGATCTCCATTGCAAAGGCATAACATAGATGCGGGAAATCTTAGATATTGCACGGCTTAACCGAATTACGGCAGCGGGGACAGCGTTTTTTTGGGCTACTAGCAATCTGGAAACAATGATGGGGCAAATGATGGCAGTCAACACAAATCCAGATATTATTATTATATCAAAATAATGGCTGAAAATCACCTGTATGTGATACTGAAGTTGATTTGCATTGCTAACGAGTAAGCTGATAACCAATAAAAGAACCGGGAATGCAAAATGATAAAGAAATTTTTCTTTATAAAATATGTAAACATACTCAATTGTCTGAGCTATAAAGAGCATGATGAACAGCCTTGTAAACAAAATCAGCACGTCTACCCACGCAACCTGGCACAAAAGAAAAACAAGAATGAAAACTGCATATAACAGCATTTGATCAAGATTTAAAACTTTGCATCCATAATTCATCCTAATAATAAGTGATTTTCTTAGAGGTGTCGTCTTTAGAAACGAAAACAAATGGCCCATGTCCCCTTTTTTCGGGTCTTCCATAAAAATTGCAATGACATGCAAAAAGAAAAGTATGGAAGGAATGGATTTCAAAACAAGCTCTGTATCTGTTACATACAATAAGGCTACGAACGCCAATCCCCCTGCAATTAGAGCGCTGATAATCGACAGCGCCCACGAAAACGAATACCCAAGTATTCTCGAATAAAGCTGCCGATATTCCTTCATTAACATAACGTCTCTGTCCTCACTCGCTATTTGGCTATCTGCATAATCTGATTGTTCTCTATCCGGTACACGACTGTAGATACTGCTTCGAGCAAGTCTTGCAAATGCGTCGTAAATAATACAGACCTATTATTCCTAGCACGTTCTTGAAATAGACTGATCACGGCTTCCACTGAAGATTGATCAAGTCCCTCAAATATCTCATCACATATCAATAATGCAGGATCATATAATAACGCGCCTAGAAGCAGGGCTTTCTTTTTCGTTCCAAAAGACAATTCCTTCATTAGCCGTTCAAGGTGGGATTCTATTCCTAGCCGTTTGGAAAGATCACGGGCATAATGCAGCGTTTCTTTTGCAGGCAACTGATAAACAGCTACTATGAATCGATAATATTCCATGGGAGTCAGCAAGTCGCATAGGTCATGACCGTCAGACGGGATATAGGCGGAGTGCAGCCTAATCTGTTCACGATTGTTCAAATGGTGACCGGCAATCGTAACTTCTCCGTCATCGAACGGTTCATAACCTAATATGCATTTTAAAAATATGGTCTTCCCCATCCCATTCTTGCCGACGAGAGCGCAAATTTCTCCCGAGTGGATTTGAAGGTTTACGTTTTCGAATAACGATTGCTTTTGAAATGCCTTGGATAAATTAGAAACTTCTAAAGTAGAATGTGGCATATTTGAATTCTTCCCCAATATAATGTAATATGTGGTGACGGCAGCAAATATAGGTTATCGACAAATCAGATATCAATAACAGGCAAAAGGAAGCAACCGGAAAGTTATTCCTTTTGCGTCATACCCGCTTAGCATGTAATGATGAACAAGTATAGATGACGCCTCTTCTATTCTTGAACCGGGATGATAGGTTCATATCGTAGCGTGCTAAGCGTTTTCTTTATTACAGCCCCAAAATGCGTGCAATAGCTTCCAACACGGACTGGCCGAAACCGGACAAGTAGTTCACCAAAGCATCGTATCCGTTCATAATCGCCTCAACGATCGCCGATCCTGCAATGTACTCAATTGCTTTCTTCACCCAACTGCTGAGACCATTCCATCTGCTGATCAAATACCGAGCAATTCTTGAAATCAAAGCACCCATTCAAATCCCTCCATTTTGGTAGTTTCAACCTATATTTGCTGCCTACCTCAAATATAAGGGTTACTATTCCGAAATTGGAATTAGGTGGAAAGCGAATTTTTTGCTTCGGTATCCCGCAACAGTCTTTTCGGTTTTACAAGTTTGACTGATGAATGTTTCTCCTCTTCATCATCTCGATGCATTCCCCTCTTGAACGGACGCCCAGCTTGTCATAGATTCGCCTCAAGTAGTTTTCGACGGTTCTAGTACTTACAAAAAGCTGTTTTGCAATTTGCATATTCGTAAATTTGCGGAGGACAAAAGACAAGATACGTTGTTCATGCACGGTCAGTGCTGTCATGCGGTCATTGGGAGAGTATAGTTGGGTTATGCTGGAGATGGGGACAATCGTTTCCCCGCGTATAACCGTACTGATCATTCTAGTGATCTGATTCTTTTTCGATTTCCTAGGAAGAATACCGCTTAAACCCAGCTCTGACATGTGATAGAATGAGATATGATCTGAAATTACAACGATTTTCGATACGGGTAGAGTTTTATTTATGATCGAAATGATATCCAATTGATTATCGAATTCTTCCATCGCCACTAGCGCCACATCTATATTGACATTTGGCAATTGGTCAAATACCGATTTGTCGGGATCCTCCAATAACATTGCCTCTGTAAGACTGACTCCTTCCACAATTTCTTTTAATGCAGATGCTTTTAAAGGGTGATCGCAAACAATTAACACTTTACAAACATCCACTATAATTGCAACCTCCTTATATCCTATGAAAATTATTTCATATAATACTATAATAGGAAATTATCCCCATATACATGGTAGTCCACTATCCTTCTTCTGTCAACAATATCTCGCTGTACAATTTGTATCATTTCTGATTTATCGTTTCCTGTCATGCATAATTAAAACGACTTCCTCATAAAGAAGTCGTTTTAATTATGTCCTCGTAATACTCATCATCAGAACGGTATGCTGTCTTACATTGCTCCAGTACGTTCCCACTGGTGAAGAAAGCCTTTATCCAGCCAGCTACCGCCGTCCACGGTAATCACGTCACCCGTAATGAAGGAAGAGTAGCGGGAGACCAAGAAAGCTGCGACAGAAGAAATTTCCTCTTTCGTCCCTAATCGCTTCAGTGCAACGTTATCAATTACCGCTTCCTTCATTTGCTCATTGGCCATCAGCTTCTCAATTCCGCCGGTTCCTTCAATCGGGCCTGGTGCGAGACAGTTGATGCGGATTCCGTATTTCCCCCATTCTGAAGCAAGCGTGCGCGACATGGCAATAACTCCAGCCTTCGCGGAAGCGGAATGCACGACTCCTGGACCTCCTGTCCAAGCATAACTGGCAACAATATTAAGAATCGCGCCTCCATTACCAGCCGCAATCATTTGTTTTCCAACAGCCTGACTGCAGTACCATGTTCCGTTAAGTACGATATTCTCCACTGCGTTCCAGCCATTCACGGTCAAATCCTCGGCCCTGCACACGAAATTGCCTGCCGCATTATTCACGAGAATGTCAATGCCGCCCCATGTCTGTACCGTTTCATGCACCATGGCTTGCACCGTTTCGGGATCACGTACATCGCACTCATATGCCTTTGCCTTTCCTCCATGCGATGTGATTTCTTCTACGACTGGACGCAATCGTTCCATGCTCCTACCACAAATCATGACTGAGGCTCCAAGACGAGCAAAGTAGAATGCCATATCCTTCCCCATCCCGGATGATCCTCCCGTAATTATAGCCACTTTACCCTGCAAAAGATCTTGCTCCATTTCTGCGTTCCCCCTTATTTGCTTCATCGCACACAGGTTTCTGCTTCCATTCTGAGCAGATCGGAAATGAGGCATCACACTAGAGAGTTCGCAATCTTATCCGATCGTCACCTTGTTGATATTATGCAAGCGAATACAATACATAATTTTACATTTACCATACCACACGTATTTATATCTGTAAACGCTCTCCCACTTATTTCATTTGAACATCGGTTACATGTACAGTTATATTGCCTCTATACATATTCCCAGCGGGGGATCGAACCGTATTGGCTGCTTGAGCACTTGAATGATTATATGCAGCAATGACGTAGGCATCTGCATTATCCATGTATACGGTGTTATTCATGAATTGATTGTTGATTCCCCATCCGGTTACAACCTCATGGAGCTGGAAAGCATCTACGATCACATTGTTGTTGCCCTGATAGCCCTCATTATTGCGTATGATGGCATCATTGCCCTTCACATCGATAAAGCTGTCCGCATAGTTCGCCCCACTGATTCCCTCGCCGTAAAATGTGCAATTTTCCACAATAGTTCCGATTGTTCTTTCCTTAATATCAACATGTTCAGCAGTGACATGAGGGCCGAATCCAACATTGCGTATGGTGTTGTAGTCGTCTCTTGATTGTAGCCAGCCCCTTCAGCAGAACCCACGTATACACCTTCCCCATATCCAGGAGACGTTCTTCCTGTGTGATGGATGCTTGAGTTCTGTATCGTGTTGTATGAGCTGCCATCTCGGAAATGCACACCCTCCATGCCTGTATTGTACACTTCTACATCGCTGATGAGCGAATAATTGGAATGATCCAGGATGATACCCTTCTGTGCATTCGTAAATTTGAGATTGCGTATCTCCCAATAATCGCCTCGTACCCGCAGGGCATATCCCGATGAGGTTGAAGTTCCAGATAGTACAGCAGGATTGCTAGAGTCAGCACTGCGAATTACAATAGGCTGGCCAGATGATCCATTAATGTCTGAGGAAAAACTACCCGTATATGTTCCCGGCGCAAGCACGATAGAGCTCCCTGGACTAACACTCTTCAATGCCTTGGATAAACAGGATGCCGTATTGCAAGTTATCTCCTTCACAACAATTCTGATGCTTGCTGATAATGGTTCCCCAGCACTACTGCTCCAAGCTAAAGCTTGGGTTGGTACTGAGCTAATTACTAGTAACAAAATCAGGCCGTACATCCATCCTCGTTGTGATCGCAACGTACACGGATCAGCTATTCGCATCCCCATTCCTCCTCATCGTATTGATACTTAAATATACTTTTCTGAAAGAGGGTTCATACGATACAATTTACAATTGCAGCAGTTATAGCTATCGTGGATGTTATTCAGCTGAAAATCGTGCCATTACGATCGTGTTATAATAATGACCGTCTGACAAGAGCTTATCCTTTTTTAAAATTCCTTCTACCTCAAAGCCAAGCTTTTTGTAAAGGCGAATCGCACTTTCATTCGTTTCCAGCACATTCAACGTAATTTTCTTAATCCCGTTGGCTTCTGCCCATGCAATCGACTGCTGCATTAGGTTTTTGCCAATGCCGTATCCCCAATATTCTTTCAATACACATACTCCAAATTCAACTTTATGTGAGAATCGTTTCAAATAAGTTCCCGCGCATCTCGAAAATCCGACGATACGATTCTGTATAACAGCAACGAGAAACAAATTTCTTGAGCTCTCGGAGTCCGATTTGATTATCTGTTCGAATCCGCTGACATCGATGAAGGCCTCTCCTTGTTCGCGATCCATATTTTCGGTCTCTCCGTCAATTTGCATTCTTACTATAGATAACGCTGTCGCGTCGCTGTTCACCGCAGATCGAATCGTATAACTAAGACCGTTAACGTTGAATTCTCTATCATCTATTATCATTTCATATAATCCTCCTTGAAACCAGGTTACCGGAAAGCTAGAACCAAGCATACTTTCTAAACAAAACAAACAAGGATGAGTCTTTAAGCTAGGGAAATGACCCTTTCTGGACTCATCCTTTTATAAAATCTATTTCCTATCGCTTCTTAAATGGAGTACGTGCGTATTCTCCGCCAAATGATTACCTCGTCATACTATTTTGACAGCTTCAAATGCAAGATCGGATAAGGGCGTCCGCTACTATCCGTTTGCGATTCGTCTACGATCGAGAATCCATTTTTCAGATAATACATTTTTGCACGCTCATTATCTGTATTGACATCAACTGAATTTACCCCAAACTCCTTGATAAGCAATTGAATGATTTGTGTTCCGTACCCTTTTCCGATCTCGTCGGGATCTAAAAACAACATCTCCAAATGGTTCTCATTGGTACCCGAAAAGCCGACGAAAGAGCCTTCAACAAACCAAAGACGCACATCAAGATGAGGAAAATACAAAGGGATTTCTTTACGAATTTCCAGCTTATCTTCAAGTTTCAAAAAATGATGGGTAGCGGTTACGGATCTATCCCACAAATTCAAAATGAGCTCATGATCATTTACTGTTGCTTTTCTGTTTTTCATATAACAATCCTCCTATTTTTTCATCACGCCCCCTTCCACGATCTATTAACGATCTTAATTACACAGCTCCAACCCATGTATGACATCATCATATTCTCCCTTTGCCGTTCTAATCGGTTATTACAAAAGAACCTGCCTGTTTTCAATCATTTTATGTATCAGTTCTGCCCCATCGCTTCCAGACTCTCTGGAAGAAGCTGACCGCCATCAACGATGATGGTTTGACCCGTAATATAACCTGCCTCCCTCGAAGCAAAAAAAAGTGCGGCGTAGGCGATATCTTCGACGCTTCCAAGCCGCTTGAGCGGAACGGACGCTGTCATCGTGTTCAGATAATGATCCCCAAGACCTTCCAAGCCTTCCGTCATGATGTTACCAGGCATGACAGCGTTGATTGTAATATTGTAACGCGCAAGCTCGAGCGCCGCACTGCGCATGAATCCAAGCTGAGCGGCTTTGCTCGCACCGTAGTGCGACCATCCGACATAACCGGTAGCCGGACCCGTAATGGAAGAGGTAACAATAATCCGGCCATACTCCGCTTTCTTCAAAAAAGGCAGGCAGGCTTGAAGGGAAAACAGCGTCCCGCGTGCATTCGTGTTCATCACCTGATCCCAATGCTCTCCTGTCATCTCCTCAATCGTTGCATTCGGAAAAATACCGGCATTGGCACAAAGCACGTCAATCCCCCCGAAAGTACTTGCCGTTTCGCTCGCAACGCTCTTCATCGATTCCAAATCTGCGACATTGCCTTCGAAGGCATGAGCAACGCCTCCGTTCTCTCGAATTTCAGTTGCGGTTTCCTCCGCTTTCGTCAGGCTGCGTGCGACAACTGCGACTTTCGCACCCTTTGCGGCGAATGTTCTCGCAATTCCTTTACCGATTCCTTTGCTTGCTCCAGTCACAACGACCGTCTTATCCTTCAGTGGCGTCAGCATGTAAAAGCGCTCCTATCCCCTGTAATATGTGCTACAATATCCCAGTACTTAGATTCCTTATTATCGTACTACATATCCAATTGTGGAGACAACTTGAGTTATAAACGCTTGAACGCTCATAAAATTCTCTGAAGTTTAAGCCCTGCTTCTTATGCAGTAATTTGCAGAGGGATGCTATCCCGATGAACATGTACACTCATGACCAAGCCAATCGTAAGCATGTTCGTAAGCAAGGAGCTTCCTCCGTAACTAATGAACGGCAATGATAGCCCGGTTAGAGGGACAAGTCCGATGTGCATGCCTATATTCACGAACACCTGGAAGACGATCATGCCTACTAATCCAATTACGAGATATCCTCCAGCCAGGTTCATGCTCATATTTGCAATGAGGACAATTCGATAGATAAGCATGAAGTACAGCAGAAGCAAGATGGAAGACCCGATAAACCCGTACTTTTCCCCAATAACAACATAGATGGAATCCGAATACGCATACGGAATGAAGCCCCGATCCATGTAAAATCCTTCACTTCCGCTTAGTCCGCCTGTCCCTATGGCGCTCATTGCATTTTTCACATGCCATGACTTATCAGGGTCGCTGGTTGGATCAAGAAAGGTCTGAATCCTCGACATCTGATGCGGCTTTACAAGTTTGGCCAGCAAATCATGATCCACGAAATAGAGCCAGCAGATCGTTCCAACCGCAATTGCGATCACGGAGAGGCAAATGATCATGTAAGTCGCCTTCACATTTCCCATCCACAACATACTTATCATCACGGCGATAAATACGAGAGCGGTGCCTAAGTCCGGCTGCTTCATGATGATTACTGTGGGCAAGAGAAATACTGCGGCAAGTGGCAGGATGTCCTGTACGAAGCGAAGCTGATCCCCTCCCCGCTTCTGCAGCAAATGAGCCGCCAGCAATACTGTAGCAATCTTCATCATCTCTGACGGTTGCAGTTGGAAGCTTCCAATACTAACCCAGCGAACTGCTCCATTAATATTCTCCCCCTTGAACATGACGAGCAAGAGCAGCACAATACCTAATCCATACCATACATAGGATAGCTTCCCAACTAATATATTGTAGTCAATTGTTGCTAGAATCAGCATCGGGACACAGAATACGCCGAACAAGATGAGATTGTTAATATGAATGCCATGCAGCTTCGTATTTATCGTTGCCTCATACACGGCTAACGTACCAATAGCTACGAGACATCCGACGATAACGAGAGTCAGCTTGTCAACCTTACTAAGTTTACGCAAAAATATGATCATAGGTCTATTCCTTATGAATTCCTTTCCGACCGCTGCCTTGCAGCTGCTGTCTTCGATAATTATCACGAGAAATGCTAAGAATAATGCCCGTACTTGCCATACATAGAATTAAGGAGGAGCCTCCATAACTGACAAAGGGAAGCGGAACTCCAGTAATGGGAAGTAAACCGGTCACTGCTCCTAAGTTAAGCATGAACTGAATAAAGATCATACTGACGATTCCGGTACCTAGCATAATCGCAAATGGATCATCACTATTCAGCGCAGACATGAAGCCTCTTACAACTAGGACAAAGAAAACGAATACAACCAGACATGAGCCAAGAAAGCCGAATTCTTCTCCAATGACCGCAAATATAAAATCCGTATGCGCTTCAGGTAGATAGAACAGCTTCTGAATTCCATGACCGAATCCGGTTCCTGTTATACCACCATGTGCCAATGCATAGATGGATTGAATCAGTTGATAGCCTGAACCCTGTTGGTCATCATACGGATTTATAAATGAAGCAATCCGTTGCAAGCGATAGCTCTGACTGAATGCCAAGAAGAAGAGGACAGGGAGAGCAGCAAGAAATAAAACGGCTAGTTGACGCAAATGCACACCGCCAACAATCATGACGGTAAGACAGATGAAGAGCAGCATAAGCACTGCCCCGAAATCAGGCTGCTTCATAATGAGCAAGGAAATGAAGCTGACGACAATGAGAATAGGCAGCAGGCCTTTCTTGAAGCTTCGAATGCGTTCTCCCTTGTTACTGATAAGTGATGATATGTACATAATGAGGGCAAGCTTCGTAAATTCCACGGGTTGAAACTGAAATCCGCCCACAACAATCCATCTTCTCGCCCCATTCATACTGCTTCCGGCTGCCATTACGACAATCAGCATCACTACCGATAGCAGCAGGAGATAGGGTGCCGTCTTCTTCCAGAATCGTATTGGAATATTCATCATCACAAACATACCAAGGAGTCCAATGCAAGCGAACTTGACCTGTCTCGACGTGTAATACCATGGATCCTCATGCTTCAAGCTGCTTAATGCGGAACTAGCACTAAAGATCATAGCCATTCCAAAACAGGCGAGCAGCACGACCGAAAGGAGTAAGAGGAAATCAGGTCGTCCTCTTGTGATTGTAGGTTCCATCTCATATGCCTCCGTTCTTGCACGGGAGAGAATGCAAACTAATGCTTAGATTTAGGCTCCATCAAATGTTCAGCTGTTATGGTAGGATCAAGCCAGTTCGCAATGAGCTTACGCGCATACGCAAGATCCTCCTCGTCCAGCTTGTAATACCATATATCATGCATCATCATACCTTCCCCATCTAATGCATAGGTACTAAATTGTGGAATGCTGTCCTTCATGAAAATGGACTTGGCTAAGTCAATCAGATCAGTAGGGGCAATATCTGTTGAGAAGTGATCGCCAGCGATATCGAGTATTTCTGGAATATGGCTAAATTTATCAAGCTGTACCGCCCGTTCTGCAACCGCCTGCAAAAAGATCCGATTGCGCATCATGCGATTCATATCGGAATCCTCGCGGTAGCGTACAAAGTTGAGAGCCTCAAGTCCGTTATAGATTGGCTTGTTCGCTTCAATTCTGAATTTGTCATGATTCCAGTTTTTATTTACGATATCCTCTGTTATCGGTAACTTAATTCCACCTAACGCATCCACGACGTTCTTGAATCCGGTGAAATTGATCGCTGCATAATGGGTAACGGGATGCTTAAGCAACTGCTCAACACTGTCGATGCTCATCTTCGCCCCGCCAAATGCATAAGCGTGGGCGATTTTGTCTTGCTTGTTCTTTCCTACAATCTCGGTGTAGCTATCGCGTGGAACGGATATTAACAGGATCCGATTCTCCTTGCGCCTCACGATGGAGTAGATGATGGAATCGGATCGTCCTACCTCCTTATCCCGCTGATCGATGCCGAGAAGCAGAACCGAAAATGGCTCGTCATGCACTAATGGATCTTTGATCGTTATCGGCTTATATGTCTCCTCCAGCTTCTTCTCCACCTGATTCGAGAGGAACATGTCAAAAGTCAGGAGGGCAAGTTCCTTGCGCAGTACATATCCCACTGTCATAACGAGCACGAATGACAGCGAGATTACGATCCACTTTTTCTTGATTTTCATAGCTTCTCCTTTCTCTTTCATTCCCTACTTCTCTTGTGACTTCCCAGAATGATCCTCTTCATGGATATCAATTAGCCCGCTGTATGTTTTTTTGTCCCATAGTTTTACATCTTTATCTCTCCAGGTGTACACATCCAGTCCATTTTCGCCGCCACCCATTGTCCAACCCAAAATGATTTCCGGCAAGCCGTCCTTGTTGACGTCGGCCATACCTGCATAATCCAGTCCGTATCCATAGCCCTTCGTATTCCAGACAATGTTCCACTGCTTATTCTCATATCTGAGTAAGGCTGCTTTACGCAATTTCTCATTACGCACATTCTCTTCGTATACGATGATTGCTTCATCGTGGCCATCCCCATCAAAGTCGCCGTACGAAATTCCTGTATTCCCTCCCCCATGCTTCGGGATTAATAATCGGGAACCGTCTGGTAATGCTCGGCGAACAGCAGCTTCATGGATATGACTGGCGGGTATCGGTGACTGAATGAGGTCGATTGGCGCTGCCGGAACACCACAGCCAACTGTCCAGATAAGAACACCCCAAATCAATACTTGCCGCACAATCTGTTTTTTCATTTGCTCACGCCCACTTTCCTTGCCTGTCCGTATTCCATGTACTAGTGTATATTTTCAATTCTATGAAAGGGTTATGAAATCGTTAAATTTCTCTGCCAATCTCATGATGAATAGGAAGATAGATTCGAACTTCGGTACCAATGCCCTGCTCACTCTCCATCTCAATTCTGCCTTGATGTAGACGAATAATCTCTTCACTAATAGACAATCCCAGACCACTACCCGTCGGACTATTCTTCCCTTTGTAAAATTTCTTCATGACCATGCCCAGTTCATGCTCTTGAATACCGGAGCCTGTGTCTCTGACACAAATCATGACTTCATGTTCGAAGGCACGCGCATTCAAATCAATCTCTCCCTGTTCGTTCGTAAATTTAAACGCGTTATCTAATAGGTTAATGAGTACTTGTCTCAGACGGTTCTCGTCAGCAGAGATTATAGGGAACATAGGATCTGAATGAATATGAAGCTTGATTCCTAAGCGGGCAGCTCTCGGTGAGAGCAATATACCGATCTGTTGAACTAGACGTGGTACATCAACAAGGCTGAATGCTAATTCCAGCCTGCCGCCATCCAGCTTAGAGAAATCCAATAATTCATCTACCAATTGGGATAGGCGATCGGTCTCGGATTCAATAATATCCAGTCCTTCCGTTACCAACTCATCTTCACGTGTTCCACCTGCTTTCAACGTGACAGCCCATCCCTTAATATTCGTTAACGGAGTTCGAATCTCGTGCGAGACAGAGGAGATAAATTCATTCTTAAGCTGCTCATTGCGGCTAATTCGGGAAGCCATTGCATTCATCGTGTCTGCCAGTGTGCCTAATTCATCCCGGTACATCTTTTTGGCGCGGATTGAGAAATTGCCATCTGCCATGACTTCCGCTGCTTTTTTTAATTCGCGGATGGGCCCCGTAATGGTTCGAGATAGAAAAATACTAAGCATAGCTACAATGACAACAACAAGTACTCCTGCCAATATGAACAAGATGGAAATATAGCGGACAGCATCGATTGTACCGGTCAGTGAGCTGATAAAGCGGACAATTCCAACAGTCTTGCCTTCGGATTGGAGCGGATAGGATACCGAAACAATATGCTCATTGGTGTCATCGTCAAAACCGCGCCAAGTGCCTACCTCACCTTCAGCAGCTTGCTGTACATCGGTGTAATGAATGATCTCCTTGCCTGCATGCGTACTATATGAATCTTGAATGATGTGTCCAGCAGCATCCATGATCTGCACCTGTGCAGAAGTATGTTGGGAGAAAGCTCGTACGAGCTTCTCTGACTGTTCCGTTACTTCTTCCTCAGCAAAATATTGCTGAAAAAAGGCGGCTGAGATCTGCGCCTGATTAATGAGCGCTCGTTCTACATTGTAGTGATAATAATAGTTCACTGACGTAATCAAGATGACTTCTAAGATGCATACCGTTGTTAATATAACAGCTAAATAGCTGCCTACTAATCTCTGCTGGATACCTATCATTATTCGCCTCTCTTCCAGCGGTAGCCCATCCCCCATACCGTCTCAATTCGTCTCGGATTCGAACTGTCGTCCTCAATTTTCTCTCGCAGTTTGCGAACGTGGACATCGACTGTCTTCGGGTCACCGACAAAATCCTCTCCCCAAGCTAAATTCAATAATTCATCGCGCGATAATGCCTTGTCGGGATGTTCAAGAAATGCCTTAATCATGCCATACTCCTTCGGAGTCATCTCGATCTTCATCCCATGCTTACATACTTTATTCGCATCCTTGTCTAGGGTAATTGGCCCTGACTCAATTATTCTACTGGATACATGTGAGGACTGATTTGAGCGCCGCAATACTGTGTTGATTCTTGCGACAAGTTCCAGCGGGTTGAACGGCTTCACGATATAATCATCTGCACCGAGCTCTAACCCTTTAATTTTGTCGAAATCCTGCCCCTTCGCTGTCAGGAAGATGATGACCACTTCGGAATCCACATCTCTGATTTGCCGGCATATCTCGAAGCCTTCCATATCAGGCAGCATTATATCGAGAATGACAGCATCCGGTCGATTCGTTGTAAATCGCATTAATGCCTCACTGCCTATCGCAGCTTCTGCCACTTGAAAGCCGTTCCGCTCCAGATTAATCGAAATAAAACGCCGTATATGATGGTCATCCTCCACCACGAGCACGTGATTGCGGACGGCTCCCTTTACTTCCATTGTGCTTTCCGATTTGTTCATCTCAACTTATCCTCCTTAGGTAACGATATACGGACGTAATTGTTGATTGCTCTTACGCGATAGTATGGTGCTAAACACAGCAAAAAGCCCTCCCTACCAAATGGGAGAGCTAGTATTGAGAATAGTTGCT
Source organism: Paenibacillus sp. MER 180 (assembly GCF_023713665.1). Taxonomy (NCBI): domain Bacteria; kingdom Bacillati; phylum Bacillota; class Bacilli; order Caryophanales; family Paenibacillaceae; genus Paenibacillus; species Paenibacillus sp. MER 180. Next base: position 12,376 of record NZ_JAMAVT010000028.1, on the reverse strand, counting down.
GCAGCTGAGCACAATTCAAATAAGCTTCATTCCCCCTGGTACAGTTTTGGCACTATACAACGTAAAGAAGCTTGTCGCTTCTTAGCCACATTATGAAAAGCCTTAATCCGGCAATCCCTGTTCTACCCATTGGCATCTCTCGATGTTTCCGGGCAGTGGCCTGTATTCGTATAGGAGCCTCACCTAACGAGGACATATTCATCTTCCTGCATCTTACCTTCAATGTCCGAAACTGTCAATGAAGCGATCGGACAAGCTTCCATATTGGATGGGTCTCGATTTTATAATAGCCAAAGAATGAGGCTGCACTTGACTCGAAGGGAGTTTCGATCACATTTAAAAAATTTTCTTTTCATCATCCTCATAGTTAAAGCGTATACATTTTTCTGTGTTCTGACGATGGGCTCCTTTTTCATCCGGTATAGACTCATCATGAGTTTTTAACCAATTTTTTGGACTGGAAATATCCAATGCCAGGAAAGAAGGTGTAACTTCACTAATCTACAACAACACGAATTAGCATTAGTTGTAAAATTATGCTCATTTGAAGGAGGAATATGATTTTGACAGCAACGTGTACGTGGAACGCAGGAATGCGCAAATGGTTGGTTACAGGTGGAATCATGCTCGCGATGTTCGTTGTCACGCTCTTGTTCTCGGGGACTGTATTGGCGCACGGTTACATTGACTCTCCCAGCAGCCGAGCTGATCTGTGCGCGAAGAAGGTGAACAAGAACTGTGGATTTATCATTTATGAACCGCAAAGCTTGGAAGCATATAAGGGGTTTCCAGCAGCAGGGCCGGCTGATGGCAAAATCGCCAGTGCTAACGGTGCATTTCCAGAGCTTGATCAACAATCGGCAACGCGCTGGAGCAAGGTGAACATTACCCCAGGAACGACTACGTTCCATTGGACGATTGAAGCGAACCACGCAACAACTAGCTGGAAATATTATATTACGAAGCAGGATTGGAATCCGAATGCGCCGCTTAGCCGCGCCTCCTTCGACTTGACTCCGTTCTGCAACGTGGATTATAAAGGCAAGCAGCCTCCGCATTCTTATTCCGACACGTGCAATGTTCCAAGCCGGACGGGATACCAAGTAATCCTTGCCGTGTGGGAAATTGCTGACACCGCAAACGCGTTCTATAACGTCATTGATGTGGACTTCGGCGGCGGTTCCCCTGTCGATCCGACCCCGCCTACGCCGCCATCGAATCTTGCCGCATCGAACGTTACGGCGTATACCGCCAATTTATCTTGGAATGCTTCTACCGACAACGTAGGCGTAACGGGGTATAACATTTATAAAGATTCCACACTCGTAGGATCGACAAATGGAACCACTTTAACATACGCGCTAACGGGACTAACGCCGAATACAACCTATACGTATACGGTGCGAGCCATCGATGCCGCGGGCAATGAATCCGCTAACAGCAACGCCGTATCCTTCAAGACGTCAGCACCACAGCCGGATACAGAGCCGCCAACTGCCCCATCTCAATTGACCGCTTCAAATATTACTGCTACGAGCGTGAAGCTGTCTTGGACAGCATCAACGGACAATGTAGCCGTGGCTGGATACCGCGTTTATAACGGATCGACCTTGGTAGCTACCACAAATGGGGTGACGTATACAGTGACTGGGCTTACGGCGAATACCGCTTACACATTCACGGTCATTGCTTATGATGCCGCCGGAAATGTGTCGCCGAGCAGCAATACAGTAAGCGTTACAACAGCGCCTGCCCCAACGGCCACACCGTGGGCAGCCAATACCTCCTATGCGGTTGGCGCGCTCGTAACTTATAACGGTAAAACCTATGCGGCGCTTGTTGCTCATACGTCTCTTGTGGGATGGGAGCCTCCAAATGTTCCCGCTCTCTGGCTGTTGAAATCGTAATTCGCTGTCTGCCTTTGGGTAGAGAGGAGCCCTTGACTCGTCAGGGGCTCCTTATCGTATGACAGATTCCATGCTTCTGGATTTATGAAGTATATATCCTCTGCCTCTAAGATGCTGCAGAATGGTCGGATGACTTGGGTCTGCTTCGATTTTTTCGCGAACTTTCTTGATGTAAATGTAGAGAACACCCTCGGAGGTATCCAACTGATCCGCAAGCTCTTGCGCTGATATTGGTTGTCCATCTTGATGTACTAAATGATAGAGCAGCTTGAATTCCAGCGTCGATAAGACCTGTTCTTCTCCCTGCCTCTGTATGGAGTGGTTCGCGATGTGAAATAGAGTGTGATTATCACCCAGCACAACTGCTCCATCAATCTCTTTCGCATGACTCCCCTTGATCGGCTCCTCCACGGTATCTACACCCAGCATTCCAGATATGGATTGCTCCCACATCATAATCTTCTTCAATGTATCCTTCTCATCTGGATTCACGATCATGATAGGCACCTTAGTCTCTGTCATCATGCGGGTGAAGCATGTGTCATCCTCGATCTGATTCGAATCTAATAAGAATATGCTGCGGGAGGCTGCCTGGGCAATTGCTTCTCGGAATCGGTGGCAGTCCTTAATATGAGTCAGTTTCATTCTGTCGTCGAATAGATGTCTGACATATGTAAAGAAAAATTGGTTGTTCGTATACACGGATAGCTCCATATCGCTTCCCTCTCTTATTCCCTTGTTCGCATAGAAGCGCCAAGTTCTATTGTATATAGGGAGAGAAGCAATGTAAATTGCGAATCCAATATACAAATACAAGCCCTCCAACATGATTGGCAGGGCTTGTTCCTGTACTCGTTATTATCCGTTATCCTTCGAGAACGACTTTGACTTGATTCCATGTTGATGCAGGAAGCTGGATGCCGCTTGCCGCTGCATTGTCATGAATCTGCTCTACCCGCTTCCCGCCAGGAATAACTGCATCCACGCCTGGCTGCTGCAGCAGCCAAGCAAGTGCGAGATTCGGCAGCGTAAGTTGCTGTTCACTTGCGATATCCTTTAATTTCTCAACGCGGGCAAGATGCTGCGCGAACACATCAGGCTGGAACAGTTCTAAGTCCTTCCGCCAATCCCCATCATCCAGTGTCATATCAGGTTTGTATTTCCCACCCAATATTCCGAACGCAAGAGGCCCATAAGGAATAAACGAAATATCGTGGTTAAGACAGTACGGAAGTAGTTCCTGTTCTACTGAACGATCGAGCATATGGTATGGGCTTTGTAGTACATTGATTGCATTCGTTGCATTCGCTTCCTTCACTTGATTAAAAGTCGCATTGGAAATACCAATTGCACGAATCTTCCCCTCCTCCTTCAGACGAGTAAGTTCGCCGATTGATTCACTTAGCGGAATGAGCTCATCGATAAAGTGAATATAATATATATCGATATAATCCGTCTGAAGCCGTTTCATGCTTGCTTCTACAGCACGTCTTAGATAGTGGGGATGATTATTGAAACGAATGCTGCCGTCTTCGAGCTTCTCGATTCCCCCCTTGGTTGCTAGTACAAGATTGTTCCGGCAATCTTGTACAACTTCCCCAATTAATTGTTCCGAACGCCCGAACCCATAGGCATCTGCTGTATCCAGTAACGTAATTCCCTGCTCAATGGCTTCTCGAACCGTTTGTTTCCCGATATCTTCATTTACATTGGTGTAATTGTTATGCCCGCCTACTGCATTTGTTCCGAATCCAATCTCCGATATTTGGATGGAAGTTTTCTTTAATGTCGTGTATTTCATACGAATCTCTCCTTTTCTGAACTACCTCTATTTCACGAATACTGTTAAACCGCTCTAGTTACTTCGTTGACGACTTTATCTTGTCTCCACCCATACAGGGCAACCATAATGGCAATGATCGTAAGCGCTGTAGCCGCAAGAGGCACTGCTGTGAGCCCGAACCCACTATGTATAACCCAAGCACCTAGCGATGATCCGAGTGCAATCCCCAGATTAAAAGCGCTAATGTTCAATGATGATGCCAGATTAGGTGCTCCCTTCGCCTTCTCAATAATGCGCATCTGCAAGGCGGGCACATGACCGAATGAGGCCAGACCCCATAACAGAATTGTCAATACTGCTGCCCACTTCACATGAATCGTGTAATAGAGCAACCCCATGGCAAGAGCAGATAGGGTCAGTCCTCCGATTGCAGTTGGCATAATGCGTCGATTCGCAAGCTTGCCCGCGAAGGTATTTCCTATCGTCAATCCGACTCCGTACAGAAGCAGAATTGGAGTAATCTGATCGGCAGAAAACCCAGTGATCTCCATTAACAGCGGTGCGACATAGGTAAAGGCTGCAAATATTCCAACAAAGCTCAATATCGTCATTACGAGCGTGAGTTGAACTTGTGTGCTCTTCAATACTTGCAGCTCTTGTCGCAACTGGCTCTTCGCTTGAACAGTTATACGGGGAACCCATAGAGCTACAGCAAGTGTGCCTAGCAATCCAAGCACACCAACTGACCAGAATGACGCGCGCCAGCCCAATTGCTGGCCAACAAATGTTCCTAAGGGAACGCCAACAATGTTCGCGACAGAAACCCCGGTAAAGATCATGGCAACAGCACTTGCTTGCTTATGCGCGGGAACGATCTTAGAGGCAACTACCGCACCTGCCCCAAAGAAGGTTCCATGAGCAAATGCTGCCACAAATCGTGCTACCAGCAGAAATGCATAAGTAGGTGCTACAGCACAGAGCACGTTCCCTATCACAAAGAGCAGCATCAGTCCGAGCAGTAGCCGTTTGCGCTCGATCCTCCCTGTAATCGCGGTTAAGAGTGGTGCTCCAATGGCCACACCAATGGCATAGCCAGTTACGAGTAATCCGGCAGCGCTAATGGATACATGCAAATCTCTTGATACCTCTGGCAGTATACCCATCGTAATAAATTCAGTAGTGCCGATCGCAAACGTGCACAGCATAAGCGCCAGCAGGGACATTGTTGAGTTCCTATCCTGATGAATGTGAATAATGAATCCCTCCATTTTAGATCGGGTTGTTTCTAACCGTTGAGCAGTTAGTTGAGCAGTTAGTTGAGCAGTTCGCTCGGGCACCTATAACGTTATCAATTTCAGCAGCATCTGTCTTGATTCAGACGTTAAGCTTCGCCTTAATTTTTGTTAAGATAAAGGATAGATATAGTAGTGGATATCAGAGTGATATAGATATCATTCATCGTTTACAATCAGAATGATAATGGAGGGTTGCTTGTTGGAAGCCAAAGAAATTATGCGAAATATCGAGGCGTTCAGAAATTCCAAGGCGCTATGGAAAGAATTCGAATATGAGGATTCTGACGCAAACTATTGGAAACGATATGCGGCAGCGATTGCGCTTCAGTATGATTGGAGAGAGGAAGATTATGATTTCATTCGATATTTGATGGAGAATGAAGTGGAGAGTCGGACTCATGACGCCTTCCAAGGATACGGGGATTCCTTGCTGCTTCTCTCTTATTTGCTGGCCAAATTCCGCAAGCTTGAAAATGTATGGATATTTGAGAAAGCCAAATCCGCAAACTTCGATACATATTGCGGTTATTTTGACGAATTTATCTTCTCAGTTGGAGTGGAACAAACGTGTACATACATAGAGGAAGTTGGACTTACGGAATCGAACAGCTACCTTTACGAACGCAAGGATAAATTGAGAACCCTCTATACAGAGCAAGATATCGAATCATTTATGCAAAGAATGGCCCAATGGTTCCCAGACAGCATCGATAAAGAATCTACAGATAGTTTGTTGTCTCGGGCAATCGATTTTAAGGATGATGAAGAGGCAGCACGACTGTTTGCCATTCTTGAACAGGACGCTGAAGCTAGCACCACAACCTTATATTATCGAGCCAAAGAAATCGAAAATTATGAGAAGGCCATCTATTATAAACAAAAGGAACTAGATTCTATTAATGACCCAAGAGATAAGGCTTCTGCACTCCTTGATATTACTGAACTGCACGTGATGAATAACGATTATGCTGAGGCTTATGAGACCGCGCAGCTATGGGAACAACTCTTATCCCAATTTGATAGTTGGCAGGAAACCGGACTGGGGAGATCAATGTGTGAGGCCTGGTTTGATATCTGTCTTGGCTTGAGCAAAGAACAGGAAATGACGACTGCACTCCTCTGCTATGAAAATGGGAAGTGGATGATCAGCCGCACGAACGCTTGTTACTTAAACCTATTAAAAAAGGTATACGCATGCAGTGAAGTGCTCCAAAAAAAGAAAGACAGGCGTTTCTATAAAATGAAAATAATAAAGGAGAAAAAGAAGATAAACCGAATAACAAGAAGATAATACACCTACTTATTCTATCCCATCTAATCGAAATGAGGTAATTTACGAATGGAGATTTCGTATTGGAAAGGCAAGCGTATTCGGTTTCGCGCACCTGTTGCAGATGATATCATCATATTTGACAGTTTGGATGACAGTATACTGCTAAATATGGACTCGATTGCAGTTCCACGGACACAAGCGCAAATAGAGGAATGGATCGAGCAAATCTCGCAGGGAGCTTCGGAAAATAGCCATGATTTCTACTGGATCGCCGAGGATGCCAATAAGGGAGACGTCGTCGGTACCATTGAGATTGATGGCACTGACCCCAAAAACGGGACCTTCGATTACGCAATATCTGTATTCCCTGCTTATCGGGGCAAGGGCTACGCCAGTGATATGATCCTAACCGTTTTGAAGCATTATTTCTTCGAGCTGAGATATCAAAAAGCAACCGTTTGCATTTATTCCTTCAACGAAGCTTCTATGAACCTGCATCGCAAGCTTGGTTTCATCCAGGAAGGCAGACTGCGTAGCATGATTTACACCAATGGGAATTACCACGACGAGGTGTATTTCGGTATGACCAAAGAGGAATTTGAGGCATTATACATGAGATAAGGTATTGACAAATACATAACTCAGACGTTCTTAACAACGAGCTGTCGGGCGGTAGTGATCTACTTGCTTAACAGCTCTTTTGTTTTTTCAGTTTCACACATCTAGAAATTCTCCGTTCACAGTTGATATGCCATACATACGTTTTCTCCCCTATTCTCCATCGATACTCACTTAACACGATAATCATAACGATCATCCCCCCTCTTTTTCGTTCTAACCAGACAGTTTTAACCAGGGATTTAAAAAACGGGCTTCAAAAAAGATTGACTCCTGATGAGATCCAATATAAACTGAAGCAGTAATTTAGTAAATTAGTAATTTAGTAAATACAAAATTGAAAAGAGGGAGAAAATGAAAACACCTGCTACGTTAAAACACAAGCCTGTTGTCGTGTCGAATAATTATGAGCGAGTTGATGGCCCATTCGCCAGGAACACAGATGTGAAAGGTCTTTCCCTGGGATTGGCTCAGCGGAATGACAAAGGCAAGGTCGAACTTTCTGCCAAGGTATGGAGACATACGGGAGAGAAATGGTCGCAGAATTCGGAGGAACTTCCCCTCCATCGTGTGCTTGATTTGTCCATTTTGATTTGCCGCTCTGTGGCTCATTTTCACGAAGCATACCGGTATGAGCATTTATTTGACCCGCAGCAACCCGTCATCGATCGGATTGGTCTGCAAGGAGATGCCATGACCGTGGCAATTGATACGGAAAATGAGCGGATCAATGACGACATTAAGCTGTTCAGTCAAACGCTGAGCGACAACGATGAGATGATCAGCGAACGCCTTCGCAATTTATCCAAAATACTAAAGGATATGGGGTATTGACGATGTTATCCAATCGATATGTTCGAACCGTTATCCTCTCCCGAGTGCTGCTGCAACTCGGAATTTGGATCCGGAATTATGCCGTTCTGTTGTATGTTACCGAATTAACGAACAATAATCCGATTTATGTATCGCTGATTTCAGTCGCGGAATTTGCTCCGATTTTCCTATTCGGACTCATTGGCGGAACCTTTGCCGACCGATGGAAGCCGAAGCGAACGATGGTATGGAGTGATCTGCTGTCTGCCTTGTCCGTTGTAGCTGTGTTGATTGCCGTTTTGAATAACGGATGGATTGCCCTCCTGATCGGATCATTTATTTCGGCCAGTCTGTCCCAGTTTTCTCAGCCTTCAGCCATGAAACTATTCAAGCGGCATGTGCCAGGTGAACAACTGCAAGGCGTGATGGCGATGTTTCAAACGCTTGTTGCCATCTTCACGGTATTGGGACCTATCATCGGCACGTTTCTATTTATTCAATTTGGAATTAACGTATCTCTAATTTTGACGGGTGTTTTCTTCCTGGGAGCTTCGCTCATATTGTCCACACTCCCACGCGATGTGGAAGAATCGAAAACGACTGATGCTGGCAGCTTCTTCAAGGAGCTGACGGCCGGGCTGCGTTATATTGGGGCGAATCAATCGTTACGCACACTTTGCATGACCTTCGCAGCTGTCGGATTAGCATCGGGTCTGACTCAACCGCTTCAAATCTTCCTTGTCATCGAGAAATTGGGATTAAACAAACAAGATTTACAGTGGTTTGTAATGGCCAACGGGGCAGCCATGTTCGTAGGTGGAATTGCCATTATGGGAATCGCCAAAAAGATTAAGCCGCAGTTGCTGCTCACGATCGGCTTGCTTGTCGCCGCCGTCTGTACGATGGGTATTGGTGCGTCTAGTCTGATTTGGCTGACTGTTGTTCTCTTAGTAATTAGCGGCTTGTTTTACCCATGTATTCATGGCGGCATCCAGACGCTTATTGTTCGTAATACGGAAAGTTCGTTTATGGGTCGAGTATCCGGTGTGATCACTCCAGTTTTTATGGGCATGATGGTCATGGGCATGTTTTTATCCGGTTATTTGAAGGAAATGTTTTCACTTCTCACTGTATATCTGTTGAGCGGTGTTTTGATTATTGTGGGAACCCTTTTGCTCTCCCCACTCCTGATTGAAAAAAAACAACCGATAAACGAAGATCTGCATCATGATAGATAGGAGAATCATGAAATGAATGTACATGAAACTTATGTCTTGTCCCCTGCAAGACAACTGACGGATGAAGAGAACAGGCTGGTTTGGAAGAAGCCTTCCTCTCATCAGATCAGCGAAGAAGAACAGCGTATTTGTAAAGAAGTAAAGCGCAATTGGGATCGCGGGGAAATGAAAATTGCTAATATTCTGTTAGAAGGCGATGCCGGTTCCGGTAAAACACAACTAGCCAAAGCATTGTCTGCGAATTTCGGATTGCCGTATACGAAAGTAACCTGCTTTGCGGATATGGATAAATCCGATATTATCGGCGCGATATTGCCCGTCATTCCTTCTGAGCAATTAGAGAAGCTGGAGCCTGCGGAGCAACGCATATGGCAAGCAATCTATGACAGCGATAGTTTGCATCACATTACTGAAGTGCTAATGGATGCGCTACAGATTACACAGGAACAGGCCGCCTTACAAATGAAGCAGATGCTAAAGCGTGCAGCGGAATACACCGACGGCGAAGCTGTTGAGTACCGATTTTACCCATCTGAAATCGTTAGAGCGTATCAAAAAGGATATCTTCTGGAAATTCAAGAACCAAACGTGATTCGTGATGCTGCAGTACTAATGGCGTTAAATTCTGCTCTGGAGTTGGACGGAAGCATAAACCTCCCTACCGAGATCATACACAGGCACCCAGACTTTATCGCAGTCATTACAACAAATCGCAGCTATGCGGGGGCCAGACCGTTAAACGAAGCTCTGCGTGACAGAGTTCAACACTCGGAAAAGATGGATCTGCCCGGCAAAGAGGTCATGATGGAACGCGCGATTTCCAAAACAGGGTATCAGGATGAAAAGGTGCTGAGCGTGTTAGCAGATGTTATTATCATTTTGGATCGAACAGCTCGGGCAAATGCCATCAAAGGCGTGGCTGGAATGCGTTCCTTTTTCTACTGGACAGATGCAGTTGCTGGAGGAGCCTCCGTCAAAGAGTCCCTATATCATAAGGTCATCTATAAAATAACAACCGATGACGAAGAAATTAAGATTCTGGAAGAGGCACTTGAGAAGAATGGTGTGCTTGCTAGCTTAGAGGACGTTGCGAATCAGGTAAAAAAAAACAAAAAATCGGTGATACAATAGAAATTAAGACATGGGGAGATATCGATTCGGATCTTGATTATGATGCTGACAGCCTTACCGAGGAAAAAGGCATAGCACTTAGAAAATCTGCAGACAGTGAGGATCGTTCATCACTAACATCTGCGGATTCTCTCGGCGATATGAAAAGTACAGATACGGGTGAAGACGGCTCCCCCCAATATCATCAGGCCAATCCAGCGCCAATGACTGAGGATGAAAAACAAAAAGAGCGCGATTTTCGCAAAAAACTGAATCGTGCCGCAAGGGAAATGGTGTCGAATACGATTCATGAAAAGGTGAAGCTTATCGTTCACCGACCAGACTATACGCTAGAAGATCAGCACGATTACGATCGTCTCAGCAAAGGACTCATGTCAATCGTGAGGGAAATTGCCAGAAAGACACTTCCGTTGCTGGAACATGAGGTGTCTTCCGAATATACAAGGAATCGTTACTATGGAAGCAAGTTTCAGGCGGATAGTGTGGCTTACAGGGATTATCGGTATTTTGCCAAAAAACGCCCTCCATCTGAGTCCCCTTCCCTAGTGGTTGGCCTCAGGATTGACGAATCCGCATCGATGTCTGCATTTGGCAGATTGGAGGCAGCAAAGCAAGCGGTTATTGCAGTCTATGAATTTTGTCAGATTTGCCAGATTCCCATACTCATCTACGGCGACACGGCTGATGTTTCCAGGATGGAGCAAATGTCGATCTTTGCTTACACCGACTTTGAGAAGCCAGATCCAAGCGACCGATTCAGACTCATGAACATTCAGGCCAGAAGTAATAATCGTGATGGAATGGCGCTGCGGATGTTGGCGGAACGGTTAGCCGTGTCACCACAACAAACCAAGCTGCTCATTAGCATTAGTGATGGACAGCCCAAAGCAATGGACGATTACACAGGAGATTATGCAGTGAATGACATGCAGCAAACGATAGAGGAATATGAGCGAAAAGGTGTTCGATTCCTTGCAGCTGCAATCGGTCAAGACAAGGATATCATTCATGCCATCTACGGGAATGACCGTTTTTTGGATATTACAAATTTGTATGAGCTGCCTGCAAAGTTAGTTCGAATTATCGCTAGGTATATATAATTCACATCACTCTTTATCCTTGAAAAGGAGAACAAACAACATGGATATGAACAAGCGCAAGGAGCTTATTGAAGCTTACAAGCAGATCAAGACTTACATGGGGGTTATCCAGATCAAGAACAACACAAACGGTAAAATCTTTATTGACAGCTACCCCAATTTGAAAAATAAATGGTTCACGCTGCAAATGCAGCTGGACATGGGCAGATTTGCAAATGCTCAGCTCCAGAAGGATTGGAAGGAATTCGGTTCTAGTGCCTTCACCTATGAGATTCTTGAGCAGAAGGAAACCGATAAGGTGACCGACATCCGCTGGGAAGTGAAGCAAATCATAAAGCCCTGGCTTGAAAAGTTGCAGCCCTATGGAGACAAAGGATATAACAAGCCACCTAAGGAATAAGTTGTTGGTGTTCATTGCAAGAATTTGGCGGGGAGGCTTCCCCGCCCTTTCTTATATGTCCCAGATTACCCGGCAGATTGACTATCGTTGAAATCCAAGATAAGATGAAACAGTCATTTAGTAAATTAGTAAATGAAAAGAGGGTCAGAACATGAAAATACCTACTACGTTAAAACATAAACCTGTTGTCGTGTCAGAAAATTATGAGCAGATTGATGGCCGACTCGCTCCCAATACAGATGCCAAAGGCCTCTCGTTAGGTTTGGCCCAATGGAATGATAGAGGAAAGATTGATATTTCTGCTAAGGTGTGGAGATACACAGGAGAAAAATGGTCCAGACAGTCAGAAGAGCTCCCTCTTCATCGTGTACTTGATTTGTCCATTCTGATTTGCCGTTCATTGGAGCATTTTCGTGAAGCTTACCGATATGAGCATCTTTATGATCCCGAGCAGCCTATCATCGACCGAGTTGGCCTGCAAGGAGATGCCATGACTGTGGCGGTATGTACGGACAATGAACGAATTAATGAGGATATTAAGCTGTTCAGCCAAGCATTAAGCAATGATGATGAGATGATAGGCGAGCGTCTGCGTACGTTATCTAAAATTTTGAAAGATATGGGATATTAAGTGCTGATTACAGGCAGAGTCTACGTCAGATCTTTAATTATTGGGGTGCCTATACGGCACCCTCAGATTGTTGAGAAACCCTGTCTTTTTATAAAGCACAGGGTTTCTTTTGTTTTGCAGTCTAGGGATGTAAGAGAACCCATGGTGGTTATCCTCGTCTTTCTAGGCGATCCAGGTGGATCGCCAT
>NZ_JAMAVT010000027.1:0-64659 GCF_023713665.1 Paenibacillus sp. MER 180 | reverse complement strand
CCATCTGTTTCTTGAAATCATCTGTAAATGTTCGTCTTATTCTTGGCATAGTAGATCCGCTCCTTGTTATGATGTGTTAATTCTACTAGCCCTTAATTTTTCTGTCCAACTAAGTGTAGCCGATCTAGACTTGCACTACTAAACGCAGAGAGACTATTCGCTGTTACGTTATCCATTCAAATGCATCTCCTTTCACAAGAGCTAGTACATCCTATGTTCAAAGAGTCGGACAAGTTCTAGTACATTTCTATTAAATTCTGCAGAAAGGGTTGCTCACAGCCCTGAATACCCCTAATCATAACTCTTCCTTGCATTCCGTCTGTGCTGCTCTATTAGATGAATGAGCAATTTGGGATACTTAGAGGAAGTTACATATTCTGCTTTCCATACCTTATAGATACGTTCAACACTAAATAAAGCGGTTCAACATCTCCCAGGAACTTCTCCGTTTCATTTCCTCATAGGTACGTCTAAAACCCTAAAAAATGCCACCGCTTCACCCATTCTACCAAACAGACACTTTTACAAATAATCCATATTTTTTTCCTAACTCTAAACATACAAAACTCTTGTTGATTCCTTTTAATATCAACGATTTATCCCATAATGTGTTATATTCATCAATAAGAAATTGTCCAAAGTGTACACCACTATTTCTGTTTTAGTATCAATTGCATTTTGGTTTCTAATTCAGTCAGTAAGATTTTAGTATCTAGATCGGCGTTTGTAATCGCTCCCTTCAGTTCATCATTTGCTAAGGAATAAAGCGCATTTGATTTCTTAAAACTTAGTCTGAACCTAGGCTCATCCATCGGTGGAACACTATAAAATGCTTTCAAATTGATATCGTTAAATTTGGTTGTCAATCCTTCTCTTGCCGGCAATACAAAATAACTCCCACTCTTCTGCAGGGTTCTTGCATATTGTTCACTATGTATAAATTCAATAAACTTCCAACTTTCTTCTACTTTATTAGAATTAGCGCTGATAGCGAATACTGTATTTGGTTGAATCGCTGAGACACTGCCTTGTTGTACGGGATCTACCGGTATTGTTACGATATCCCACTTAAAATTAACATGTCTAAGATCATTGAGTAAGTACGAATAATCAACAGTCATAGCTGCATGACCTTTTGCAAACGGACCACCGCCGTCGTATGGATTTTCTAAATCAGAAATATCATCTTGTGTACTTATATAACCTTTGCGAGAACCGTTAATTAGGGGATCAAAAATATCTTTCCAATTATCCGTGTTAATCGTTATCTTCGTGCCATCAGAATTCAGATACCTTACATTTTGGGAAGATGCTATTTCCATAGCTAAACTAAATAAATCAGTTCCTGCATAATAAAAACTGAAACTCTTTGTTGTATGTTGTTGTATATCTTCTGCTGCACGCAGCCTTTTAGCTAATGCAAATAGTTCACTCCAGCTCATCTTATCCGTAGGGTAAGGGATAGCGTATTGATCGAATATTGTCTTATTAAAAAAGAGTGCTTTTCCTGCAAATGTAGGAGACAGAGCATATAGACGTCCAGATCCTTTAAAACGCAGGTATTCTAGAATATATTGATTAATGGATTTCGAAAATTCTTTAGTCACAAAAGGTTCTAGATCAATCAGCTTCCCTTCCGTACTATAACTTTCGAGATCAAATCCATACAACAAGTCCGGCTTCTGTGTTTCAACAATCGTATTATAAATTTCCCCAGAAAGCCCCTCTTTGTAATATTGGCTTAAAGGGATTACTTCAAATTCAATATTCGGATGCTTAACACGATACATGTCTCCATACTTATTCATAAACTCTTCCTGGCTATCATATACAACCTTCAAAGTTACGGGCTCTGTACGAGTATTACTAAAGCATCCAGATAGTATGATTGTCAGCAAAACAAAAACTATCAACATTTTTTTCATTTGGTATACACCTCGCTTAATCGTATGAAGCATGACCTTATTACTCTCCAGTTGATCCAGAAAACAAAATAAAACGATTTATCTTTTCTACTACTCTACTTTTCCGGACTGGTATGGAGGTTAATTCCAATCCCAACAATATATCTATTCATGGTAAATGTATACATCTTCTTTGTGATTTTCTCTAAATGTTTGTATAATTAAACCATTTAAAAAGGAGCAGCAAGCAGCAATAAGAGAATAAATAGGAGAAATAGCTTAGACATTACACGCTGCGTGGTAAATGCGGTTATGAACGAGTTAGAATAAATCGAGCAAAAGTGTGAATGGAGGGGCAACATGAAAGTAATTGGTTTGCTTGGCGGAATGAGTTGGGAATCTTCAGTTGAATATTATCGGATAATAAATGAAGAGGTGAAAAGAAAACTGGGAGGGCTGCATTCAGCGAAATGCCTTTTATACAGTGTCGATTTTGAGGAAATTGAACATTACCAAGCAGAAGGAAATTGGGAAAAGGCTGGTGAAGTATTAGCTAACGCTGCTCGCTCTTTGGAGAAAGGAGGAGCCGATTTTATCGTTATTTGTACGAATACGATGCATAAAGTTATAGATGACATCCGATCCAAAATCAATATCCCCATTGTACATATAGCAGATGCAACGGCAAGTCGAATTAAAGAAAAAGGGCTTCGGACCATCGGCTTACTTGGTACCAAATATACGATGGAGCAGGACTTCTATAAATCCCGCTTGGAACTGAATGGGATAAAAGTTATTGTACCAAATGCCGATGAAAGAGAACTTATCAATAAGATTATTTATGATGAATTATGTTTGGGAAAAATTCATCAGGAATCAAGGGACTACTATAAAAAAGTGATCCAAGGGTTAATCGAAGTAGGAGCCGAAGGAATTATTTTAGGCTGTACAGAGATTGGATTATTGGTAAAGCCGGAGGATTCTAAAGTACCTGTATTTGATACAACCTATATACATGCTGTTGAAGCTGTAAATATATCTTTAAATAAGGGTGCCATATCCCTGGATAGTCATGAACTGGAGTAGCAACTCTCAATCGGATATGAAGTCCATCTCGACAATGGAAGCACCTAAGCCTTAGTCAATTGACTAGGGCTTCTGCTTTTCATGAACTCGAATTTCAATACTTCAATGCAACAATCTTTCCCCCACTCACGTTATGTAGAATGAGGTGATATGAATGAAAAAATCAATCATGCTGCCACTGGTATGGGCAAGCGCACTTATTTTTCTAGTCGGCAGTACGCAAAGCGCATATGCGGCCAATCAGCAGCAGCAGTCGCAATCGAAGCATCAAGTTCAGCAAATCAAGCCGTTGCCCGCCAAGGGCAAGGATAAAAAGGAATCGAAGCCTGCATTGCAAACTACTTTATCAACCGAGAAAAAGAAAGACCGCCTCCTCATTCATATGAAACTCCGCAACACGTCCGGCAAAGATATTACTCTCTCTTATAGCTCACATAAATATGAAATCATCGTTAACAATGAAAACAATGAAGAAGTGTTCAACTGGTCTGACAACAAAGCATTCACGCAAGAACTGATCATCCATGATTTGAAAAAGGATGGTGAGCTATCGTTTACAGCGGAGTGGAATCTCAAGGACAAGGCAAAAAAGAAGGTACCGAAAGGACGGTACACCGTTCAGGTAAAGATGTTAGTAGATGTCACTTCTGATACTGATTCCTCAACTTCTCCGAAATTGATTGCCAGTACGATCATTGAGCTAAAATAAACCTTATCAATGATTCGAAGTTCCCCAAAAAAGTGAGAAAAATAAAAGCACCTCCTGATGAGTGTTCTTATCGCAAGATAAAACATAATCTTGAAGGTGTTTTGTGCTTTGCTGAACCTAAATTTCTTCCCCTTCTCTACATACAGTCGTTTCTCGTTAACTTTTCATGTTATGCGGTGGCAGCAATAACATGAAAGAGACCAACATCAACCATCCTCATCCTCCATTGCAATATGATAATATTGTTAATAGGAGAAGGAGGCATCTATGAAGAAACTATACATACCTTTCCTGCTTTTGGTCGTATTGCTGACAGCCTGCACACCAACAAGTACGGAAACTCAAGGAAACATCCAGAAAGAGAAGCCTAAGCAAGAGAAGCCCAAGGCGCAATCGTCAGACGTATTGAAAGTATATTATCTGGACGTTGGTCAGGGAGATTCAACCCTAATTCGCACGCCCAAGGGACAACATGTCCTAATTGATGGAGGGGACAACAGTCAAGGAGAGAACGTGGTCAAATATTTGAAGCAGTACGGGGTTAAACAACTTGACGCAGTCATCGCCACTCACCCTGACGCCGATCATATCGGTGGACTGGATACCGTCCTCAATGCGATTCCAGCCAAATCCGTATATGCGCCCAGAGTATCACACACAACGAAGACCTACGAGGATTTCCTTTTAGCGGTCAAAAAGCAAAAGCTCAAGATCAAATCCGCAAAAGCAGGGGGTGAACTCCCGCTAGATGGCGTAAAAGCTGAGTTCCTTGCTCCAGTCGGAGACTACGGGAAGGACTTGAATGCATGGAGCGCAGTTCTTAAGGTTACATACAAAAATACATCGTACTTATTCTCTGGGGACGCTGAGCGCAAAAGCGAAACCGACATGGTCAACAGCGGCGTGAATTTAAAAGCAGATGTATACAAAGTCGGCCACCATGGGTCGGATACGTCTACCTCAGATGAGTTCCTAAAAGCAATTCATCCAACGTATGCGGTAATCAGCGTTGGCAAGGATAACAAGTATAATCATCCGAAAGATGTCATCATGAAACGCCTTAAGAAAGCCAATGTCAAAGTGTTCCGAACTGATAAAGAAGGCACTGTCATTTCTATAAGTGACGGAAAATCAATATCATTTGAGAAGGCGAGGTAACAACATTGATTCAAGGGGTAATCGACCAGATTGAATGTGATATCGTAACCATTGAAGTAGAAGATGGACATACCATCGAATATCCGAAGCATCTGCTCCCCGCAGAAGCTGAGGTTGGAGATGTTGTTCATATTGTCGGAAATGTAATAACGATTGACAAACAAGCTACAGAAGAACGCAGAAAAGAAGTCGACCAGCTGATGGATGAGTTATTCGAAGACTAATCATTTGCTTTCACAATATGCAACCATAGAATAGAAAACGGACTGCGATAACCTGCAAGCATCCTTAGCCTGGGATAGATATTCCTCTGCTATGGATGCTCTTTCTTTTTCCATGACTACGAGACATAATCTCTCACAGGACTGTAAGCGTTATGAAAGTAATAATCTTCCGGATCAATTCATCCTGTTGTACAGATTTGTGCTCTCGTTCGTAAAAAGCTAAGAAATGATTGATCACCGCCACATAAATGGGTGTAGCTTACACATCCATTTTGCTCAGTCGGTTTCGGACTTGCCAGCATACTCTAGTAAATGTAGTAAATGTCGTGTAGAAAAGAAAAGTGCTTCATACGAGCTATTCCCTTCCCTTCTAATAAAAACAGCCTTGCTTCAGCAGCAAGGCATAACACGATGATGTCGGTCATTGAAGTCGATCACGATATTGTTCAATCCTATCATATTATATAAAGCAAGAACTCAAGATGATAACCAACAAGATAAACAGAACTAAGATTGCGCCTGTGCTCGTGAAGCCTCCAAATCCACAGCCTCTGCCAGCAAATTCACCCATTGAGATGACCTCCTTTCTCTAGGTACACAACATAGTATGATGGAGAACAAGGATAGACACGGCGCTTTGCCCAAGCAGCAATAATTAGGCATTCACATAAGTCAAGCAGCGTTTGTCCCTCGGCAAGACTCATTTACATTTATTTCTGCAACCAACAGCCAATCAAGCACAAATACCGCCAACGAAATTCGTTGGCGGTACCGTTGTGTATAGATATTTCCAGTATTACATGTCTCCGGATACTCTCACCACTGTTACCCCTTCACAGCCCCTGCCAGCATTCCCTTCATAATCTGCTCTTGGAAGATCAAGTACATAATAATCGTCGGAACGACCGACAGGCTAAGTGCTGCAAGCGTCAGACTGTAGTCCGTGCCGTAGCCATCCGCGAAGATGGAGAGGCTGAGCGGCAATGTCTTCAGCAGCGGATTGCTAATAAAGACGAGCGGGAATGCGAAGTCGTTCCAGAAGCGCAGGAAGCCAAGTACAGCTACGGTTGCCAGCGCCGGCATCGACAGCGGCAGAATAACCCGCAAGAAGATTCCTGTATATCCCGCACCATCGATCAACGCCGCTTCCTCCAGTTCTTTCGGGAAGGAGGTCATATACGCGGACAGGACAAATATCGCAACTGGCAGTTCAAATGCTGTATAAGGCAGTACAAGCGCCGCATAGGTGTCGAGAATGGACATTTGCTTCATCATAATGAACAGTGGAACCAGTGTACTATGAATCGGAATGAGCATCCCGAGCAGGAACAATCCCATGATGTACGGCTTCCACTTGAACTTGAATCGTGACAATACGAACGCTGCAAGTGCGCCGATCAGCAGGGTGGACACAAGTGAAATTACCGTAACAGCCAGGGAATTGCCGAAGGCAACATTCATGCTCGCTACATCCCATGCTCGAATGAAGTTATCCCATCTCCACTCGCTTGGCATGCCGAATGGAGAGGAGAAAAACTCTTCGTTGCTCTTGAAGCTGCTGATGAACAGCCATAGTAATGGATACAGGGTCAATAATGCATACAGGGTTAGCAGCAACCAGACCAGTCCGGCTACCCCCTGCTTCCACATCCGGTTGGAAGCGCGTCTCCTTGTAGAGGAAGGCACGCGGCCAAGCTGTTGAACGGGTTGGTTCCCCATGTTCCTCTCCTCCTATCTTCTTGGACTTATAAGTGGTAACCATCGAAGCATAATAATGTCTGATCGAAATCCGCTCCTATGTTACTCATCATGTTCGAGTCCTTCCTCTACTTAGAGCGCGTCCTTCTTCCGATTCATTAGCAATTGACTAACTACAATAAGGATTAAGCTTAGAATGACAATAGATGTCGATACGGCACTCCCATACCCATATCGGAATATATTGAACGTGTTATTGTACATATACGTGGCCAGAAGCTCGGTTGAATGTGCCGGACCGCCGTGCGTCATGATAAAGATGAGATCGAAAGCCTTCAAACTTCCCGAGATGCATAGAATAACAGCCACCTTAATCATGCCCCAAATCATCGGCAGTGTAATGAGGGACAGCTTCTTCCACCCTTCAGCACCATCCAGCTTGGCCGCATCATTCACTTCGCTCGGAATATTTTGCAATGCTGCGATAAATAAGATTAGATACGGCCCGATATTGCTCCATATGATCGGCGGTCCAATCGACAGCATTGCCACCTTCGGATCGGACAGCCAGCCGAGTTTCCAAGAAGACAGTCCGAGCGAATCCAGAAGGAAGTTCAATATCCCGATCTGAGGATGATAGATATATCCCCATACTAAGCCGATCACGACCGAGGACAGCACCATCGGCATGAATACCGAAGCGCGAATGAACTTCTCGAACCAGCGATTGCGCACGAGCAGCAGCGCCAGCAGCAAGGCAATTGGAACTTGACCGAGTACAGAATAAGCCACGATATACAGATTGTTGCGGAATGAGCCCCAGAAGATTGGATCGCTTAGAACCTCTATATAATTCTTCAATCCAATGAACTTCATATCGCCCATGCCTTTCCAGCTAAACAGGCCATAATACGATGACCAGATCACCGGAATGACGACGAACACCAAATAAATAAGAAGCGCGGGCAGCAAGCCAAGCATGATAAACATCCGCGCTCGCGATGCAGCGGTCATAGTCATCTATCCTTTTCTTTTGTTAGGCTGCATGATCCCAATACGTAAGTAGGGTCAATAATAGCCTTACATCCAAACACAAACTACTCCTTCAACCCTTGCTCCTGCGCATCCTGAATCTTCTTCGCGATATCTTCCGCTTTCCCGCCGAGAAGCAGCTCCTGCAAGCCGTTATTAACGACCTCTGTAGCTCCAGATGTTAATTTTGCATCATAGACAGGTGTACGCTTCACTTGATTCACGAGCTCATACAGCTTGGCGAACAACGAGTTCACTTTGCTCTTATCTAGATCTACCTTGAAGCTGACGAGTTGGTTCGCCTCTAATGTTGTCTTCTGAGCTTCCGGACCAGCCAGTGCCAGAATGAGTTCTTCCGCTACCTTCTTCTTATCGCCTTCTACCTTGCTGCTCAGCGCAGGTCCAACCCCGATCGCGCCGGACACCGAGTTCGGATCACCCTTACCTCCCGGAATGGAAGGCAGCACTGCTACGCCTGTAGCGTCAAGTATTTCTTGAGGCGCCGTTGCGACTAGATTCGTTACCGCCCATCCGCCTTCAATGATCATCGCGGCTTTGCCCTGTGAATACAATTGTTCCATTTGTGTCCCGTCGATCGCGTTGAAGCCTTCCTGGAACGCACCAACCGTAGCAAGCTCCTGCAAATGCTCAAGCGCCTTCACGAATTCAGGATCTGTGAACTTCGCTCCGTCTTGTGCAACCGCCTTGTTGAACCATTCTGTCCCCGTCACGCGATCTGCCAGCGAGCTGAGAATACTGGATTGTGCAAGCCATGGAGCTTTATTGCCAAGCGCGATTGGAATGATATTTTTGGATTTAAGCGTTTTAACTGTGTTCAACAGTTCATCCCAAGTCTTCGGTACAGTTAGGCCATTATCCGCTAGTATTTTCTCGTTGTAATACAAAATAGACGTGGGAGACAGTCCCATTGGCGCACTGTAAATTTTCCCGTCAAACGTGAAGTCATCGAAGGAGTTCGGCATGTAGCCGTCTTTCCAATCCTTATTCGCATCAAGCAATCCATCAAGCGGCTGAATCAAGCCTGCAGCTGAGAACTCCTTGGCAATCGTACCCGGATGCATAATGAATACGTCCGGCATCTCATTTGCAGCCGCAACCGCTTTCAATCGTTGGCGATACGCATCCGGTGGAATTGCTTGAATCTGCAAGTCTATATTCGTGTTATCCTTCTTGAACTGTTCAATAATCCCCCGCATCGCCTTGGCGCGCAAATCTTCCCCAGTGAAGTTATGCCATAGGGTAAGCTGAATCTTACTCTTCGGATCCACTTTCGCCCCTGAGCTCGAATCTGATGGGGATGTCGATCCACCTCCGCAGCCTGCCAGCACCAATGTAAGCATCATCACATGCATAACCATTTGGCTCCAACGCATTTTGTTTTTCAACATGTGCAGCCCTCCTCATGACTTCAGTTCATTTTTCACAAAAGTGTTTGCCCAACAGTACCATCGGCCCTCTATCCACGCTGTACACTACTGTGGAAGTGTCGCACTTTTATGAACGATATCTCTTAGGTACCACTATAAAAGAAAGACATTGGTAAAGCAGGTGATATTCTTCGGTGAAAGGGGAGACTTTTTTCAGTTGTGCTGCCGATATTGAGAGGGGGACAATCCAATATGCTTTTTGAACAGCTTGCAAAAATATTTCACATCCTCGTAGCCGCAATCGCTTGCTACCTGACTTATCTTCCGCTCCGATCCCGTTAGCATTTCCTTCGCAAGCCCCATTCGCTCCAATGTTACGAAGTCAATATAATTCATGCCCGCTTCCCGCTTGAACACCTCACTGAAATGATTTGGATTCACATGTACATATGCAGCCACCTGTTGTAATGAGAGACTCTCATGCAAATGTTCTCGAATATAGAACATCGCACGCTGAATATAGGAATTCGCGCGATTCCGTTCATCGTATTGCTGATAGCGTTCCATGATGGCGCAGCAGGCGCGATACAATCCCGCTTCTACTTCATGATTCGGCAGAAGACGATGGCGAAATTCACTAAGCGTACGTTCTTCAGGCACCATTCGCTCCAGCCAGCGGCAGGCTGACACCAATATAGACTGCAAATAGGCCAGCAGCGATTCAGGCGTTGTCTGCTCATCTAAGACTTGAGCCTTCACAATCTCCTGAATCCAGTGTGCCAGCGTCGCCCGATTGCCTTGCGTTAATATTATGGCGAGTTCATTCTCTTCCTCCCGAGTACATACCGTTCTACCGCCTGTTCGATGCTGAATGTCTTTATACTGGATGACCCTTCTATCGCTAACGATATGCGTATAGGCCAATGCTCGCTCGGCTTCCACGTAGGATTGCCGTATCTTCTCATAGTTAGAAACAGTGGATCCAAATGCTGCGAAGATCGAGCATTTCAGAAGATTCTCACAATTAGCGAACGTCGAAGACAGCGTTCTCGTCTGCTCATACTCCGTCTTCTGCTTCCATAATAGAACCATGTGATTGGGACGAAGCGAGATATCACACTGCAATGCTTCGCCTATAATATTCGAAGCTGCAAACAGCAGCAGTTGTTCATCCTTCCAACCCGATACAGTGAGGAAAATAACCTGATATGCTCTGCTCTCCTCCTTAAGCTCCAGCAGCTCCAATACTTGTCCGCGCGCAAGTTGTTCTTCCGGCATTCCTTCCGTCAACAGCTGTTCCAGCAGCTGCTTCTTGAGCAGATGGACATTCAAATGTCCGATCCGATCGTGCTGCTGTCTTGCTTCCCATCTCTGCTTCGCCTTCAAGACCGCCTCCATGATCTCCTCTGGACGGCTCGTCTTCAAGATGTAATCCTGCGCGCCTACGCGCATCGCTTGCTGTGCATAGGCAAAGTCATCATACCCAGACAGCATGATTACCTCTGTTGCTGGATATTGATTTCTCACTAAGGACGCCAGCTCCAACCCACTCATTGCTCCCATTCGAATGTCCGTCATCACGATATGGGGCTGTTCATTATGAATCTGCTGCCATGCCTCTTCTCCCGATGCAGCAGGCTGCAAAGCCGTGATCCCGATCGCAGACCAATCAATGACTTGATGAATGCCTGTACGAATAATAACCTCATCATCCACGATTAGCAGTTTCATTGTCTTTCAACCTCCTTTTCGATAAAAGGAATCATAAAGGATACGGTCGTCCCCCCACCTTCTACGCTCTGAATTTGCAACCCAGATGCCTCCCCATAATGCAGCTTGAGCCTCTGGTTCACATTGCGCAGCCCATAGCTGTGTTCTGGCTTGCGTGTCTGGTCTAGTGGAAGTTCGATCTGCTGAAGGAGTGCGTCCAACTGTCCCTGCGGCATCCCTTGTCCGGAATCTTCAATCGTGAAGTGTATATAGTCATCTGCAGTGTGTTGTGCAATGACGGTAATTCGGCCTTTTGATCGCTTGCCAAGTATTCCATGAATGATTGCATTCTCGATCAGCGGCTGAAGAAGAAGCTTCAGCATCCACTGCGATTCAAGCTCAGGACTGATATGGAACGTGATGTCGAATTGATCCGGGTACCGAATCTGCTGAATCGATGTGTAGTGCTGTGCATGAAGCACCTCCTGCGTGACCTGACAATACTCGCTCCCCTTATTCAAGCTGAAGCGCAAGAAATCGCTTAATGCCCCGACCATCTGCGCAATCGTGGCATCCTTGTTCATGAGCGCCATCCAGTGGATGGATGCCAGCGTGTTGTATAAGAAGTGAGGGTTGATCTGCGCCTGCAGCGCCTGCATATCGGCTTCTTTCTTCATGGATTCATGCCGCTTCGCCTCTTCCATCAGCACATGGACACGTTCACCAAGCTTGTTATAGCTATGCACGAGCATGCCAATTTCATCGGATGAGGTAATCGGAAGCGCAATGACATCCTCCTCGGGCCGAAACCCCTTCAAGGAGACAGCCACCGTCTGCAGCGGCCTCGTTACCCGCATGATAAGGAACAGCACGATACCCGCGATGATAACCATCGCTAGTCCAATCGTCATGGCCGTTATCGTTACGACATATTGATTCTGCGCCTGATACTGCTCATAAGGAATCACTGCCAGCAGACGCCAGTCAACATGCGGAACTGTCGTGTACACGATTGTTTTCTTGTCTTTCCCTTCCCCATAGGTGACAAATCCCTGCCTGTCTAGCATCCCTGCTACATCCCACTTCGGAAGCAGTTCCGTCACGAACTGCGACAGACCATCCCGAATCGTACCCGAGAGAATTCGATTGCCCCGATCTACAAGCAGCAAGCTCTCTCCACTGCTCAGAGCCGGCTTCATCATAAAATCAGCAATCGCTGCTTCGCTTATGCTAATGGAAAGCATCCCCTTAGGCTGATAAGTCGTAGTGCTCCCTATCGGTCGTACGAAGGAAATAACCTTCTCTGCTCCGTTTGTTGTCACGTTCGTGTAGAGAGAGCTCCACCATTTATCCTTTACCTGTTGGATGTTCGTGTTTTTGTTGTCTGTGAAGAGTCCGTTGTTGAAAATCGTCGTGTTGGATAGCGTATGATTGCCGTTGTTTGGATAGATGGAGATGTTGGAGATGTATGATTTGGAAAAAGCAAAGTTCGATAAGAATCCCATCAGTTTAATTTGCAGCGCGCTGCCCTGATTCGCAGACGCGAGATAACGCTGAATGTCCTCCTGTGCAATTAGGAAAATGGACATATTCTCAACGTCCTGCACGATGAACTCCAGATTTGTCTTGATCTGATCCAGCAGCCCCAGACTGGACTGCTTCGTTCGTTCTTCGGCCTCCTTCGCTGCAATGCTGTACAATACAAATCCCAGTGACAACAATGGCACAAGGATGGCACCTAGCAGCATAATCGATAACTTGCGCTTCAATGACTTGCCTAACCATCGCTGCATAGTGAAGCATTCCTCCTAATATCGACATTTCAGTTAGGTAAAATTATACAAGGTATGGCAAACTAAAATATACCACAGCCGGTCTACTATACAATCTATCAATTTCCTGCAGATTAAATAGCCGAGAAGGCAATCTTCGGGCACCGAAAAGCAAATAACCCGCAAGAGGAGCTCTCTATTTTGCAGAGCATCCGTCTTACGGGTCTTTGTCTTTTAACTAATTGTCGTTCAACTATGATTAGCGATGCTGTTGCCTCTCGTCATGCGCCCAAGATACATCGCTGAATTAATGCGTACCTGTTACTCCAAAATCATCAACCGATGATTGATCCGCTCGGTAGAACATGACATCCCCATCCTTTAGTTGGAACGTAACGCCATACGGATCTGTGAATTGCGGGTGGGACCCCTCCCGCTTCCATTGATTTGTGAGCGGTGCTGTTATGTATTGTAAATGCGGCTTGCCCTTCTGCCCATCCCGTACCGTCTCTATATCAACGTTCACGATGAGGAACCCGTCGCGCAGGAAGAATGGCGCCTTGTCGTTAAAGCTGAACTGTTTCGATAAATCAAAGCCCTTCGGCACGATATACAGCTTCGCGGGCAGATTGTATTCTCCATACCACTGTTGAATCGACGAAAATGCACGTATTTCCGAGACACCAGTTGGCACATTTGTCGGCCCCATAAATGTCCGAACATGGTATGGCAGGAAGAGATCACTGTAGCTGCCAATTGTCGTCGGCTTCTTCGCTGCCCTTGCCCATTCCTCGATGTAAGCTTGACGGCTTGTCGATATGCTGCTGGCGAACAGCTCATAGAAGGCGCCCGCTGCAGCTAAGATGCGCTGCTCTGGCACGTTGCGAAGTCGCGCATTAAGCTCCATACTCCGCCTTACCTTGTCCTCTGATGAGCCAATCCGAATAAATTTCCGTTCATCAGTATGGTAATAGACGTCTACTTCCTGACGCTTTTGCCCCTTGCTGTCCGTGAAGTAGAAGGCAGGCTTAAGATGGATGCCATCTCCTGAGCCGAACATATTCCCCTTCGTCTTCAAGTCGAACTTGAACGCATATCCCGTCTTCACAGCTACATTTTTATACGAGGAATCTGGATGGCTTCCTTTGCGGACAGGAAGCTCATAAGGAAAGGCATTGCCGCGCGCCTCTCCGTCAATCCCCTTGCTCCCCACCCAATAGGAGTTTCCAGTAGGTTCACTGCTTCCCTTCTGCTTGCGGAATACCGTCTCCCAATTGAAGTCCATAATGTCCGTCACGTGGAAATCGTACACTCTGCCAATGACCTCGACCGCGACTTCATGGGTCGCCACATGGTTCTCCCAATTCGTATTGGCCGTTGGCTGATGCGTGAAGGAATCAGGCGCATTTTCCGCAATCGTGCGGTATAAGACCGAATAGTCCCCTTCATCGACCCAGACAGGCAGGAGGAACGTCGTGTCTAATTGGTTTACCGGTATGTCTGTCCACGTGCGCTTCGGAATGAATCTGCTGCGATCTGCGCTATAGACATCGAATGGGAACCATACCTGCTTCATTCGGAAATATTTCGCATAATCACGGTCGCCGTATCCTGGATAATTCACATGCTGCCCGTTCGTAGGCATTCGGACTGTAAATGGCCGATCCAGTATCAAGGCGGCACGATTGTAATTCGGTGTTGTCTTTTGATTATGTTCACGATCGTCCGTAATTGAGGAGTAATTCACAACAGGTGTATGTACGGTAACGGTATTGATGCCGTTGATTGAGAATTGCTTGTCACTGCCGCCATTTATGTTGCCGGGAACAAGATTGTAGTAGATCGTGCCTGTGCTTGGGGTGTTGTCCGCATTGACGAGCTTGCTGCTAAAAAGCATACCGCTCCGATAGAGAACATTTTGACCAATGATCGTAGGTGATGGGATACTTCCAGGTGTCGTTCCATGTTTCGTCGTCCAGCTATTGCTCATGATCGTTGTGCCATTGAAGGTCACATGATCATTTCGTACTTCGGGCTCTCCCGTTTGTGATTCGGCCCTGCTTTTGAGTTGTGATTCATCATTTGGCACGCTCGGCCTTGTATACATTCCTGGTACTGTTGCTGGTGTAAATGCAATTGTACCACTATCCTTCGGCTTGACGTGAGCCGATGCATCCGAATTGTGATCCGTTGAAAGAGAAGGGGCTGAGTACCCTGATGGCTGCAGCGTTACTGTTCCATTAGGCAGTGCGTAGTTGTTCATACTTGCTCGTTGAATTCCGTACACTTCGATGTTGTTGATCTGCCAATACGAATAGTCACGTTGGAAGGAAAAGCTGTAGGTCTTGGATTCTGTATCTCTCATCGTCAAATCCGGTTGTGGCGTGCACACACGCTGCCCTTGTTTATTCGTCGTGCACACATCTGGTTGCTTCTGCTTCCACTCCAGAGCATAGGTAACCTCTACCTGGCACTGATAGTTTACTTTGCCTGACATTTTAGCAAACGTATGTTGGAATAGATACTGATTCGCAAACACATTAGCATACAAATTCTCGGAGGTTGGAATCCCTCTGAGTACATCGAATTTCTCATTGCCTCGGTTGTCTGCTTTGATCATTCCTGTTACATCTGGATTCATCTTATTCCCGGTTACTGTGCTTCCCGATGAAGGAGCCGCAATCGTGTATTTGCACTGCCCCGTCCCTCCACTAGGGTTCCCTCCGTTGTTATCGTCGGTACAGGAGTTACCCGTTCCCACGGTTATAGAGAAGTCTGCCTTTTCATCCAACGCTTGAGTGGAGTCAGCAAAATGAGCAGTAATGGTTGACGTTCCGGTAGATGCCACAGCTGTAACCAGACCTGAATTGTTGATGGTCATCACACTAGCATTTGAGCTTGTCCACGTTAGTTTAGCATGGTTTTTCAGCTCCCACGTGGTGCCATCAACTTTCGTTAATTTGGCAACCAATTGTGTAGTCCCACCAGGTGCAACACATTTGTTCCCCGTAATCTCTAGTCCCGATGTTCCATCGGCATATGTAGCAATAAGTAATTTGTCTTTGTATCGGTAAGTAACTGAGTTGAAGTCAACAAAGAATTTAGAGAAATACCAGACCTGCTTGGCCCCTGGATTTGCCCAGTATTTATTGTAGGTATCGTTATTGAAGGTTTGTTTAAAATATATCGTAATTATACTTAAGTCTGCTAGACCTGCTACTTCTCCTCCCACTGTACTAGGATCTGTATAACCACCTGGCCCATTGTGAAGATCAGGGATTATGTTGTTGTCATCAATTCGAACATTAGAAGCCGATATATCCTTCTTAATTTTCGAAATTGCACCGTCTTTAATCCATATCAAGTTCATTGAATCAGTCGGATCATTTATGTAAAATGGGGAAGTTCTAGGTATATCTGCTTCTAAATTTGGATCCGTGCATCCGGGATATTTCGGTAGCAAATGACCTTGTATATTTTCTTTAGGAACATTAGCATCACACCCTCTACTATCTGTAACACTAACTCGACCAGCACCAGCACGCCAATGTTTTCCGTCCCAATTAGCAGGATCGTTGATCGACCATCGATCCCAATAATATATACTTCCAAAGTTGCCGTTATCTTTAGAAGTTACTTTTAACTTTGTTCCCTGCAGTTTATCCTTTAATCCATCATTAATGTCAATTTTCGTTTTCCCGGATTTAAAGCCGCTGACTGTTCTTAAGACTTGTTTTGTTGATTTATCCGCCCATTCAAGTTTTTTTATTACTTTACCGGGCTTTGACGGAATCACCATAGGTTTCGTTTCAAGTGACGATTTATCAGAGAATATGTATCCACCATACACATAGTCATCAGAACCAGTATTAAATTCGTAGTCAATTTCTTCACGTATCTCGCCTGAAGCAGATATATATAGTGAATTTAACGAAATACAAAGTAAATTAATGATGAAGACAGTAAGTATAACTTTTGATAAGAGCCTCATTCTTTTCAAGAAAACACCCCCTACCTTGTAAGGATCGATGTCGAAAGCCTACTAGCATATAGAGGGGCACCAAGAGAAATAGTTTCGATTGAGATACGAAGCTCGCCTGACGTTGAATAATTTTCTTTTGGAATTACGAGGCCATAAAGCTCTCTTTTGGAATCAAAGAATGGAGTTCCGCGATCAATTCCATTACGGTTACCTGAATACCCATGGACTATTAAGTTGAGTCGATTCATTGGATATGACTTTGGTTTTTTATTTACCACCATTTCAGAGTCCCAAACTAGTACATAAACTTTCATATCATCAGTAAATTTTACTTGTTTACCTCCTATCTGTAGCATTAACTTGTCTTTACTTGGAAGTAACCTTCGATTTGGATCCTTCGGATCATTCCAATCAATCGCCGTTAAACTATTTACTTGTCCTACTACGGATTTATCTGGTGATGACACAGTTAATTTATTTATGTTCCAAGAGCGAATTCCCATCTTCACACTCGTATACTTATCATTCTCCGGAGAATTAAAAATCTCTTCAGCGACCGTGAAAATATTCGTTTTGTGCCAGTACATCTCGGCTGCAGCGACAGCATATTTATCGACGGCTAATTTGTCGCCTTTCTTTGCGGTCAGCAATCGTTCAATAACGGTAATCGCTTGTGCTCGCGTTGTGCTCCCCTTAGGTGTTAATTCTCCCGGCGCCGTACCGGACATAATGCCATTTTTCGTAGCGAGGTACATCCATTGCTTATCCTCTACTTGATCTATGCCCAATGCTCTCACTGCCATCTTCGACATTTCTTCACGCGTCAACGTTTTGGTCCAATTCGTATCTTCCAAGTCACCAGCCTTATATATCCCCGCTGCTTCAGCTGCATGTACATAGGACTCATACCATTTCCCATTCGATTCCTGTACTTCAATTCCCAGAGCAGAAATGGTCATCTTTACGAATTCCGCACGAGATACATTCTTATTAGGAAGAAAATTGCCATCGGGATAACCTTCCACATATCCCTTATTGATCGCTTGCATAATACTGTGTTCTGCCCAGTGTCCGGAAATGTCCAAAACTTTCGACGTTGTTGCACGATTTGAACTATTATCATTACCGCTTAAGTTGATATTGGGTTTATCTGCTTGTGAAGATGCATTCACTGTGACGGGATGTATGGAAGCTTGCGCGGATATAAGCAATAGGGCTGCCGTTCCTATTAACAATGACTTTTTCATGTTATCCTCCTAATCCATAATTTCAAATTCCATTTCTTGTGTTCCTCATGTAAATACTCGTATCTCTTTTATGCAGCCTCCTTCACTCCGATAATAGTGATACGGTTCGCACCGAATAGGATCATCACCCTAATATTTGATATCGGACACAAGTCCTGAATTTATAGGGTAATTATACCAAATTATCTTGATTTTCGGAACATTCCGACAAGGGTTAGAGGAAATATTTCACTCCATTACGTATAAGAGTGGATAGACAAAGGAAATCAAAATAAAAAAACCGTGAAATTTGTTGCTTGGTTAAGAAGCCCTTACGAAAGTACAAAAGTTACTTTTCTTAAACTTAGGACAATTATCCTTTCGATTGCTGAAATCATGGAATTTTGAAATAATTGTTATTAAGTGAAAGGGTGCCGTTTTATAAAAAGAGTATGTAAAATAATCTAATCTTAATAGAGAGTAGGAAAATGAATGAAACAAGAATTTCCGATAATTGAAACGGAAAGGTTAATTTTAAGAGAAGTATCAACAGAGGATGCTAATGATATGTTTACCTATTTATCTGACAAAGATGTTGTGAAACATATAGGGTTAGCACCTTTCCAAACCATTACAGATGTTTGTGATGAAATTAATTGGTATAACTCTATTATCGAAGAAGGCACTGGCATTAGATGGGGAATTACATTAAAAGATTTTGGAAAAATTATAGGAAGTTGTGGCTTTCTTAAGCGGGTTACCAAACATCATCGAGCTGAAGTTGGATTTGAGTTAAGCAAAGATTACTGGGGGAAAGGAATAGCTAGTGAAGCATTAGAAGCAGTTATTAAATTTGGGTACCATCACTATCAGTTGGAAAGAATTGAGGCTTTAATAGAACCAGCAAATCTCCCGTCGCAAAAATTGGTAGAGAAGCAAGGGTTTATAAGAGAGGGGTTGCTAAGACATTATGAATATACTTGTGGTAAATTTGATGATTTATATATGTACTCAATCTTAAAAAGAGACCTTAACCTTTTGTAAGGAATGTATTCAACAAATACCTGCTAATATGAGTTAAATGAATTCTAGAAAAGGGTGCTTTGATGGTATAAAAAGGAGAAAACATATTATATACGTCTAATATGTTTTCTCCTTTAATTTTTATGGATAACTATTAGGCTGCCCTCAGAATCTATGCTTCTACAAAAGTCTTGATGCCCTTAACTTCGTACACAGCGTGTTGCGATCCCAGAATATGCTCTGGCTTCGGCTTGCCTCGGCTCTGTCTGTGGCCTTCAATATGTGCCTCGCTTGTCTCCCACTTCTTCCACGCTTCTTCAGATTCCCAGCGAATGAGAATGACGACCTCTTCATCTCCCCTGCTTACCTTCTTGACGCAAATGCTCAAGTCAATAAAGCCCTCGGATTTCTCAATGACTCCCTCTCCGCTGAACCTGTCGACCACGAGCTGTGAAGTCCCTTCCTTCACTTGGATGGTTTTCGTCTCGATAAACATATCTCTATCTCCCTTCATGCATGATGCATTCCGTAGTTTGATCTTCGTTCCTACCCTTGAAAAAGTTCCCATTCTCCCTATATTACAAAAAGAGTGCACATGAAATCCATGGAATATTTCCTGATGAAAAATGGAGATTCGAGCTATCTTCGTCTAATCCTGCTGATTAACTTCTTGATTGGCTAGGCTTGCAATTTGTTCGAGCACATACTCATAATAGTTTGCTCTGGAAGGGACAAAGTCCTGTATCGTTAATTCTACCTTGATCCCGCTCTCTCCGCTCGACGGCACGAATTCCTCGCCAGTAATTTGCTGTGCCTCACCTGCAATCAGCTTGCGGAAATGTTCTGCTTCCAGCATGACTATGGATACCACTTCATCTTCCTGCAATCGAAAATCGGTAATGTCTCCTGTATATTCATGAAGGAACACATGACAAAATTCATTATCTATTATATGTTCCTGTTCAATACTGCTTGGTATAACACCACTGTATGTAAGCTGAGCGAACTCAATCTCGAGTCCTAGCTCCTCTCTTAACTCCCGAATGCCATCCATTGGCGATTCCCCTGCTTCTAGATGACCAGCAGACGTAATGTCCAGCAGACCCGCATAATCTTTCTTCTGAGGATGCCGGCGTTGGAACAGCAAGATTAGCTTTCCGTTCTCGACCCTCCATAACCAGCAATGAAACGTTTGATGCCACAATCCCTTGGCATGCACTTCATCCCGTGACTTGATACCGGTGTACTCCATTTCGCTTGTAAAGGTATCGAGATATTCTTTTGCAACTTTGTGGGCAACCATTCGTGGATCCTCCAGTTATCTATAGTCTGTATCGATTTTCGCTTCTGTCCACGCTCTGCGCATGATTTCATCGACGGTTTCTTCCGGTGTCATGTCTGAGCTGTCCAGCCACATGCCAATTCGGGGCGTGCCTTGACGAAGACCATCGTCTAGATCCTGAACAGTCCAAAGCCCATATCCTTTCTTGCCTCGTGACGCTTCACGTTCCGCCACAATATCAGGCCGTGGGCAGAGTACAACGAGGTAGAGAGGACGAGTCTGAAAATTCTGAATGAACGTCTGCAGGACATCACCGATGACGACATCTTGGATCACTGTCGTAAATCCGGCTTCCACATATGCATCCGCAGTTCCTGCAGCTAGGCGATAGCGAAGGTTCAACTGCTTCATCGCTTCCTCTGGAGCAGCGGGTGACATTTCCTCGCGACCATTGACGATCATGCGACGAAATACGTCACCACGCACATGAACACCTTTCGCAAAGCGTTCCGCCAACAATTGCGCGATGGTGGACTTGCCAGACGCCATAATGCCCGTAATTACGAATAGGCTCGGTGTATGGGGTTCACAGATCTCAACGTTCATCTTTCATCCTCCTGACTATATTGCTTGATGTTGCATCTTCCTACATTCATTCAATGTACCATATCCAACCATGAAAAGCAGGCATTCTAAAACAGAGAACCGCAAGTCCTCCATTGATGATAGACCTGAGGAACAATTTTTTGATGTAACGCTCTCATTCGATAAATAGACCTGCATTCCGGATTGACGACGATCACAGTCTACGCTATATTAATAAAAGTTTACTTAATGCAACTTATTTATATTTAGCTAACATTTTTGCAACAAGGAAAGGAGGTCATCCATGAACACCACGAATAAACTGAACTACAAAGGGCGAGATTCCCGATTTCGTCCCCGGCAGGCCTCCCAACTTCTCCGGATTTCAGTTCTAGCAGCCACAGGCTTGGCAGTTCTGCTGTTATCCATACTCATCGGCAGTGCGGTCGGACCTGTGTCTATACCGTTGAAAGAGACGTTTGCAGCCATGCTTCATGCAACAGGCTGGCTGGAGCACATTCAGATTGCAGAGCGGAATCTTACCATCATTCTGGATATCCGTCTGCCTCGTGTCATCGTAGGTGCATTAGTCGGAGCCGGCTTGTCCATCGCGGGCGCAGCGATGCAGGGAGTGTTCCGCAATCCGCTCGTCGAGCCCGGGTATTTGGGAGTGTCGTCAGGCGCAGCCGCCGGAGCTGTCTTGTGCATCGCATTAGGGCTTGTTCGTCATTCAGCATTCGCCCTTCCCTTGTCTGCCTTCGCAGGTGCACTTGTATCCGTTGTACTCATTCTGGCCATATGGCGGGCTAGTGGGAAACCGAATGTAACCACTCTACTGCTGCTCGGAATTGGCATGAACGCGCTTCTGTCGGCGGTCATTAATGTGATCATCGCCAGCGCGCCGCATGAACAGCAGCTGCGCAGTATCGTGTTCTGGCTGCAGGGTGGACTCGAGGCGCGAACATGGGAGCATGTACATATTATCGCTCTGCCAATTCTTATCGGAGGCGTTCTGTTGGCGCTATTTAGCCGTTCATTGAATTTACTGCTGCTCGGTGACGAGCACGCACAGGCATCCGGAGTCCCTGTGCAATTCACCCGCTATACGATTTTACTGCTCGCTTCGTTCTTGACCGGAACAGCCGTCTCGGTAAGCGGGATCATCGGTTTTGTCGGATTGGTTATTCCGCATCTCGTTCGCCTAATTGTCGGCTCGGACCATCGCCTGCTGCTGCCGTTCAGCGCACTATTCGGGGCATCGTTCCTCGTTCTGGCCGATTTAGCCTCGCGCATGGTGCTGCAGCCGATCACATTGCAGGTCGGCGTCGTCTGCGCTTGCATCGGAGCTCCACTGTTCATGATGATGCTGCTGCGCAAGCGAAAGGAGGGTTCGACATGAAGACAAGGCGGAAGACATCTTTGGGCATTCCTGGACTGCTTGAAGCCAAGCAATTGACCTATTCAATTGATGGGCGAACAATCATCGACAATCTGTCCATGAAGCTGCAGCCAGGCTCCTTCCTTGGCATTATTGGACCGAACGGCAGCGGAAAATCTACATTGCTTCGCATGCTTTGTGGACTACTGAAGCCCGTTCAAGGCTCGCTGACACTTGAAGGAAAGCCCTTGAAGGCATACTCCACGAAGGAACGAGCGCAAATGATCGGCTATGTACCGCAGGATTGCTCGCTAGATGCAGACTTCACGATTGAGCAAATCGTCGCGATGGGACGCCACCCTTATAGCCGCTTGTTCGGCGGATTAACAGTTTCAGATGCACAGCAGGTCGAACGGGCGATGGAGCAATGCGGCGTCGATCACCTGCGCGAGCGCTACATTCATGCCTGTTCAGGCGGACAACGCCAGCTTGCCTTCATCGCCAAGGCGCTTGCACAGGAGCCGCAAATTCTCCTGCTGGATGAGCCTATCTCCGCACTCGACATTCGTCACCAGCTTCGCACGCTTGCGCTCCTTCGCCAGCTCGCTGACGAAGGATATGCTGTGGTCGCTTCACTGCATGACCTGTCGCTAGCTTCTCGTTACTGCGATCGTCTTCTGCTTCTGCATGACGGGCGCATCGAAGCATTCGGCGAACCGGAAGAGGTGCTCTCAGCAGATGCACTTTATGATGTGTATGGCGTTCATGCCGTCATTCGCCAAGAACCAGGAACGGAAGGCCTGTCAGTCATTGCATTTGAACATGAAGCAGAAGAGCAGAAATGGTATACCCATTACGAAAAAGAACATCTTGGAGGAATGACACAATGAGAAACGTACAAACTCGACGAAAAACCACTTTTCGCATGCTCTGTATGAGCCTGATCGCGCTTGTTGCCGCTGTCGGGTTGACAGCCTGCACCAGCAATTCACAATCCGATAGCGAGAAGTCGTCCAGCGCCACTTCAACCACTACCAGTTCTAAGGCCGCTGCATCCTCTGACAATGGGAAGATAGAGGCTGCACCGAAGGTTGCTGCGGTATCTCTCGACACTGCAGATGCCGTACTTGAAATCGTTCCTCCGGAGCAAGTCGTTGCCGTACCGAAGAGCATTGCAAATCCTTATTTGGCTGTCAACGAGGAGAAGGGCAAGCAGGTGTCCGGTCAAGTCGGCGGTGCGACTGGATTGGATCCCGAAGGAATTTTGGCATTTCATCCAGACGTTGTCCTCATTACGAAAATCCATAATAGCGAAAACGATGCCGAGCAATTGCTCAGCCAAGCAGGCGTTAAGGTTGTCACGTTCGAGCAATGGGGAACATTCGAGCAATTGATTGCGAACTTCCGCACAATTGGCGAAGCTGTTGGAGCTGTCGATAAGGCAGAGGAAGTTGCCAAGGAAATTCAGGGCAAGCTGGACGATGCCGCAAAGCGAACTGCATCACTTGCAAGCAAGCCGTCCGTTCTCGTACTGTCGCCTGTCGGCCCGAATACTGGCCCTTACATCATGGGACCAGGGAACATTTCTTACGATATGATCCGTCTCGCTGGAGCTAAGCCCGCTGCCGAAGCACTCGGGATTAAGAAATCGACAAAAGCCTCAATTGAGGATGTCATTAACATGAATCCGGACTATATCGTGCTTGGAGATTGGGATGGTTCGGGAGATGAATGGCTGAAGGATTTGAAATCTCAAGCGGCGTGGAACACACTGGACGCGGTCAGAAATAACCGCATTACGACAATGAAGGCGAAGGAACTGCTTGCGCCGAACCGTTTTACGGTAGATGGATTACTAGAAATGTCGGCATGGCTTCACCCGGATTTATGGAAAGGAGACGCAGCGAATTAATGAGCGAATTCCTAGCAAACGGGCATACACAGCCCACACGGCTTCCGGACACGCCGCACCGAGCCATCCTTCTTGCTTCCTATAGCGCTTGTGCCAGTATTGATGATGTGCCAGCCATGTACCATCATATTTTGCGCGGACACGGTTCTCCTTCGGAAGCCATCGTGCAAGGCGTTATTCGGTACAGCGATACGGGTACATGTGATCCACTGTATACGGTAACGAAGCGTCAATCCGAGGCAATTACACAGCTAGTAGAGGCCAAGTTCGGTGAAGTGATTCCTGTCTACATCGGCTGCAAGCATTCGCATCCGTTTGTAGCCGATACCATTCAGCAAGCGATCAGAGACGGCATCACGGAGCTTGCCGTGCTGCATGCTACGCCCTTCTTCACAGCCTCAGGTACAGGAGGCTATGTTCAAGATGCCAAGAAGGCGATCGCTGCAGCCAATAGTGATATGAAATTGACGGTCATTTCTGAGTGGCAAGCGCACCCTGACTTCATTCGGCTAATGGCGCGCAGATTGCGAGATGCTTACGTCTGGATGCCTTCCTCGATGCTGCCGAAGACACGGGTCATCTTTACGGTGCACAGCAAGCCTGGTCTTCCCTCCGCGCATGAGGACTTTATTGCGTCCTACAAGCATGTTGCCGGATTGATCGCGGAGCAGGCCAATATCGGGAAATGGGATATTTCTTATCGCAGCGGCATGCCTGCACCACAGCGCTGGCTTGGGCCTGATATTAATGAGGTTATTCTAGGCGCAGCTTCCGATAAGGAAGAAGCTGTCGTCATTTGCGAGCTGACCTCGCTTACCGAAAATGTCGAGGTCTATTACGACATTGGCCAGGAAGCCAAGCAAACGGCAGAGCAGTGCGGGATGCAGTTCGTTTGCACTGAATATCCGAATGATGCCTATGATTTTATGGACTTTTTATCCAACATCGCAGCTGCTCATTTTGAGCTGAAGGCCGCACATTCCTGAAGCACGAAGCATGTTCTTAGTGGGTTTGCCTCCTCCACCTCTCATTGAGTCACTATCCCTTTCAGTCAGGAGAACATGCATGTAGTACTGTGGAGCCAACAAATATACGGTGAGGTTGCATTCGCGGAAATGCAGCTCGCTGCGTACGATCATCAATAGTACCAATCGATTAAGGCCGAGCACCTACATGCTCGGCCTCTTTTTTTACTGCATGCTTTATATGAGGCATACCTGTTACGATTCAATAACCATGATTTTCGTTAGCCGATATGCCAACACATCCTCGATTTATTTACAGAATTAAAACTCCACATAAAAAGGCTGCTGGGATGCATCCAAGCATTTTTCAATCCGCTCGCGGAAGTTTTTCCACGTAACCATATTCAATGCTTCCTGAACTTGAAAATACCCCACCTCCAGCGCTTCCTCTGTCGTCGTTAGTTCACCGCCTACCTGCTTGGCAAGAAATAACGTATTGCATATTCCGTCGGGTACATTTTGATAAATTCCGCAGAAGCGAACAATTTCAATATCGACTCCCGCTTCTTCCTTCGTCTCGCGAATTGCCGCTTGTGCAAGTGATTCCCCTTCTTCTACTTGACCACCCGGCATTTCCCACCCTCTTCGAGGGCCTCTAATTAACAAAATCTCATTATTTTCATTCACAATAATTGCTGCTGCGGATACGATATGCTTCGGTGGATTCATTTCATTCGCTTCCTTTCCATGTTCAGCTGCGATCCTATATATCTGGGATTTCAGGTCATAACTGCCTACATCTCAAGTTATGATTACTCTACTTTTCCTATTATCCTGCTTGGAAAATAATAAAGTCAATTCCTGCGATAATCTCTTTCTCACCGGGATTTTTTCATTTTCCGACTATTCCAATTTGATTTAACCCTTGACACCAAGCCCATTCAAAAGTATAGTAATCGCATCGGAATTAAACTTGACTGACGAATCAGTTAAGAAGAGAGGGAGATGCAAACTGCCTAAGCTGCCTGCCGTACCAAATCAAGAACAAGATAGACGTCAGCAGCTCATGAACGCCGCACTCTATCTCTTCGCAAGCAAAGGATACCACTGTACGAAGATTTCGGATGTGGTAAAGTCCGCTGGCGTGTCACAAGGAACGTTCTATTGGTATTTTCATAGCAAGGAACAGATCATCCTAGAGTTAATTCACGATGGTATGGAGAAACTAACCAACGTCATCGCTCAAGGCTATCGCAAGCATGGCGGTACAGTAGAAGATATGGTGAGCTCATCCGCACGACTGCTGACCGAACTATTCACGTTCGCTGATCAGAACCGGAACTTGATGGCACTGCTTCTCATGAAGGGGCAAGGCGCTGATCCTGCAGTACGAGAGGCGGTCTCACAGACTTGGATCACTTTCGAAGAAGCATTCAAGCACAATATACAACGGGCAACCGAGCTCGGCATGCTGCCGAACACGAATGATTTGTCGCTGCGGGCCAATATTCTCGTCTCTTTGATAACTGGAGTATTGTCCAAATGGCTCTTCGGGCCAATGCATGAGGTCGATTATCAATCCAGCTACTCACCAGCAGAAATCGCTGAAGCCACGGCCAAATTTGAATTTCGAGGGCTGCTCGGATAGCTTCGCTCTTCGCCATTTTCATAGACGTGTTCAATACAAAATAAAGAACTTACTTATAGCACTTTGTTCGTGCAAGGGAAATCCCTACATTTAAGGAGGCAACAACGATGTCAGTCCAATTGAAAAAATTTCTAAAAGCCACAACTCTGCTAACCGTTCTTGCAGTCGCACTTGTCGGATGCGGAAGCAAGTCATCATCCAATGCAGGTTCCACTAACGCGCTGGAGCACATCAAGCAATCTGGCAAAATTAGAGTTGGGCTTATGGGCACCTATGCCCCATATAACTTCATCAATGATAAGCGCGAGGTCGATGGCTTCGATGCCGATATCGCCAAGGCAGTCGCTAAACATATTGGTGTGGAAGTTGAGTTCATTACTGGTGAATTCTCGGGCTTGATCGAAGGATTGCAAAAAGATAAATACGATGCACTGGTCAGCCAAGTAACCATTACCGATGATCGCAAGCAGAAGATGGACTTCTCCACTCCGTATGTGAAAAATGCGGTAAATGTCATCGTCAAGAGTGACAATACGTCCATTCAGAAACTCGAAGACTTCAAAGACAAGAAGATTGGTGTCGGACTTGGAACCAATGACGAGAAGTATTTGCGTGATGTAGCTATGCCTAAGGTTGGAAACTTTGAAATTGCCACATACAACGATGTCATTACATCCTTGCAGGATTTGAATGTTGGCCGTATTGATGCGACGATTAACAATGTATTTGCACTCAAGCCGTTGATTGACAAAAACCATTTCGACGTGAAGGCAGTTGGAGAGCCAATTAAAGAGGATGTAGCAGGTATCGCGATTCGTAAAGATAACCCAGAGCTGTTAGCTGCCATTAATAAAGCACTAGAAGAAATGAAAGCAGACGGTACATTCAAAGAAATCTTCAAAAAATGGTTTGATGTAGAACCTAACATTTAAGCCAGTCCGGGAAGGTGCAAGAGATGGAACTCGTTATTCAAAACCTAGATTTTCTATTAAAAGGCGCTTATTACACACTGCTGATTACGATCGTATCCATGTTCTTTGGACTCCTCATCGGATTGGTTGTCGCCGTAGCTCGCTTAAAGGGAAATAAGTTCGTCCGCAATGTCGCAAGAATATATGTGTCCATCATTCGCGGAACGCCTGTATTGGTGCAAATCTTCATTATCTACTATGGACTACCCGACTTCGGGATCACACTCGGGCCGCTCAACGCGGCCTTTATTTCACTTAGTATCAACATCAGCGCTTACTTGTCCGAGACGTTCCGCGGTGCAATTCTTGCTGTATCCAGCGGGCAGACAGAGGCTGCTCAATCCCTTGGGTTGACGCCGTGGCAGACGATGTGGCGGGTTGTGCTGCCGCAGGCTGCACGTGTAGCGATTCCCCCAATGGGCAATACGTTCATCGGCATGCTGAAGGAGACCTCGCTCGTATCGATCGTTACGGTAACCGAGCTGCTGCGCACCGCGCAATTGTTGATTGCGCAGTATTACGTGGCGATGCCATTTTTCATCGCGATTGCCATTATGTATTGGGTAATGAGCCTGAGCTTCTCCGCGATTCTGAACCGAATCGAAGCTCGCTTGTCTAAAGCCTACTAAGGACGTGAGATCATCATGATTGACGTAAAGAAACTAGGAAAAAGCTTCGGCGAACTGGTCGTATTCCAAGATATTGATCTGCAAGTCGATTCCGGTGAAATCGTCGTACTCGTCGGGCCCAGCGGATCTGGCAAGAGCACGCTGCTGCGCTGCTTGAATGGCTTAGAGACTCCTGATTCCGGATCCATTCAGATCGGTGATGCGGTATGGAATGCTGCGCTGGACGCCTCTTCCAAGAAGAAGGCCGTACAGCGCATTCGTACATTAACAGGAATGGTATTTCAGTCGTTCAACCTATTCCCTCATATGACCGTGTTGGAAAACGTCACCATGGCTCCGACCATTGTGAAGAAGATGAGCAAGGCTGATGCCGCAAAAATTGGAGAGACACTTCTTGAAAAAGTAGGCCTCCTCCACAAAAAGGACGAGTATCCGTCCCGTCTGTCTGGGGGGCAGCAGCAGCGTGTCGCCATTGCTCGCGCACTCGCGATGCAGCCGCAAATTATGCTCTTCGATGAACCGACTTCTGCACTAGATCCCGAACTGACAGGTGAAGTGCTGGCGGTGATGAAGAAGCTGGCATCAGAAGGCATGACCATGATCATCGTGACACATGAAATGAAATTCGCCAGAGAAGTTGCGAATCGCGTCATCTTCATGAGCGACGGTGTTATTCAGGAGGAAGGAACTCCTGACAAATTTTTCGATCAGCCTAAGACGGAGCGTGCCCGCAAGTTCTTGCGTCAGCTCGCCAGTGAAGCAGACACGATCTCATAAGACGAACAGAAGCTCGGAATGATCTGGTCGTTACGATAAGATAAGAATTCTGCAAAGGGAGTGTACAGCATGAAATTCGACAAAGCAGCGCATCTGGCCAGTGTCGCGGAACGGGCTCGTTCCATTATGGAAAAAGAGAACATAGAAGCGATTGTGGCAAGCGGCTGCGAAAATTTCTATTACTTGTCGGGCCACCCCAGCACATTTATGTATACGCTGCGCATGAGCGAAGTCGCATTGGCCGTTATGTTCCGCGATCCATCGCGCCAGACGGTCATTATTATGAATGAGTTCGAGGCGGCTGGCGTTCCGAATGACCTTCCTCAATGCGAGCTGCGAACGTACCCGACCTGGGTCGATGTCGATGATCCACTTGGCTTGCGGGGTGATAAGTATGAAGGGAGACGCCCCGTCAATCATCAAGTTCAAGAGATGTTCGGCTTGCTCCAACACGTGCTCGCTGATTACGGAGTAAGTACAGGCAAGATTGCAGTTGAACTAGGCTCCATGAAATACGCAGCTGCACAAGCACTGCAAGGAGCTCTGCCGAATGTCGAACTGACGGAAGCCAGCGCAATCTTCACTGAACTGCGTATGCTCAAGACTCCATGGGAGGTTGAACAGCTCCGTCAGAGCTGCGCATATGCCGAGATTGGCATCACTGAAGCGATCAAGGGCATTCACATTGGCAGTTCAGCAGCTGAGATCGCGGATGCGTTCCGGCTAGCGCTGCTGACTCATGCGAACGGCTCCCCTTCCCGCTTCCATATGATATCTGTGGGCGATCATTTCGCGCCTGCACATATTTTTGATACAAGACCCGGCCAAGCTGGCGACGTTATTAAGTTCGATGTTGGTGTAGATGTTGCCGGCTACGGTTCGGACATCGCCCGTACCTTTGTGCTCGGCGAACCATCCGATCCGGTAAAGCGCATTTACAACGCGCTGCGAACTGGACATGATCATCTATTGAAGATTATCGAACCCGGTATGCCGATGAAGCATGCATTCAATGATGCCATGTCTATTATCCGTCAATCAGGTCTGCCTGCCTACAATCGAGGTCATTTAGGACACAGTGCAGGTCTTAGCTTGGCAGCTGAAGAAGCACCATTTCTAAGTCCGTCTGAAAACACGATATTCCAGCCAGGCATGGTGATTTGCTTGGAAACCCCTTACTACGGCTACGGTATCGGCTCAATCATGATCGAGGATATGGTGCTCATTACAGACAGCGGAATCGAACGGTTGAATACGTTGTCCCGGGATCTGATAGCTCTGTAATTCTCAAGCCCAGCGTCTGATACCAGCGTCTGATACCAGCGTCTGATACCAGCTCTGATACCAGCTCTGATACCAGCTCTGATACCAGCAGCTTGGCTGCATACCAATCAAGGTCAGGAACTAGCAATCCGCTGTATCCTGACCTTTTTGTATGTCCACTGCTGTATATCCCTACACTACACATCTACACATCAGCATCAGTTGAGATTTGTTTATAACCATCCCAGCTCTTGTAGCATAACTACACCGTTGCATGTGATCCTTAGTTTTTTGTTGCGGTAGTCAATGACAGAACTTCCTTCGTAACGTCCACCACCAGCTGTGGTTCATCATTGATGACCATATGCCCGCTCTTCGTCGCCACAATTAGCTTGCTGTTCATTGAAATGTCCAGCATTCTCCGCTGGCCTGCCTGCCAGATTTCCTCAAGCTTCTTCGCGCCTTGTTCTGAAATGCCTGCATTTGAGAAAGGGTGTGGAATCCCTCGTGGAATCACTCTTACCGGTATATCTCCCAGCTTCTGTCCACGAATTGCATCTTCCGTGCTCCCAAGCAGCTTCACTTCCTCCTCAACGGCATCGAAATAGCTTGGCTTCGCAATCACATTGATGAACTGCGAACGCTTTTCCTTTGCAACCAGCCCTTCCAGCAAGGAATCTTGGAACAGGCGCAGCACGCCTGAGCTCTTCATAAGTCCAAGTAAGAAAGCGGATGGCCTTTCTTGATTGGTTTCCTGCGCATAGATTGATGCTGTTTCCCGCATGTAATCCTCTGTTCTAGCGTCAATTAACACTAACCCGGTCACTTCTTCCCGATAGGTCTGAGCAAATAATCGCGCATACATGCCGCCTAAGGAATGCCCAACTAGGATGTAAGGCCCCTTAATTCCCTCTTTGTCGAGTGCTTCATGCAGTTCCCTCACTATATGTTCTCCTGTTCGTTCCGTACGCGCCTTCGTACTCCAGGCATAACCTGCACGATCATACGTCACGACAGTGGCAAATGGGGCAAGCTGTGCGGGAATGTCCCCCCAAGATAAACTCGTCTCCCCGCTTCCTGCTTCCATGATGATGGTAGGAACACCTTTCCGGCTCTCGCCAGTACGCTGCAGATGAAGCTGGTAATTGCCAGAGTCAATCTGAATAAGCTTGCCCTGCATAGGGAAGGCTTGCTCTCCGAGCTTCGAAGCAATCATTTCATACACAAATCCTGAACCAATCAGAATGATGAGGAACAAAAAAGAAAACAATAACCCTTTTTTCCAACGTGCCTTCCTTATGGTCGTGTTGCTTATGAGCTCGCTCGGCATGCCGTATCCCTTCCTTCTCCACTTTTTATTTAATACATTGTATTAAAAAGAAGTATAGCATGCTGTATAAAAACGGTAAAGCGTGTATAATAGGGACATGCCAAAAATTGTTGATCATGAAAAACGAAAAAGACTTGTTGCCGAAGCGGCTATTCGCGTCATTCAGCGCGAGGGGCTTGATCATGCAACCGTTCGAACGGTTGCGGTAGAAGCTGGTTTATCTGTTGGTTCCTTGCGTCATTATTTTTCTTCACAAGTTGAGCTATTTGCCTTTTGCATGAATATTTTTCGCGAGCAGGTGGAGGAACGTTTATCCACGCTTGTGCTCGATGATCGAATACTTCCCAGCCTGCTTCAGCTTCTGATGCAGTTCATGCCTATCGACGAAGACCGAAGAACCGAAATGGAAGCATGGCTGTCGTTTACATCCAAGACGCTCACCCATTCCGAGCTGCAACATTTAAGTCATGAATTGAATGATGGGATTTATTATGTTACCAAATACGTGATAGACCTGCTGCAGGAGAAGCAGTTGGCCAAGCCAGATCTCGACTACGAAATGGAAATTGAGAAATTATATGCGCTACTTGATGGGCTCGCCCTTCACCTCATCCTTCAGCCGCAGCGCTTGCAAGCCGAGCGTGTTGAGCGAATTCTGAATGATCATCTTCATTCATTGTGTACTTGATGGGCAAAATAATTGAAAAATGAACTCACTTCGGGGTTCAGAGTTGGGCATAGTAAAAGATCGATATCCATCCCCTGGGGTGAATAATCGGTCTTTTTCCGTTCTCTGCTCGTAGTACAATTCAAGATAATGATTCAATTAGAGGAACGATATCT
Source organism: Paenibacillus sp. MER 180 (assembly GCF_023713665.1). Taxonomy (NCBI): domain Bacteria; kingdom Bacillati; phylum Bacillota; class Bacilli; order Caryophanales; family Paenibacillaceae; genus Paenibacillus; species Paenibacillus sp. MER 180. The sequence goes on along the minus strand of NZ_JAMAVT010000027.1, from coordinate 32,164 downwards.
CTTACGAGAAAAAGAGGCCTATCCTCGCCACCAGTCAGTGACATAAGGATAAGCCTCTCTATTCCACTATTCTATTTCACGAATTCTACTTGATACCCGTTCGCCTTCAACTGATCAACGACCATATCTTGGATCACGTAATGGCCCGCACCTACAACGACAAAGTGCGTCGCGGATCCTTCTTTATCCAACAGCTCCATTAGCTTCTTCGCCATGTTCTTGTCGCGTTCGCCAAACAAGCGCTTTGCCGAATCAGTTTGTGTCATCTCTTCCGAGCTAATGAAGGATTTCGTGAACTGATCTAGATCCGCCTTCACCCATAGCTTCTGCCAAGATTGTAACAGCTCCATAGACTCATCCGGCTTGCCTGTCGGTGTCAACATGTGATCCAATGCGTCATTCAATTCCTTCTCTTGCGTCGCAACTGGAACCTTATTGAAGATATCAGCTTGCAACTTTAAGCCTTCCAGTTCGTGAACTGGCTTGCCAGCAAGCAATGCTGAATTGATGAAGTAGGAATCAATGCCAAGTGCAGCAGCTTGCGTCATCTCTTCTGCGGAACCAGTCATGCCAGCAAGCGTAAGGCTATTCGATATGGCCCACGGCTTGAAACCGTCAAAGACATCCTTCGGCAGCTGCATTTGCTCTAATGCCTTTTGCAGCTTCGCATACGTTTCCTTCGAGACATGATCCATCAATGTTGTACCATCTGTGTACGCCATCGACTGTGTGAAGTAGTCCATATCTTTGTTGCCTAGCAAGTTAGCTTCAACCCACAACGAATCTGCCTGCTTGAAAGCATCCCGCACACTCTTCTTCATCGGATACATATCAGGAGTGCCGACATGAATCGATCCGAGCAAGTAAAGTGTATTTTGACCTTTCGTTGCCTTCCAGAGAAGCCCCTTCGCTCCACCGTCAACAGCATCATACGTGTATTCTACAAGACGGCTTGCCATAACAACCGCTTGCTCAACCGTACTTGGCTTGTCTAGGTCAAGGCCTTTGCCCGTTCCGTTAACAATCCCTTTCTTCTGGAAGAAAGCAACCGGCTCGTCCGTGCCGATGTTCATCGATTCTGGCATTTCATATTGATCCAATACCCCGTATACTGCATTGATTACTGATTCTCTCGTAATGACTTTCTCGGTTGCTGGTGCTGTGAACGTATTCTTTTTCTTTAATTCCAGTGCATCCAGCTTCGCAGAAGTTGCCTTCAAGAGTGCTTGGAACTTATCTGTTGATATTGGCTGTTGGAAAGTACCGTCTGTGTACCACGTCAGTGGGAATATTCCGTACTTTTCTCCCTCATTCAGAACGCTGATCGACCAAGAACTTACTTGCGGAGCTTTGACTGGCGCTTGATTCGCCTGTGCCGGAATGACAAATCCGAGCATTGCGACTACTGCAACGAGACCGCTGGCCAGACTACGTTTGATCTTATCCCATTTGCTAGTCTTCACCAAGATTCCCCCTTTATAGCATATATGTAGTGTAGATCTCCAAACCCTACCGATTATAGCGCTTAACCTAGTGAAAGGCAATGTTATCCTAATAGATTTGTAAACAAAATATAAAATATCTGTATGTAACAAAATTGTAGGCTTCCTAAAAATATTATAAAATCAAGCTATCTGGTTTTTAATGGAGTGGCTGTAATGAATATAGCAATATGTGATAATGATAGAAATGTTGCAAATGATATTGAGGATCTACTTTCAAACATGTCCGGAATGGAATTCTCCAGCGATGTGTTTTATAGTGGCGCTGACTTGCTAAGATGCTTGCAGGCCGGGTCACATTATCATATTTATCTGCTTGATATTGAAATGCCTGGCCAAAATGGAATTGAAATTGCTTCAGTTATCCGGGAGCAGGATCGAAATGCGATCATTATCTTTATCACAGACCATAAAGAATATGTATATGAGGTTTTTGAAGTTTTGCCGTTTCGCTTTTTAAGAAAGCCTGTAACTGCTCAAAAGTTGTCCCCCATCTTGCTGGACGCTGCAGAACACATCAAAGTGTCGAAGCAGCTATTCTTTTTTCAGATCAGGCATGACAAATACCAGCTTCGCTCCAGTGACATTCTTTATTTTGAAGGGGCAGGAAGAAGAGTAATTATCCATACCAATCGAGATACCTATGAGTTTTACGGAAAAATCGCGGACATCCTGTCTGGGCTGGATAAGAATCTGTTTTGCCGGATTCACGCCTCATTCTTGGTGAATATGGAGTACATCCGCTCCATTAACAAAATGGCTATTCATTTGCAAGACGAAACGCAATTGCCGATCAGCAAGCGCTATCTGAACGAGGTGAAACAAGCACATCTGTCCTTCATAGAACGGAGAAGCGGCAATCCATGACTTATTTTCAGACAACTACCGATGCGATCATTTTTGGGCTTGAAGTCGTTCTTAGCATGATCGAGATTCTATTTATCCTGCGTCTCTTTAACAAAGTGTTTGGAGAGGCTCGGATCAATCACATCAAGCTGTATGCAGCAGCCGCTATTGCAATGCTGGCTATAACATGCGGTTTGCGAATGGTTCTGAATCCCGTCCGCCCTGCGGCGCTTCCACCCATCACCGTGCTATGCAGTATGTTCTTTTTACTATGCTATCCGCCGAATCGCCAAAAAAAGGTGTTATATATCGGGATACTTTTAACGGTATCCTATTTCTGGATTCTATTATACGATTTGATCGTTACACCAATCGAAGAGAAGAGCATTTGGCTAACACTTATTCTATGTCACGTAGGTTTTTATCTGTTATTGGAACTTATCCGAAAAACGGACAAAGGGAAACAGTGGTCTATCCCTTTTCATCTTTGGCTTTTACTTATGGCCATTACCGTAGCCAGTACGGCAGCGCTAGGCGTTATGGAATATTATATTTCTAACAGGGAGGACCCCTACTCGCTGACCGTGGAAATTCCAATTAGTCTCATATTTTTGTTCATTAATCTTTCGCTGTTTGTGGTTTTTGATAAATTCTCTACTCTAATGCATACAGAACGGGAGAACACCATGCTGGAACAGCAGGTGCAATTACAGCATAGGTATTACAAGGAACTAGAGGCCGCCCATCAGCAGGTTCGGGCACTGCATCATGATATGGGGAATTATATCAGAACTGCCGAGCAGTTGGCGGCTAAGGATGACAACAACAACGAACTCATTGGCTTTTTAAACGCTGCATCCGGCCAGCTCAAAGAAATTGAAACCGTGATTTCAACCGGGAACCAATACTTGGATTCCATATTGAACATCAAAATCGCCGAAATGCTCCACGAGGGAGTCACCGTCGAAACATATATTCATGTACCTTCTAGCTTAAAGCTGTCATTTGAACAAGCCGTCATTATCGTTGGGAATCTGATGGATAATGCGAGAGAGGCGTGCAGGGAATTACAGTGTGGGGAGCGTTGGGTTCGCATCAACCTGTCCTACATCAACCACACGCTATTCATCCGCATTGAGAATTCAGCGAGCCCCATTCAGAAATGGGACAACGGATTGCCTGTGTCTACGAAGAACGAACCGTTTTTCCATGGATTAGGATTAAAGAACGTGAAGAAAGCCGTGGATGAACTTGGCACCATGGATGTAGAAAGCTCAAACCATTCTTTCCTAGTTCGGATTGCTTTGTATGACAGGTAACCCAATTTTGACAAAAACCCCGTCGATTTTTTACAAGTGCATAATCTCCAAGGGATCGAGTGCTACAATCTGAATGGTTGCAGCACTCTTTTGTGTGCGAACGATTTTGCTTGTAGGTTATTGATTATCAGTTTGGCATTAAAGGAACGGGGGAAAACGATGCGTAACAAAAATAACAAGAAAAATATACTCCTGATTGGCGGACTGGCGGCAGCATTGCTTGTGAGCGGTTGTTCATCAGGCATAATAACAAACCAGATTGTAGAAAGTGTCCAAGGTCTTGAGGAATTAGAAGATACAGCTAATTTCGTGAATGAGACCGTACAAAACGCTGTCTGGGACGAAGTCGCTACAGAGATTGAGGAAGATGAAGATGTGCAAAATATAGAATGGGACGATGTCAAGGATCGTATGGCACAAAAAAAACAGAAAATAGAAGTTCACTCCATTACCGATGGCAGTCTATTGCATACGATCACAGACAATAAGCAAATCTTCGAATTTACAAAAAACCTCCATATTGAGCGTTGGAAATACCTTCGTTCCATCCCGGAAGATGCGAAGGACTTGCTTGTCTATGTAACGTGGTCGGAAAAGACGAAAACCGTGTTTGGTAAAAATACGGGGGAACTTTACGAAACCAGCCGAAACACGTTATACAAAAATAAGGATGGATACTATATGGTAATGGAACCTGTACCTTCTCTTGCCCCCATCCGGAAGTTCTACTCTGAAGTGCCTGCGAATGTAGCAGAATATCTGCTCTCTGTTGCAGTGGAGGACAATAAATAAACGAACGCTGTTAAACTGACCTGAGAAGCTGGAACAGCGACAGCTTCGGACGAGAATATAAAGTCCTAGACTGTCGCTGTTCCATTGCGTTAACGTGTCCCGTTTAGTGTAGTAGATCCTCGTTAGTTTGTTGCGTCAAAATATTCTGATAAAATCCCCACTAAAACTTGCTTATAATCGTTAATATGATAGGAAGAGTTGTCCACTTTCTTCTTAGCTATGTTTAAGCCATTAAATATTTCTTCTTCTAACTCCCTTCTTGCCTTAAGAACCTGCAGAGTTCCTTCTAACCCTTTGTAACTCTGCTTTTTTCCATACCCTTGGCTTGTATAATATTCTATAAATCCCTCTGACCATTCTTGAGGTCTTTCTTTTACAGCCTTTCTGAAAGAATGTTCAAGATCGTTCTGTTCTACGTAAATCAACAATGGATTCAGTTGCTCCACAATTGTTGCCAGTTCTTTGACATAACTTATAACGTCTTCCTTCTTTGCAGCATATTTAATCATCCCCATAGTTACAGGATTTTGTATAAAACAACAATCAAAAACAAAGGTGTCTGTACCATTCAAAACACTCTCCGTAAACTTCTTCCATTTCTCTGTTATCAGTTTCCTGTTCAGATCTAGTGACAATTCATACACATCATTTTTGAAAACTGCATGTAGCAATTCATCTGGAAAACGTGAATCGTATTCGTTTTTTACTTTCCGATATTCTAGGAAGTAATTGTTACCATCTTTAATCATACGATTACTCAACAAATCTTTGAACTTTTCGTGGGTACTCAATAATTCATCGAATTCATTTTCCTTAAAAAAGGCGACTCCGTCATAATCAGCAGGATGATCTAGATCTCCTTCTAAAAACAGCTGAGATTTAATGTTCATTTCCGTAAGAATTTCATGAACTAGTTCAGCAGTTGTTGTTTTCCCGGATCCTGGCAACCCCTCAATCAAGACTAACTTCGATCTCATAATATAGTTCCTCCATTCGTTATTAGGAGGATAAGCAGGTAAGAATCAATTGAGATGCGGTTTCCCGCGAAAATAAAAGCGGATACCATCAGGTATCCGCAGAATGGGTTTATGATATACCTTTCCCTGCATACCCTGTAAGATTAAAGAAAAGCATGCCAAATAACATAGTGTAGTCACTATTACAGGCATCTTTTCGAACTGTTAATCTTTACAGAGTAATCAACATGATAAGGTTTAATGCTCCTTTGTTTGCATCTCTATTGTTCAGATTAACATTACGCATAGATAAATACAAGTAGGGGCTTTGCATACAAACCTACCCATTCGTATTATGAGGTCACCAGAACTTTCTGGTCGACCTCCTTTTTGTATGGTCATAAGATTAAGGTAGCTGGGGATCGAACATTTCTGCCCGTGGGACTCGGATCCCGAGTGCTATTCCGTTCATTCCCCCTACTTGTTAAACCATGATTAAGCTAGTTGGGGCTTTGATCCCGTATCACATGCGATAATGTGGAAGACAAGAAGGTTAGGCCTTTGAATAATCGATCAGGACAGAATCTAGGATTTTCAGTCCTATGCACTACCGACTGAGCTACCGAGCCTTATGTTAAATTGAGATGATCATTGAAAATTTAACCAATTATCTACTTCATTGAATACAAAAAGCCCCTCGTCCAAAGGGACGAGGAGCCGCGGTACCACCCTAAATTAGAGCCTTTAAAAATACTAATAAAAAAAGCTCTCACTTTAATGAATAACAGTTATACCGGTAACCTCTACTTACCTAAAAAGGTTTCAAGGGACTGCTCCGGAGCGAACTTCATTCATCCCTTACATAATGTTGTTTATTTCGAGAGCTTATATGTTGTCATATTTTCTAGCATTTCTTCGGCTTGAACCAATCTCTCTGACTTCATTTCACCACTAATGTATTTTGATTCAATTTCACTAGCTATAATGTTAATCCAAGGATACTTTTCTTTGAAGTCATATAAGGAGCCCCTGTATCGACCAAGGTTAATTCATTATTCAATATAATTAAGCTAGGATAAATGGTTTCTTTTTGTCCATTAAATTCAAATTCAATTGGTAGTTCTATTATCTTCATTTTTATTCCTCCATACTGCATATTTGTGAAACATTCGATTACCGAGTATTCTAACCATTTAAAAATTTTTAATCATTAACCTGATCCAACGGGTGAATAACAGGTAAACCAAGCAAATTGAAAATCGCCATTTCTTTCGGTACAATTAATTTCAAACATCGTATGATTCCAACCGAAGGGGCGATCACTTGCGTAAAGATACCAAAACCATCGGCGAGGTGGCCAAGCTGCTGGGCACGACCGTTAAAACCGTCCGTTATTATGACGACATTGCTCTATTGAAACCATCGAGCCACAGTGAAGGCGGACATCGGTTATATACTCCTGAAGATATTTCCCAGCTGCGGCTGATCACAACGCTGCGCTATCTGGACTTCGGCATTGATGAGATCCGCCAAGTAATGGACGGAGAGATTCAGCTCACTACAGCACTCAACTGGCAGATTGAAGCGCTGGAGACCCAGGTCAGTACGCTGACCAATATGATTTCGATTCTTCGCCAAGCCAAGGAGCATGATTCAACAGGCACTTCCCTGCATTACATGAATGAGCTGGTCGACTCTTTGTCCATGAGTGCAGATAAGCGAAAGCGGTTCATCTCCAGCAAAATAGAAGAAATACAGGCGCTCGGCCAATTGCCGTCCGAATGGCAGGATACCTTTTTATATTTGTTCAATAAATATATTGTCAATGAAGTTAAAGTGACAGCTGGGCAAACCGTAGCTTGGAACGAACTGCAAGCGCTTATGAACGATTCGCAGTACATGGAGGATCTTGTCCGTTACGAACTGCCCTTTTTCAATATGGTCAGGCACCCCCGCGTTCCCGCTGCGGCCTGGATCAGAACGCTGGAGAACCTCCGGGTCCGGGTGGAAGCGGCCCTGCAACAAAGATTATCAGCAGACAGCGCTGTTGTACAAACTATTGTTGAAGATTTTGTGATGATGTATGCGAGTCCGGAACAGTTCAGCGATAAAGCCGCCTTTTTCCGCCAATACGCTCAATCCATGCTTCATGCTCCTACCGAACGGATGGAACGCTTCAATATACTGTGCCTGCATCTCAATTCCAAATGGGACGTCGTTGTAAGAGGCAACGCCTTGCTGATGCAAGGATTACAATGGAGACTCAGACAGGAGGACGCTCATTCCGCTCCTTGTTGAAGTGTATACTCCGGATGGTCTCCAAGGTTACGGTCCAAATATTGCAAGGGCTGCCCTTTTAGATAATGGTCAAAAAAATCAAGCGTGTACTCGTTAATCAGCTCATGTGTTCTGCGCACGTCCACCCCTTCCATCCATTCAAACAAGGGGGTGAGCAGATACAGGTCCGAGAAACTCATATGTTTGCTGTGCTTAAAAGTCATCCAATAGTTCCCGGCAGCGGTTACCGGCTCATACCGGGCAAACAGCTCATCATAGTAGGCTGCAATCTCTTTCCTGTCCGTTCCCAGTGCGGCAATCTCTGCATCGCCGGTGTGGTCCACCCCTTTTAACGTGTCATCAGCACTCATGAGCAGGAAAGGCTTCTTCAAGCCGTCTGCAGGAATCCGCTTTTCACCGTAAAGCACACCATCCATATCAATACCCGCTTGTATTCTGGAATCGTCCAGCAGCATTTGCACCGTCGTGGCTCCCCCAAAGGAATGGCCGAACATGCCCACATGTTCAAGATCGATCCGGCCGGTAAACAGTCCGCCAGGGTCATTCGCAGACAATGCCTCGATTTGGTCAAGTACAAACTTCGCATCTTCCACCCAGACTTGATTTCGCCCGTCCATAAAAGAATACTTCATTTGTTCATAGCCCGTCTTGCCTTCCGAATCAAACTTCACCACATGCTGGTCTGGAAATACGGAAGCCACGCTGCTATAGGCATGTTCAATCCCTACGACAATATAGCCGTGGCTTGCCAATTGCTCGACTTGAAACGTGTTCTGATTCTTGTAGCCCATAAATCCATGCGAGAACAAAAGCACGGGATATTTAGATTCCGTATCCGCCAGCCCGGCATTTGCAATAGCATGGGTGTTGACCAGCTTCAACCCTGAGAATAAAAACTCTGGCAGCTGCAAAAATTCATGCAGTCCTTCTACATACGGAGCAGGATCAGATAAATATGGCGCCGCTTTCCCTGTAGCCTCCGAGCTTGCCGGATACCAGATTTGAACCATTAATTCGCGGGAATCACCGGAGGCTTCAGTAAACTTTTCTTCCCGTGGAGAATCGGTCCAATGGTAGGTCACTGTTCCTATGGCGTAGGGGCCTGTAGGTTCCGCAAAAGAAAATACAGGGAACAGGAGCGGCAGAACAATGGCCACGGCAGCATAAACCACCGCAACTCCCCCAAAGAGTACTGTCTTCCATCGCCGCCGCGGCTTGCTTGATGATATTGCTGCGGATCGGAAGAAAAGTCTTGCTCCTCCCGCAATCGCCCATAGTGTGATCAGATACACCGGAATCATCGGCCACCGCAATCCTTCCACGAATGCATGGACAAGCAGCAAAACAGCACATATGCCGCCGCCTATCAGCCACTCGCGCTGTGATTTGGGACGCCCCAGGGTTAACCGCCCCATCAACAGTACATTAAATACAACAAGCACGATTTCAATTAATCTCATGATCTATAATCCTCCTTGGATTTCTCTTCTGGCTGCCGCCTGAATCCAAGTATAAAACCTCCTGTTAGAGGAGAATCAAGACTCTTGGTTAGTAATAAACCCATTGTTATTTAGTTAAACATGGATACGGCTTAAGAAAGTAGTCTACTTTTTGTAAAACTGAGTTAGTAAATGCTGCAAAAGTATGTAGTACAATCCACTTGGAAATGATATTCCACATCAGAATTTCATTCCTTCTTTTTAACAAAACTGCCCGTTAGCTTAATGATTAATTTGACTCGTCTTTATAATGAAAATGTTCGTGATGAATAGCATCCATTCCAACTAACTTTCCACTCTTTTTATGGAAATACGAAAAGTCTTTATTTATCGGCATCCGAAGTAACTGATAATTATTATCTCTGGGCATGGCTTCAATTTGGTTAATAGCTAATTCGCGTGTTGTAAATAGTCCAACTGGAAAGAAATTAGGGAATGGCTTTGAACTATCGGCTACAAATATCCCCCAAACAAATGTATCATCCATTGTCCCCGTCCACCTTACATACTCAATAGTTATACTAAAGTACCAGTTAGTTGAATGACAAATATTTATCTGCTTTACAACTTAAAGCGAAGAAATCGCTGGCTGTTTTTGCGCAGAATAATTATTTCCCTATGATTTAGTCATTTATTTAACCATCGACTTAACAATGTATTCGCGTACAAAATCCAAAGGTCTGATGGTATTGTCCAACGTGCTTTTAAACACGACTACCGTTTGCAAACTTGGAATTAACCGAAGGTATAAATCCTACCTCTATCGCTATCCCAATTAATATGGAAATGATACTTTTGGTACATGAATTAATCCGCTGAAGGTTATCTGTATTACTGATCCGGCGTGGAAATGGGCCACGAATTTTTGTTTTGCAACTAATCGAATCCTTTCATAATTACCAGTCTTTTTTCAATGGAAGATGAAAGTCTAAGCTATAAGGGCCGTTTTCTAATTTTAATAACATTTCATGAATATCTTTGCGTTCTCTTGCATCATTCGTTTTTCCATTCAAGTCCTCTTTAGACCAAAAACTATATCCAAGCAAGTAGCTTTGCCCCATTTCATCAAAACTCGAATAAACTCTTTGCAGTACTTCTGCAGCTTGTAAACATAGATCCAATGCTTCTTCTTTCGTATAGATACCTGCAATATAGCACATGGAAGCTACATGGATAAGTCTAACTAAATCCCAAGCCAAAACCCCTTTATCGCCCATTTTTTCTTTTATAACATGACACAATTCATATCTAAATGGGTCTGCTACTTCTTTGGATTTTTTTAATTCTTCTATGTACTGTACATTCGTCTTGCCGGAAAATAATAATTCCATAACTTCATCTGCTTCTTCTCTGGATTCAATTCCCCAATCTGCTGCTAAAATAGAAAATTGCTCTTCTTTAGCCCCTTCGGTAGGAACCACTCCGCCAAACACTCCCAAATCCCTCCAAGTTGCTACAGCAAAAATAGCATATGCCGCATTAAACCATTTAATTGTCTCACTTGTTTCTTTATTGCTTAATAGTGGCCTCCATTCTTGTTCAAACAATTTTTCAAGCTTTTCTACACCCCTGCCTAATAAAGACTTTGTTAAATCTAATCTCCATTCTTCTCCATCGGCACTTTTAAATAATATAACAAATCTTTTTTCGCATAATCTGTAAGGCTCTGCGATGAAAATATTAATTATATTCTCGAAGTTTACTTTTTCTTTAATACTTACATTTTGAAAATAGAAACCGTCATTGTAGGCGATAAAAATAATAGGTTTCTTAAAAAATCTTCTACGCTCTAATTTAAATATCTCTTTGCTGATTACACTCACCAATTCGTCATCTCCTTTTAAACACCCTGTTTTCCTTTATTATATATATTGGGTTGTCAACAGTAAATTTCAGACAGGATTTTTTAAAGGCTTCTTGGTGATACGGAACAGGCGTCAGATATCCCAGCGTTCGTAAATTCGATGTTTATTAAACCAGTTGACATAATCGTATAGCTCCAATTCCAGATGGTGAAGATTCGACGGATGTCCCCGCCCAAAATGAGGATTGCTAATAATCAACAAAAAATGGGCTATCATCTTGTGGATAGCCCATCAAATCAACTTTTCCTTTTATTCTTGGTACTCTGGGTGATTGTGTCGTTTACATCCGAATAAGTAACAGCCCGAGCTCATTGAAGTGTTAAATTCCATCGAGGGAATAAATCCTAATGAAATTTTCTCAAACATATGCTCATATTCTTTTTCCTCATCAAGCAATTGCTTAATGTGCTCTTCTTTCTCCCTTTCTGTCCAATCCTCGTCACAATCATCTTCATGAGCTTCTTTTATTTCCTCAATTTTTTGTTGAATTACTTCATTCAAGATATCACGAGCTCGAATTTCATTTTGAGTTTTACATAAAGCGTATACGAATCTACTAACCCAGTCTGGTGTTTTCCAATACTGTCCCCAACCTTTGTCAAACCAATAAATAGACTCATTGAAACAGCCTAATTCAAGATATAACTCTGCAACTTCTACATCACCGACAAAATCATCATCATCTTCAGAAAATACATCTAGTTTCTTCTTCGCTTCTATTTTTCTCCCAAGCTCGATTAAGCACTTAACATGACTGTACATTGCATAATCAGAATTTCGGGAACATTGAAGGAAAAATTCTGAAGCTTCTTGTATTTGTCCAAGATGATATTTGGCAATAGCCAAATTGTTATAAGCTTCATTTGAAGGGTGTATGATCAAAGATTGGTTCAAGGCATCTGCGGCCTGTTGCCACATTTCCTTCTCAACATAAATTTCCCCCAAAATATTGTAAGGAAAATGAGATGAAGGATTTAATTCAATAGCCTCTTTGATAAGTGTCAGGGCTGTTTCCTTGTCACATTCTTCATGCAGATATATCCATGCAAGGTTATTTAATGATTGTACATTACGTGATTCCCTTACGGCTTCATGGAAAAGATCTAAAGATTTGTCATATTCATTACTTTCCAGATACTCAATAGCTTTTTGATTGGCACTCAACGAATGTTTTCCCCTTTATAATCATCATTTTCCTTGTTCAACAGCCCTCAAGACCTAGCCAACATCCTCTGTCACCACTAACATGCTTGCCGTCGGCGGAATAACAAGTATGTTCCCCATACAAGAACGGCCGTCACGGCCAAAAGGGCTACTAATGCAGCTATCGGATATAGGACAGGCCGACTCCCTAGTAGAGAATCGGCGGAAATCATCATATCGAATACCCCTCCAGCAAAAGCTCTACTACCGTCATTGCTTGGTCGAAGGAATGGCTCTCTTCCGGTTGTTGCTTCAAATATGATGTACGATACTGAGAATTATGCTAAAATCATGAACACATAGATTGCGACAACATTAATAGAAAGGCGAGCGTATATGAACCAAGATATTTACATTCGCATGGCAGATGAATCTGATGCGCAGGAGCTGTTGCACATCTACGCTCCCTATGTCACCGATACGGCGATCACCTTCGAGTATACCGTACCAACTGTCCAAGAATTTGCAAGTCGAATTCGGCAGACGCTGCAAAGATACCCCTATCTAGTAATCCTTCAAAACGAGAGAATCGGCGGATATGCATATGCATCTGTCTTTAAAGGCCGTGCTGCGTATGACTGGTCAGTTGAGACAAGCGTATATCTACGGCAGGATTGTCGCGGAGCTGGACTAGGCAAGAAGCTGTATTATGCTTTGGAGGACGCCTTAAAGCGGCAGAATGTTATTAACGTGAACGCATGTATCTCTTATCCATGTGAGCCGAATGAATATTTGGACAACGGCAGCGAGAAATTCCACAGCCATCTAGGCTATAAGAAGGTAGCTCATTTCACCAAATGCGCTTACAAATTTGATCAGTGGTACGATATGATCTGGATGGAGAAAATGATAGGCGATCACACAGACAAGCCCGAACCTTTCATCCCGATTACCGAGCTGTAAACGGCGGCAGTCTTAGACTGCCGCTATTTTATTGAGCTATCGTTTCCCGTTAATTCAATAACATCCACAGAGTCTTAGTATGGTAAGAACTAACGAATCACAATAATGGTTGCAATAGAAAGAGTGGATATAATAAGTATAGACTTATCATTAAAGAAATCGACAAAGCTTATGACTGAGACAAAATTCCTTTAACAAACAATGAGACACTGTGCTTGTAGAACTCTTCCTCGGTGACTAGTTGGGTCTGATATTGCCCGTGAATCAACTCGCTCATCTGAAATCCGTAGCACATCGAGAGGAAAGACATAGCGGCAAGACGCTCATCCTGTATGGCTATAACTTTTTTCTTCTGCAGGCGTTCAAAATATTCAACCAGTAAGGAGTGCAGCTTTACCGGCGGATCGGCCAGCACTCTGTCTAATTCGGGAAACATTCCTTTGTCACGGATGCCAATCAAAATGATGTCCGCATTTTTATGGAAAAACAAACGGTACTGCTGGCTTATATTCAGCAGATCGACTTCAGGATTATCGGTCGCGTCCTCTTTTAACAGCTTCTCAAATTGCGGGATATCCGAGTGTCTTTCAATGATGGCTTCCAATACGCCTTGCTTGCTTCCAAATTGCCGGAAAATCGTAGATTCATTGACTTTAGCTTCCGTTGCAATGGCTTTGGTGCTTACTCCCCGATAGCCGTTCTTTTTGATGAGCCGTGTCGCAGCTTCAATGATTCTGTCTGAAGTATGCATTGTATTTCTCCTTTTGCAGATGTTAAACCTATTCTACTACAAGTTTTGCATATGCAGCAGGATCGGGGTTCATCATTTTCATAAACGTTTATTTACAGCAAATCGCTTCTTTGTTCCCAGCGGCTTGGTTCCGTAATCTTGACATGATCAGGCACCAATTGCGTGAGCGTGCCTAATTTATCGAATGTAATCTGGATTCGGTCAGAGGGCAACAACCATTGTTCGGTCTCGATTGCGCAGCAATCCGGTATCATTCCCATTCCTATTATCGTGCCTGGGAGCGGCGTGAAAACTTTGAGAACCTCCTCCATCACTTTTGCAGGGTGTGCAGAATACTCGGATGTGCTTCCCTTCCAGTGCAGTCTCACCCCGATGCGTACATCCACATCCAGTGCCAGCGGGTTGTCGATTTCATCCGGCGTAACTAGAAATGGCCCTATTCCTTTGCTGCGATCAAAATCTTTGCAGCGCGTCGGTCCGGTCAGCGCCTGGAAATCCGGCCACTGTACGTCGCGGACAGTACTGTCGTTAAAAATAACATAACCTGCAATGCAGTTCCCCTTCCCTGTAACAAAGGCCAGCTCCGGCTCGATATCCAGGTAGGAAGAGTACGAAGGCCAATGAATCGTATCCCCATCGCCAATTAGTGCATTATGATTACACTTATAATAACTGAAAGTTACTTTATTCGGATCTCGCTGGAATTTTTCATCAAATTTCCGTTTAAGTTTTTCTCTTTCCGGCCCTGCGTATTCTCTTTCCAACAGATTTACACCAGCATTTCTTAGATGTCTTGGTGTCAGCCCGAAATCGATAAGCGCAGCCGGATTCGGAACCGGCGGCAGCAGTCTTACTGCTGCAATCGGGCAAATTTCATTTTCATTGAATTGATGCGACTGTTCGATAGCATATTGCATCATTTCCTTAGCGGCATCATAACTTGCCGGCAAATAATGAAGATAGCTATCCATACTTTCAAGACTATCAAAGAATGTTCCCTGCTTATTCATAATTGCGGCAAAAGACACGACAAACTTCTTGTTTATTACAAGCCCAAACAAAGGTTCCTGAGATGTCTTCGTTTGAAAGGTTACTAGCTTCATGTTGCAGCGCCTCCATCCATGTAGTGTGATGTTATTCTGCGATTATCATATAGTATAGAATAAATGCATGCAAGTACTTGCTTGCATTTCTGTTTTCCATTCTCTATTATAAAGACATAGTCAGTATGCCTTACCTCAAAAACATATACGCAAAGGAGAATTCTCATGAAGTATGGACGTATTATCCAAAAACCTCGCGTTAAATTTTTTGAAGTCGCAGATGGAGTCTTTGCCGGTATTTCGCCGTATCGCGGCATCAGTTGGGCCAATGCCGGGTTCATCAACAAGGGTGAAGGGCTGGTGTATGACACGTTCTTTGATTTGTTCCATGCGCGGGAAATGCGGGAGGCTTTTATGGAAGTAAGCAACGGCAGCTCTCCCGCATATGTGGTGAACTCGCACTATAACAGCGACCATGCCTGGGGAAACAAAGTGTTTGAAGATGCTTGCATTATTATGCACAAGGAAGCGTCTAGAGAGCGTCTCACCGAAAATATCGCCTGGATGGACAGCGTCATCAGAAGAGGAAAGGATTCTCCGGAATCGACTTCGGGCGAGCGTTTTTTTGCAGCGGAATTTGAAGGATTCGACCTGGAAGGCGTAGAATGGGTGCTCCCGAATATTGAGATAAAGGACGATATCAACATCCGTCTCGGCGATACGGAAGTTATGATATACAACGTAGCTCCGGCCCACTCTGACAGTGACTTGCTGCTGTGGATGCCAAAAGAAAAAGTGCTGTTCGGCGGCGATGTCGTGTTTAACGGTTGTACGGCATACAGCGAAGAGGGAACCCTCAATTGGGTTAAAGTGCTTGATCGCATTATTGATGAAATGAAACCCGAAATCGTTGTTCCAGGACATGGCGCCATCTGCGGCCTGGACTTCGTGAAGGAGCAGAGAGACTACCTCCTGAACCTGATCAGCGAGTTCAACAAGCATTACAATGACGAAATTGATGCCTTGTCCCTAACCAAGCAAATTGATATTTCCCGCTTCCTTCATTGGATTCAGCCAGAACGCTTGTATGTTACAGTGGACATCCTATTGAAAAGCAAACGAGGGTTACCACCCCTTCCAATTTGGAACGAGGTGCCTGCTAAACTGGAAGACATGAAAGCTTTTTTGGCCGGAAAATATGGAAATCAGATCAAGCCATGGGATCCTATGAGTGTTTGGCAAGAATAGCAATTTGAAGCTAGTCTGCGAAAAACAAAAATCGGCCCTGTCGCAGACGATGCGAACAGCGGCCGTTTTTTTGGATTGTTCCACGGAATTAAAATCGGTGCTTAAGGAGCGATGCCAGTCTATAACTTTATTTTCCTAGTTTATCAAGACCTAACTTTAAGAAAGTCAGATAACATTACTGTTTAATTTCTCTTACCAGTTGCTTCGTGATATGCCTCTTTTAATAGTGGTAACACCCTTCGGAAATTATGAACTATATCTGCATTCGATTTTATGGGTCTGTCAAACCATACATTATAAACTCCCCATCTGTCCTCCTCAGGTTCTATACATACAGAAACAGATACAATATCCTCGACCTGCCAGATTACTCCTGCCCTACTTCCATCTGGCGCTTGAACAAATCCATCTCCTGTCAAGCAACCTACATCATCGTCATAATGAAGATGGTCTGTTATCTCACCATAAATAAAACCGTCAGTTTCTGTTTCTTTAATTAAAGAAAATCCCTCATAAGCACGCTTCTTCATTAATACTCCCCCTTATTGAACTTTGTTTCTCCAGTGAGGATTATCTGTCACTACATATGAGTTAAATAATGAATCAAATTTGTCACCTTCGATAGAAAAAACAGGAATTTGAGGTTCTGAAACAATCGAATTATATAGCGATTGCACTGGGTCTGAAATTGTCCAAAGGGATAATTCAGAAATAATCATATTTTTATATTCCTCAATATTTGGAAAGTCCTCTAATATTTCATCTTTTAAGAATGGTAGAGCCCTTCTCATTTCTGACACTTGTCCATTTCCAGAGAATTTCAATAAATCTCTCCAGAATGGACAAGTGACCATTACAATGATAAAGTCCTCAAACCTTTCACCGACTTTACCTGCTTGTCCCTCGGAACTAACATATATAATTGGTGAATCTTTAATATCTTCGATTAAAGCAAAAATCCCTCCAGATGCATCTTGGGCTAAAACTGTTGCTTGATAATCAATTATGAAGAAATAATCTTTCGTATTTCTACTTGCTTTAATCATTTCAAAATCAAAGTACTCCAAAAGGATATTTTGAATTTCAGCATTTGATACGATTTTTTTATATATGTTATTGGAAATCAAAAAAACACTCCTTTACATTGCTTTTATAAAATATAACATTTTAACTATCCTGCCCGTTACTTCAATGACAAAGCTGACCGCTGCTGCAGTTTGCTCAACTTCACTATCATTACCCATTAGCTTCAATGTAACTTCCATCGTGCCAAACTTTCGCAAAGAGCCTTATAAGCACGCACCGCGATATTAGCATCATCTGCAAGGATGGTGATTGAATCCTCGAGATACGAGACAATTATTCGAAAAATGAATTCTCCATCCCCTTCAATCCAGTAATAAATTTGATAAATCTCTTGTTCTTTACTGGCGTGCTCTCGTACCACTGTAGCATCTATAAATTCATCAACTATTCCCTCAGGAAGAAAAGGTAATTAAGTATGCGAACGCAGAGGCTTCCTGTACCCGTAGATGATTAGTTTATTTTCCAAGTCCCCAACAATTCTATTCGCCATCTTTAAGCTCCCATCTCTATTTGATACTACTGATATTTTCGTTATATCTCTTTTTATTATCATTAAAAATTACTTCTTGTACTCTCACAACCCCCCCCTAACGAAAGCCTTTCTCCTCAATATATTAAATAATTTATACAAAGTGTTAATGCTATTGTTAAGATTTCTATTGAACAAAAAATAGAGGAAAGTAGCTCATATAATGAACTAACTATCCTCTATATACGATACTACAATTAACACGGTATAATACTTTATTTTTCAGTCTACTATTTTCATCGGACAGTAATTAAGCTAAGAAGACGGATACTATTCGAAAAATCCGTATTGCTGTTCGTCGATTTCGAAGTCGTGTTCACCACAAATTCCATATTCAATCATTTATTCTATGATCGTAATAAGCGGCCACTGTTCCTTCCAATTCTTCTTGCTAACCCGTTCCACATAATAGCTGTGATTCGGAAACTGCTGACATCTTCTCACGACGAGCTGAAATAAATCTTCCAGTCCATACGGTGCACAAATATCCAGTTGATCGTGTTCGTCCAGACGAGCACCGACAGCCGTCGCCGTTTCTGGCCAGTGATACAGTGCATCCCATGTAGATAAATAAGGTTCCACACCATTATGAGTGTGCATCCTCGCTTGGTTTTTGACCGACCATTTCTCATTGCCCGTCTGCTGGATCAGTGCCTGCTCCAAGCGAAAATCCCGTTCCTCGGATACATCATCGCGATCAAAATACACAACATCAATATCACTATGTCTGCTGCGATTATCGAACCCATGAAGCTTGTCCCATACATAGTTGCGAATGTATCCCGCCGCAATATAGCATTGCGGCAGTTGTAGCTCCTGAACGATACGCAAATCACGCATGAACGCTTCATGCTCACGCAAATATTGTTTCAGCCGTTGCTCTAGCATTCTTTACTAACCCTCATTTCCATTGGAAACTATGATTGCTTCATTCCGACCGTAATCCATCTTCCGTTTTACGATCACCGTTACCCCAGCTTGTGGCCACAATTCGGACAGAAATTAGAGCCTTCATTCTTCGCTCCACAGTTCGGACAGAAGTTCGGTTTCTGATTTCCCTCCGTAGAAGCAGAAGTAATGGAAGCACTAGCATCGGATGATGCTGCTGATTCGCCTGTTGCCGTCTGCTGGACTTGATTCATATTTTTCATCATCTCGTTCGCCATGTTCATTCCCATCATCATGCCTGCCATATCTGAGGCCATTCCCCCGCCGCGTACATCACCGGAAGCGATCCCGTCCGTCATCGCAACTTGCTGATACTTCTGCATATCGCCAATCATCTCATAGGATGCCGTCTTCGTAATCATGTCTTGGATTTCTTCTGGGTAATTGAAGCTCATGACCTGGAAGCCTGTTATAGTAAGTCCATTGTTTATTACTTCCATGTCCAGATCTTCCTTTATCCCTCTGGAAATATCAAATGCATTCGCCTGCAAATTGAATAAGTCCTTGCCTTCTCTTGCAATCCACTTCATTAACAATTGATCCAGAATCGAAGTGATTCGCAGCTTCACATCTTCGACGAGATAGCTCTCTTTGACTCCGGCAATCTTATCGATCAAGGTAACATAATCATTCACCTTGAAGTTGAACGTGCCGTTCGCACGAATTGGCATGCCGCCTGGGAGTTTCGGGTGAGGAATCAGGATTGGATTTCGCGTGCCCCATCTGACCGTGAATTCCTTCGTATTGACGAAAAGCACCTCTACCCGCATTCCGCTGTTGAAGCCAAACTTAAAACCTTTGAGTGTAGAAAGGAATGGAATGATATCGGAATCAATGCTGTACTCGCCATCATCCTGAAAGATCCCTTCGATTTTGCCATTATTGATAAATATCGCATCTTGACCCGCGTGGATAATCAGCTTGCTTCCTTTTTTGATCTCTCGATTGCTCCATTTCCAAAAGATCATATCATCGCGGAACTCTTCCCATTCCACCACATTTGCAAATTGATTCTTAAAAAACATATGCTAACCCCCGTCTCTCCCCTAAAATGATCCTCTGCTGCCGCTATGCGAATGACCACCCGAAGTCGTTCCTCCGCCTCCACTGCCTCCACCACCGCTTGAACTGGAGCTGGAGCTGCTGCTATATCTTCTCGTTCTTGTTGTACAGGTACGGATATATTGATCCGAATAATCAACCAAACCTGCTGAGTTCGGATCTTCATACGTCTGAGCATCTACGGTAACCCGTCCGCCGGAACGATATACGAGCAGCGTAACGATGCCGCCTCCAATGACTAAAGCCGCACCTAGTTGAACCCATATATTCAATAAGAGATTGTCAGGATTCACTCCTGGGCGGTAGCCCATGTATTTATGAACCGTCTTCAGATAGGTTAAAAATCCATCCTTGTATTCCTTATCCGCTAAATACGGGGCAATCTTATCTCTGATTTGATCCAATCTATCATCGTCGAAATATACCTTCGCCTTATAGAATCCAGCAAGATATATCTCTCTATGTGTCATGTCTACCATTAAAATGATAGCGTTGCCATGACGCATTTTATAACCTGGGCCATATTCATCATAGAAGTCTTGGGTCATTCTCTTTACATCGTAAGCAAGTGGATCATTGGTCGTATAAATAATCATATCTGTTTTTCGCTCTTCGCTGTACTGCTTTGCCAGTTCTTGCAGCTCTTCGTATTCTCGCCCAGTCAGCAGCTTGGCCTCATCGAAGATCAGCTGGTTTCCTTTTTTATAACTGGGGTCGCTCCATTTTTTGAACATGCTTGGATTGGAGCTATTCATTGCACCATTTGAACTCTCACTGCTGCTTGAACTGGTGAAGCTAGTCCCGTTTGTAGTGCTGGTGGAGGTGCTCGTAAACGTGCTGCTGGTTGTGCCTGATGTACTCGTCGTGGTTGTCGTGCTCGTAAACGTAGTCCCATCGTTCGTGCTGCTGATCATACTGCTAACGGTACTGTTCTTACCCGAGTCAACTGCTTGCGATCCCGCTGTTACATACTGATAGACGGACTCGATATACCTTTGAAAAGCAGCCTTATAACGGCCTTCCCCGTATTCATCAGCGACAATATCGGTTATGCTGCTTAGCCGTTCATCGTCCAAATGATCTGCCGCCTTTTGAAATACATTTATGTAGATTTTCTCGTGATTCGTATTCAGAATCAGCACAGCTGCATTACTGACAGAAAAATCTTCATTGGAGTTATTCTTCGCGTATAAATCCTGTAGCACTTCCCAAGTCCCTTGATCTTTATCTGTTACAATCCCGATGATATTGATCCCTATTTCCGATCCATACCGATTGGCCAACTCGTTCAATTCTTTTACTTCCTTCTTACTGAGTACACCTACGGAATCATCAATTAACTGCTTGTTATTCTTGGCAGCCGCACTGACGCTTCCCGTGATCATCTCCATGGGGATGGCGAGCAGCAATGCTGCGAACAGCAGGACGACAGCGATAACACGATTCCTTCTCATCAGAATTTCCCTCCTATATACAAATAGGACACAAGCTGAAATACGAGGAAGAATATCGCCGATAATCCCGCAAACCATGCGAACACCTTCGACTTGCTGATCGGGGGCTTGCCGACCACCTTGCCCGTCTGTCCATTCATCGCAAACGTATATTCCAGTTTATTATAGTCATAATGCAGTACCCAGACCGGAAGCAGTACATAATCAGCTCGCTGCGTCTCCGTGTGAATATGAACATTGTCATACTTCGCTGACGTATATTCCGTTACGGTTGAATCTATGAATTCAAAAATATACTCTTGTATTTTTTCCTTTACCCGCGGCAGCAGCTCTTCCTTGTCATAACTATACGTTTCAGCAACATAACCTGCTAAGTATGGAGTCTTAAAGTTCTCAAGCTTTTCATAGGGAAAAGGTTCGAGCTTATCCATAAGTTCATCTGTCATCTTTGCCGAAGCATCCACAGGAACTTTTATATAGTCCAGGCAAATCTCGCGATAGAAATCATAGTATGCTGTTTCTGTATAATCGTAATCGCCTGAGCGGTATTTGCTGACCTTCGTGGCGCTGCCATGGACCTCAATTTCATTCTGCAAATCATAGAGCCAGAATGGGACATACATCCCCGTCATTCCCTTAATTCGATTCGCTGACATGAACCCTTTCGGAGTAATGAGTCCCTTTCCACACCATCTTTTGAACTTCATCACTGCTTCTTCCTTGCTAATGGCAAAAGGAATAATCTTCACCGGCGCCAAATTCCCCGTCAATCGATCTCCTAATACAACGGCAGATCCACAAAAGCTGCAGCTCGTTGCGCTCGTCTCTGCTTCTGTGATAATGACAGCGCCACAGCTATGGCAGTGATATTCCTCCGCAGCATCTTCCTCTGTGAACACGTATTTGGTCATCGGATCCTGCATGTCCTGAACATTGTCTTCTCTTCCACAGCTATGACAGGTTAACATCTCCGAATACGTATCATACTCCATCCCGCTACCGCAGTTCGGGCATTTATATTCAATAACCGGCAACCTATTCACCCCTAGAGCATAGAAAGTATCTATTTATATGTAGTGCCTATGAATCGAGATTCAATTCTTTTCCTTCTTCAACTGCTCGATCAGCTCGTCCAAATCGTCTTTCTTCTCACCTCGAAGTTCAGCAAGCGCCATCGCTTCATCGTAAGCGCGGTTCACCTTGTCTTCCATCGCATCGAATGCCGAAGCCTGATCTCCATGTATAGAGTTGCTTGCATTTACTCGTGCCTGTGCCTGGGCCGCTGCAAGCTTCCCCTTAAGTGCTGCACGCCGCGTCTCCAGCTCGCCGATATCAGAGACCAGCTTGTCCTGCAGCTGCTTCATTTGAGAAGCAGTTGAAGCTGCCATATCATAAGCGGTTTGCAGCTGCTGCAACTTTTCCGAATGAACTGCCTTTTTCTCTAAAAAAGCACGTGCCCCTGCTTCATTCCCGTCTGCCGCTGATTTCTCCGCATATCGCTGCAGTTTTGCGATTTCCGCTGCGCACTCGTCCAATGCTCGTTTGGCTCGCTGCTCTGCTGCAACAACGGAAGCCGTCTCAGCCTTCACCTTGCCGAGATCATCGTTCAACTTCCGCATGTAATCATCAATGATTGTCTCAGGGTCTTCCGACTTCTGAAATAGACTATTGATATTGATGGACATGAGTTCCTTGACTCTCGATAAGATTTCGATAATGCTTCCCTCCATTAGAAGAATTTTCATCTCCAATCTATACGTTAATCATACAGCAAATATAGGTAAAAAGGATGGGAAATTCGACATTTTGAACTACGGATCGATTTCTTGCGACATGTGTAAGTTCACATACCCTGAATTCGATATGGACAGGCAATACGACTGATAAGTTCACAAAAAAAGACCAAGTTTATTAGCTAAACTTGGCCTTTATATCTTTTATGTATTCTCCGCTGGTTACTATTTAGCTAGAGTCACATATATCCTTTTACCTACCGATTTGCTTGTTGGATAGTAAAGCTCTTTACAATGTTATCGAACTCATTCATATCCTCTTTTTTATAACGAGTTTTATCAACGAAGAACATGATCGTTACGAAATCATCATCCTTATGAAGGATCGCTATTTTCCCTATCGATCCATCCGTTTTATAATCCAATACTTTTGCATTCTCACCAGCAATCTTTCGATTTGTTTCATTAGAAACGGTATAACCTATACTACTAAGTTTTTGTTGAAATGCCTTCGTATATTGTTCTAAGTTCGAATTATCTATTGTCTGCAGAAAAATATCAACACCCATGTAATAATTGCTTACCATTTTTCGTTCGTTGGTTTGATATGTTGCACCCCAGTTTCCGTTCACCATAACCTGATAAAAATTATTGGACTCGCTATTGAGCAGATTAAGATATTTCGGCCCACCAATTGTAATCTTATTATCCTTCTTATTAAATTCTAATTTAGAAGTAAGCCCGAAATAATCCGTCATCGACTTCACTGGTAAATATAAAGTCCCCTCATACATCAGTGCCTTTACATTACTGGCTTCTTGTCCATTTAGATCTACCTTCACAGAGGGATACAATAGAGCTTTTACTTCTTTGTAGTTCGAAGCTGCAAATCCACTTGCTGTCCCTATAATGAATACACCCACAAAAGCCGATATGATAACACTCTTTTTCATCTGACACACCCCAATTATTGATAAGTTTTTTCATAAAACGATTTCAAATTCGTTTTTTTTCACTTGGCACGGTACTGAACGCACGGAAATACAGCGACATGTATACTATTATCTCTTGCATAATTAAAGATTTCCATGTATTTTTTGGGAAATATTTTAGTTTTTAATCTATCATTTCCCTACAAACAAATCGAAAATAACAAAAAAAAAATACACGCCAGCATATAGGATCTGATTCCTATCTAATAACGTGCATTTCTCAATGAGGCTCCGTAGATTATGTTCTCTTCTCATTGAATATGCTCAAGGTATCTTCGTACAACTGTTGATCAATACCAAACTTTGCAGTAACCCATTCTCCCGCTCTTCAGGAGTTAGACGTGACGAAAGAAAATAAAGTTATAGACTGAAAAATAAAGTGTTAGACTAGGTTAATTGTAGTAACGTAAATAGAGGATGGTTAGTTCAATATATGAGCTAATCTCCTCTATTTTTTGTTTAATAGAATTATTAACTGTGGCTTATAAAATTAGTATAAATTATTTAATATATTGAGGATAAATGCTTTCGTTGGGAGTGACGCTGTGAGAGTACAAGAAGTAATTCTAAATGATAATAAAAAGAGATATTTGCTGTTGGATGAGGTAGGTGTTCCAGTTGTTCCTGTGATGAAGTATTTAAAATACCTGGATCAGACTGGTAAAAGCAACAACACACTAAAGACTTATTGCTATGCATTAAAACAGTATTTCACTTATCTTGAAGAGCGGAAGATAGATTATAAAGAAGTAGGAGTTAAGGATCTTGCAGACTTTGTAGGGTGGTTGCGTAATCCGTTTGAAAGCGGGAAAGTTACTCCTTTACATCAGATTGAAGCGAAAAGAACAGAAAAATCAGTGAATCTTATAATCACAGTAGTAACAAACTTATATGATTACTTTTTCCGTATTCAAGAGATCCAAAACGATATGGTAGATAAACTGGTAAGACAGGTGTTTATAGGTGGTCATAGTAAATATAAGGGATTCCTACATCATGTAAATGAAGGAAACCCGACGAATAAGAACGTTTTAAAGCTGAAAGAACCCAGAAGAAAACCTAAGGCTTTGCATAAGGATGAAGTCGAACACATCTACGAGTCCACAACGAACATTCGTGATCGATTGTTGATTCAGCTGTTGTTTGAAACGGGACTACGTATTGGGGAGGCATTATCACTCTTCATGGAAGACTTCGTATTCGATCACAAGAACGGCCATCGAATACGTTTAACGGACCGCGGTGAATTGGAGAATGGAGCTAAACTCAAGACAGGTGAACGGGAATTGTATGTTTCGCAGGGACTCATGGATTTATACGACGACTACCTATACAACGTGATTGATGATCTTGAAATCGATACGAATTTCGTATTTGTTAAACTGCGGGGAAACCGTGTTGGACAACCGATGAATGATCGCGATGTTCGCGCCTTATTTAAAGTGCTGCGTAAGAAAACAGGGATGCACATTCACCCTCACTTGCTGCGGCACACGCATGCAACAATATACTACCGTCAAACGAAAGACATCAAACAAGTGCAAGAACGATTAGGACACGCCAATATTCAAACAACTATGAATATGTATGTCCATCCATCGGAAGAAGATATTCGTGAGAATTGGGAGAAAGCTCAGCATGCATTTCAGCTTGACAATATAAAATCAGAGGAGATAACTGACAGTGGTGTTACGGAATGAAAGACATGTGAATGCGAATAGGCTGCATTATAATCGGCTTGAACAAGAGATTTCCAGCTATCAAGAACGGTTAGTTCATAGTGATAGATCTGTGTCGTTTCGCAAAGTCGAGAATCCCTATTTCAAAAATGAAAATACATGGAGTGTAGATGAAATTGGTTCAATAGTAGCTAACTTTCAGGATCAACGAAACAAATATAATCGATCTAATAGAAATATTCGTTTCGAGTTTCATAACCCGGTTGTTAATCTTGAAATGAAGTATGTTGTGTTCCATAAGTTATTTAATGATGAATGGTCTTTTTCAAGCCTATTCGGAACTAATTTCACAAACATAAACCGGCTCACAAGATTTCTTAATGAAAAACATCCTCGACTAGAGTCTTTGCTAGATTTAAACATTGATAAGGCGGACCGGGAGTGGTTGTTTTGGTTGGAGAACCAGAATATCCTTACACAAACGATTAGGAAACATGATTTGCATGGAGAACAAATAGTCAAATGTTCAGTTACACACTTTTTGAGACTTATGCATTCTACATTATCTCAACTTATCGATACTCGCGAGGAATGGGATAAAGATCGATGGGATATTCGAACTTTGCATGCTATATATGGGATTAATTATAATAAGTCACAATCACAATATTTTGTTGACTTCTCGAAAATAAGAAACCCTTCAATGCGGAGTAATGTTAAAGGATATTTAAAGCAACGTCTTTTAAACAAAAACAATTTCGCATGGTCTACTGCAGTAGTCTATATGTATGTTATTCCTGAGTTCTTAAACTTCATTTGTAACTTGGAGCCTTTATGGACTGACTTGAAGGATCTACAAAGAGTCCATATTTTAAAATATATTGAATGGCTCCACCAAAGTGCAAAAAAGCTTGCAAAGCGCAACTCAAACCCTGAATCCTACATTAAATACAATCTATCTGCTGTAAGTAAGTTTTTAGATGACATTCAGCGTTATGAATATGACATTGCTCCTAAAACCAATACAAGACAACTGCTTTTTCCCGAAGACAGACCAAAACGTAAAAAGAAACCTTACGATCAAATTGATTACAT
This sequence comes from Paenibacillus sp. MER 180, assembly GCF_023713665.1. Taxonomy (NCBI): domain Bacteria; kingdom Bacillati; phylum Bacillota; class Bacilli; order Caryophanales; family Paenibacillaceae; genus Paenibacillus; species Paenibacillus sp. MER 180. Next base: position 5,361 of record NZ_JAMAVT010000027.1, on the reverse strand, counting down.
ACCGGAATATGTATTAGAACAACTGTTTGCTAACTTAAATCATCTGCATCCAGAGGTCCAACCTTTGGTATGGATAGCGTTCAAGACTGGTTTGCGTATCTCAGATGTATTGGGATTAACACAAGACTGTTTGTTAAGAATCAACGGAAAATACTACATTGAAACTGATATTGAAAAGACCTTTGTGAAGGGTCATCGCATTCCAATCGATGACGAATTAGCTAATATGTTAGCGGCTCTAATAAAAAATTCAATTGAGAACAGCAATGAGGACAACAATCCAGATAGGTACATCTTTATTCGACTTCGTGGTTCAAGAAAAGGCAGACCGTATTCTCAATTATGGGTTGGAGAGAAATTGAACTGCCTGGCAAGAAATGTGAACATCACTGATGAAAGCGGAAAAGTATTCTACTTTAAAACTCATCAATTTCGTCATACCTATGCGATTAAGATGCTCAACGGCGGAGCAGATATATTAATCGTTCAAGAGTTATTGGCGCATGCATCCCCTGAGATGACAATTCGCTATGCCAAACTTCTCGACAATACTAAGCGCAAAGCATTTGAAACGGTTGTCAAACAAGGTGTATTTAGCTTTGATATGAATGGGGAAATCCATGAGATTCATAAGGATGAAGAAATCCCGTACGATATCCTGGAAACGCTCTGGCGTGATCAGAAGCTAAATGCGATCGATAATCCCTACGGCTCCTGTCGGGCTCGTGTAAATGGTAATTGTCCATACGCGGAAGAACCCCCCTGTTTAACTTGTAACGGCGGCGGCCCTTGTAAAGACTTAGCTGTCGGTCTCTCTGACATGGACGTACCTAAGTACGAAATTCATATTCAATCTACCTCAAAAATGATAGAAGTTGCCAAACAATACGGCCGCGACGAAATTGCGGAGAAAAACAAAAAGAACCTTGATCGTCTGACCAGCATCTATGAGACGATCAGGAAAGGCAACATCGTCTTTGGACGAATGGAGCGTATCAAAGGAAAGCAAGGTGTAAAACATGTCTGATTACGATCGCAGAGCGCATTTAAAGCAGGTTCATGAGGCTCGCAAAGCAAAGACCATACAAAGAGTGGATGAGTCGATTAGACGGCTTGTAAAAGCCAAAGAGGGCATCAATTTTAATAGCGTAGCAACTGATTCTGGCGTAAGCAAAGCGACGCTCTATAACAATCCTGAAATACGTGTGCGCATTGAATCGTTTCGTCAGCAGCAAGCTCAAGTTCCAACACCCAAACAAATCAAGCGAGAGATGGATGAAAACAATAAGGACGCCATCATTGCTTCGTTAAAACGGAAGATGAAGAAACTTGAAGACGAAAACAAGAAACTGAGAGAGCAACTTAAGTTTTCGTATGCCGAGGTCTATCAAAAAATTTGAGGGAATGTCTTCTCATTCTGAAAACTGGCATGAAGGTTAGTTAACACTGATCGATAATAGGTTGTGCGTAGCCTGTACTTTTAAATAAAGTAGACTTGCGTAACTAATAAGTTTTCTTTAACGTGCGAGACAGTTAGCAATTATCTTTAATAAAGACAAAAACGTGAGGAGAAGAAACACAGTGGAAGAAACTAATTTATTCGAAATAGAGACTAAATGGCCTAGGCCTGATGCGGACTTATTTAAACTAGGTAATGATGAAAATAGAATTATATTAAAGAGTAATCCGAAATTGGATGAAGACTTTTTTGAATATGCTTTTGACTTTAAGAAAGCAGCAAATATTCTAACGACACATATCTTAAATCATCCACGGATAGACAGACTTGATACATATTTTTTTCCAATCGTTTTCCTATATAGACATAGCCTTGAGCTAATTCTCAAGGCTATTGCCTTAAAGAACATTACAGATTTGGCGGAAGGTCGGTTGTTTGTAAAGGAAACTTTTCATAATTTATCGGAAATTCTTACAAAGATTGAACCCTTTATAAGTGAGAATATTGAAAAAAATAGGGATGAATTTTTATGGCTTCAGGATTTATTTGAAGATATGAGTAGCATTGATCGGGATTCCGATTCTTTTAGGTATCCATTCAGTCTAAGTCTTAAAAGAGATGGTGATCCTTTTGATGAAGGAACTAAGGTTTTTACTATTCGGCTATTTTTTGAAGAGCAGACACATATAAATTTAATTGCTTTGGCATCTAAAATGGAAGTGGTTTTTAATATTCTTAATGCCTACTATAAAAATAATCATACAGGCAGCGAGAATTATAAGAAATACAAACCAATTTTTTTAGAAGTGGGAGGCACTTATTATGGTCAAAGCGTCTTAGGATATTCATATAAAAGAAAAAAGTTTGGTCCATATGTAAAAGGTTATACAGAATCCGCTGAATTCTTAGTGGAATATATTAAATTAAACCCTAAGTGCAAGAAATCATTATTTATGCCGATAGGTTACTTATTCAGAAACGGTATTGAATTAGCAATGAAAGAAATTCTATTCGAAGAATGCTCATTTGATTTTCAGGAAGCAGCTAGGAAGGTAAATAGGAAAAAGCATAAGCTTCGTGGTATTTGGAATATAATTGAGGGTGATATTCTGAATCATGCAAGACCTTCAGAGGATGATAAAACAATTGACCATGTAAGGCGTTATGTTACACAGCTACATGATTTTGACACTGAGGCAGATAAATTTCGATATCCCACTGATAAAAATCTCTTAGGTCATTTCGGAAAGCCTCTGAAACTTGATTTTATAACTGTAACCGACTTTTTTGGTGAACTAGCTTATTTTTTGTTTGGTGTTGTTTTAATGATGTCCCATCAAAATGAGCTTCAAGCGGATATAGAGTATGAATATAGTAAAATGCAGTGGGAGCACAATGATTATAATGAATATTGATTTGTGACACTGATTGATCGACTCGAACTATACGATCGAGGAATTAGTTATACAGGACATTTGTATCCGTGTGATTAAAATGGGCATGCTAAAAAGGGTTCTATATATATTAGCTATGACTAATATATAGAACCCTTTGTTTTATCTGACTCTCCTAAACATAGCTCTTGATAAACTAGGCAAATAAAGTTCTAGACTGTGAAAATAAAGTATTTTCTTAGTGCTTAGGCTAAGATAAGTCCCCTGTTTAAGCACTACATGCTACCCGCGTACGTTCTTTAATAAGTAATTGGAAATGGAATATAATGAGGAGGGCGTAGCCCAAGCGAAGGCGCGGGAGCGTCCTTTTTATTGAACTAACTGGCAGTTTTCTTGAGCAAGTTGTTGACTAAGATGACGGGAAAGAGTAATATTTAACCAATATCCGTAAATCAATGATGGAACAAAAGTAAATCATTAAACTCTTCACAGGAAAGGGTTTCATGACTGAGAAAACCCTAGAGTACTGATTGAAAATGCCAGTTCCAGAGTATGGCTAATACCCATCGGTTTGACCCGTTATAGTCAATTAAGGTGGCTGTGTGAAAATACAGCAACCTGGGTGGTACCGCGATTAATATCGTCCCAGAGCATTTTGCTTTGGGGCGTTTTTTATTTTGGGAGGAGTCTATATGATATTAGAAAAAGTTATAAATAGAATTGTAATACAAAGTGAATATAAGGATTTTGTTGATAAGTATATAGATAATATACTTACCGAATTTAAAGGTAAGATTCATAGCATTTATATGTGTGGCTCGATTCCAAAAGGAACTGCTAAACCTTTTAAGTCAGATGCAGACTTTACTATTGTATGTGTAAATCCCAAAGATATTGATTACGAAAGATTGTCAAATATTAAAGACAGGCTTTTGGAAGAATATCCAGTAGTAACTAAGATTGATACCACAATTTGCTCCATTGACGATGTATTAAGTAAACCAAATGATTGGGGTTTTTGGGTAAAGATAATTAGTGTTTGCATATATGGTCATGACGTTGGTGAAAAAGTACCACCGATAATTATTTCTCCAGAGTTCATTTTAGACTTAAATGCAGAGACCAAGAAGGAAGTAGATCGTAGACATAGTTTACTTTCTAATGCTAGTGATAACACAATGAAAACTAGATTAATAAAAGGTTACTCTAAGAGATTAATTCGTGCATTATACTCTTTGGTTTTAGAAGATACAGGTGTATGGCAAGATGACATTATTAAGATGAAGAATGCCATATTAAACTATTGTGAGATTGACTCCGCTTTAATTGATTATCTGTATGCTTGTTACTTGGATAGTAATGTACTTGTTGAAGAGTTTCTGGAAATTGCAGATGAAGTATATAGCTATTTTGAGAACTCCTTAAATGCAATGGCTGTCCGGGTCACACTGAGAAGCGAGTGACCACATCCAGCCCCCTAAGCCCGTCGGGACGTCACTGCATTAGGTGTTCGGCAAGCCTCATAACTATAAGCAGCGACTCTAATTAAAACATAAGACTATTGAGCTAACGGATAGTAGTATAGTTGAATGAACAAAGGAATTTAATTAAGATCCATAGAATTACTTGTAACTTTTTTTTTTGCTTCACTTGTTTTGATAGATTACATAACGAACATAATCCAACCATAAGGAGGACTAATACATGATCATTACTGTGCAGAAGGTGCTGAATCGCCTCACCGAACCGGTTGGCCATCTGGAACCGACTGTCGATTGGATTCATGCGATTCGAAAGCCGTGGAATGAAAGTTATTCATTCCACGGCTTTGATGGTTTAGAGGATTATTTATTGCAGCGGAGAAATTATGGAAGGCAGTGAATAATTACTCTTGAGGGAGGGTTTCAAATGAACACCACATCAAAGAGTCAAACACTTGTTCATACTGTAGTTCAGGTTAGACTGCCAGTTAGAAATATCGATGAATCCGTTGCGTGGTATGAAAAGTATTTCGGCTTTACACATTGCTGGAAAACTGAAGAGGAATCAGACCTGAAGCTTGAACCAGGACCCTTTTTGTTTTTAAAACGAGTAGAACAACCAGTTCCTATCCAAATTGTATCGGACGGAAAACCCTATGCGGTTCTTTGTATGAAAACATCAGATGTATTTGAATGCTACCAACGATTTGTCGATGCTGGTGAAGAAGTGACCGAAATAACGTACACTTGGGGTATTGATCGATTTCCTGAATTCAATGTTACAGACCCTTCTGGCAATATTATTAATATAGCGAACTATCCCGATTTACATATTAATGGATTTTGAGCTATCGGTTCGCGTTGTGCTAACGGGACACGTTAGTTGAATGACTACAGCGGCAGTCTATCCTGAAAATACTGATCCCCAGAAAACCTAAAAAAGGCAATAAGAAAGTGACCCTTCATCTAACAAAAAATGGAAAGGGAAAATCAGCTTTATATCCTCTGAATAAACAATCAAGAAGCC
>NZ_JAMAVT010000026.1:0-68790 GCF_023713665.1 Paenibacillus sp. MER 180 | reverse complement strand
GCCTCCGGCTTCCTTCAGATTCCGCCTCGCGACGGACACCCTTGCCTTCAGCTAACAGTTCCTACTGCCAAGCCTGTAGCGGACTTTCACCGCCTAGTTATCGCCCATGCCGGGCGCACCATAAAAAACGAGGAGTCTTGCCAGTGGCAGAACTCCTCGTTTCGTCTATGTTTAAATCAACTTATACTCTTTAAGCAGCTGCATGATTCTGGTGTGAGAAACTTTTTGCACACCCGTCGCTGCTGCTAATTGGATTGCTGGAGGCAGCTCCATATCGGTTAGTTTCTTGCCGTCCATCATTTTCGCTGTGGAATCCAGCAACACACGGACATCATAAGCGGATCCAAATACTTCTGGCACGCCGCGATCAATATCAAGAAGCGTGTACACAGCTTCCATGGCGGTACGTACCGAATACTCTGTGGTGAATACCGTGTCTCGCGGTGTTTCGGCGAAGTTACCGATAAAGGCAGCGTTGACACAATCATCAGGAACTACATTCGGGCGATCTCCCGCAGCCCTTGGCATGAAGTAAGAGGTAACATAAGGCATCATGCAAGGAACACAGTTTGCGGAGTTTACGGCAAGATCGTGAATCTCTGCTTCAGGTACGCCCATGTGGTAGAGCCATTCTTCCGTGATCTCGATACCCGTGCAGTCCTTCATCGGTTTCTTGATGTAGTCACCTGGCACGTCGCAATACAAGCTGTAAACCCATACGACGAGCTGATCTTTTGGCTGCGATTTGAAGTGAGGCTGTCGGTTCAAGGTAAAGCTCATCAGCCATTTTGAATCTTTTACTGTCACGATACCGCCGGTAACGACCTTGCCACTGAATGGATCCCGCTTGCAAATTTTCTCGATGTAAGGAGGGATTCGGTCATCCAACGTTGTAACCGTAGCAGACTCCCAGTTGCTTTCCGCAATGTTGCCACAGAATTTGTCTGGACGGCCAAAGGCAGGATCTTGCTCCGCGATCTTCTTCCAAAGCTCCCAGCTTCCCCCGAGGGAGGTATTCATAACGGCAGGAGTGTTGTTGTCGCCTAAAGTGGAGCTCTCGGTATTGCTGCCATTCGTGATGAATACCAGATCATTTTCAGTCAGGTCAAAGTGTTTTTCTTGTCCGTTTTGAACATAGACCAGCTTTTTAGCAGCCTTCTTGTTCTCCGTAATATCAAACTCAACATTCGTTACGGTCGTTGCATATTGGAAGGTGACGCCATGGCCTTGCAAATACTTCATTAGCGGCAGTGCAAGAGACTCATACTGATTGTATTTTGTAAATTTCAACGCTGAGAAATCTGGCAATCCCCCGATATGATGAATGAATCTAGCGATATATCTGCGCATTTCCATCGCGCTATGCCAAGGCTCAAATGCAAACATCGTCTGCCAGTAAAGCCAGAAATTCGAGTTAAAGAAATCTTCCGAGAAGACATCTGTAATTTTCATATCTTCAAGCGCTTCTTCTGGAGTAAAGAACAACTTGATAATTTCCATCGAAGCGGTTTGAGTAAGTGTGAATTTGCCATCGGTATGTGCATCCTCACCACGATTGAGAATAGCACGCTGTAAGGAGAAGTTCGGATCCTCCTTGTTGAGCCAGTAAAATTCATCTAATACCGATGCACCCTCTGTTTCAAGTGAAGGAATAGAGCGGAATAGATCCCACAGGCATTCGAAGTGGTTCTCCATTTCCCGGCCACCGCGGATAATGAACCCCCGACCGTCATCATAGATGCCGTCTAATCCACCTCCGGCAATATCGAGTTCTTCAAGAATATGAATGTTTTCCCCCTTCATCTGACCATCCCGTATGAGGAATGCGGCTGCGGACAGTGATGCAAGACCAGAGCCGATCAGATAGGCGGATTTTTGATCAACACCGAGTGGTTTCTTTGGACGGGCAAAAGCTTCATAGTTACCATTGCTATAATACATCCTTACAACCTCCTTTAGTGGTCCTGACACCTCCACTTTATAGGAGTATGAATGCAATAAAAATAGACAGCTAAAGCCCTGTGTCTAAAATTTAAACTTCAAGTGCCATATGTCTAAAATATCCATAGGTTATGGTAGAATAATAAGAAACATTGCATCCTAAGGAGAGGTTTCCAATTCATCCGTACACCAAGCATGCATTAGCTGATGCATTGAAGGATATGCTGGGCACCAAGACTTTAGATAAAATAACGGTTAAAGACTTAGTGGAAGCCTGCAAGTTGAATCGCCAAACCTTTTACTATCATTTTCAGGATATTTATGACCTGCTCGAATGGATATATAAAACGGAGGCACTAGGTGCTATCCAGAATAACAAATCCTATGCGACTTGGCAGCAGGGGCTATTAATCATTTTAGAATTTGTGGAAAGCAACAAGGCGCTTTGCATGAACACATGTCGTTCTCTTGGAAAAGAGCATTTGGAAATGTTTTTAAATCAGGTTTTGTTTGAACTCCTGAGCAATGTCATCAATGAAGTTTCGGATTCCCGTGTGATTTCAGAAAAGGACAGGTCGTTCATCGTTCAATTTTACAGTCATGCCTTTGCAGGAACGCTGCTGGATTGGATTGAGGATGGGATGAAAACACCCTGTGAGGTAATCGTGAACCACATTGTTCGACTGATGGATGGACGTTTTATAGATGCAGTGGAGCGTTTTAGGTGAATCTAAATCTATCATTTCTATCATTTTTTACAAATTAATACTTAATTTAATGGAAACAACCTGGATTTTACTACCAAATACCCCCTATACCTGATAGACTAACGAATAGTATTATATTTCAAGGGGGAAAACATGAAGAACATCACAAAATTTCTATCTATTTTATTAGCCGCAGTGATTATATTATCTGGATGCTCAAGTAATAATGCTGCAGATTCGCAGGATCGATCTGCGGATGAGAAGCTGGCATTATCCTATGTCACAAACTACCACAATGGAACGAAAGAGGCCAAAACGAAGTTTGTTGATGAGAGTATACACCCTGATGTGCAAGGTAAATTCCGTGTTGGTGCTAAGAGAGCGCTTCCGGAGAACGAGCAGCTGAAGGATCCGAAGGTTGTAGAATCTGCTGATTATGATGACGGAGACACAAAGGGATCATTAGTACTCATTCAATCGGCAGATGATAAAGAAATGATTGCGCTGATTACCGAAAATAAAGTTTACATGCATTTTAGTCTACAGAACACGGCTCCGGATACGTATGATCAAATACGCAGTTCATTTAAAACAGCTAAAAAAGGATAAATATTTAAATAACAATAGAGCCACCTGGTCTGAACTAAACCCGTCAGTAGACATTAAAATACAATGATTAAGCAGCTTTAGCTCGTACTTCCATCGGGCTAAGGCTGTTTAGTTTTTTTCTGCAGCCGTTCATCCCTAATTCCTATCCCCTGTAGAGCAAGAAAAGCCGTGTAAATGTCAGGAAATAATTCTAATTCCATAGTTCCCGTCACTTTATCCAGCATTATAAAGCGCCCCATCGTATCCGTATGTTTTAGTACGAATCTTTTCCAACCCTTTTGATTTTTTCATTGGATGTCCGCCTTTTTTGGGCGTAGCGAAAAATGTTCATCTAGGCATTTGAACAGGCTAAATTTCTAGATACCCATACAATAGGAATAGAATAGGGGAAATGCCTTGTACCCGTCCAATTATATGAATTTGAGGTGACGGTCTTTGGATTGGAATCAAAACAGAAGAACTTACCATGCATTTATCAGCCTTGGAGCAACGTGCCAGACTGCGCATCAATTAAGAAGATTAAAACTCCGCAAATTTAGTGGCCCTCTTGATTGGTTTATTTCCTATCCTTCCTCGAAAATTTCGCATCTTCTCAAGACAAGGTTCAATGGATTTATGGAATTAGACAAATTGCGTCTTATAAACATAGTCGATAATCATTATGTTTTACGTGATACAGAATACCATGTAGATTCGTATCATGATTTCCCCGTTCCTTATAATCCCAACCAGCTGTACCCCAAGTTTAAAGAGACAATGGACCGTAGGGTATCCAGATTTTTAAAAACGATAAAAACCGGCCCTGTTTGTTTCGTTCGTACAGAAACTTCAAGCTCGGAAGCGCGGCTCCTGGAACAAACTTTATATGGCATTTCGCACAAAGATTTCAGGATACTCATCGTTAATTTCCATAATCAGTGGGGAAAAGGCGTCATTTATGACGATTGGGGATTGCAGCGCGTTTCTTCTGTCAAGATTCCGCCAGGCAAGAATTGGAGAGGCTCAGACCATCATTGGGATCTCATTATGAAAGGGTTTAAATCGGTATAGTGCCTATTTTCATCTGCCGATTTATTTGAAACGCGACAATTAGAAAATCACGTCATTTGAGACGTAATTAATAGTACTCTGATTGCACGTACTGAAGCCTTGTCCATCTTTGAGTAAATAATCTAGTTTCTTATTTATTTCCCATTCTGAAAATAGCACACGGGTGTAGTCACAGTATTGATGTCACCTGGCATCGTCCCCATTGGGTCAGCCTGAGTCTCTCCTTCCTCACACTTCAGGCGGAAATGTGATGAAAGAGCCTGCTAAAGATGATCCATGAACCGACATACCTGATTGCCGTTACAAAGAGAGGCGGAAGACAGCCATTGATGTGTTCATGACTTCGAAAAACATAAGCGGCTTAGACATGTTAGTCGGTGACTTCGGAAAAATACCAGCTAAGTCAATCATGTACACGATAAAATATAAAACAGCGATGATCTGTGTGAGGAAAATGGCATGGATATGTGATATCAAAAGGAGATAGCACGCGATAAACGACGTTATTCCAAGTAAGATCAGAAACAGATTAAACCCCTAGAATAAAAATACACTCCCTTTTAATTTCGAAAACTTGTCATGATCATGATGCCCTGCATCGTTATGCCTTCCTCTCATCCTTTGGTGTGTCTCAAGCTTATCAGTGAGGAAAGAAATTGAATTGTAAAAAATGAGCATATATGTTCAAGTGCCAATTAATCATCGGGTATGCCATACCGAGAGTGTCGGTGTCTCATACTATAGTGAAAAATTAGTAACGCCCTTCTTATATGTATATTTCAGAGTGTATGTTTCTTCTTTTCCATAGGGCATTGTAGCGATTTTTATACGAGTATAATCAAGCCTGCTATCTCTTAAAATTCTTTTCACCAGGGCAATACTCCGCTCTTCTTCCGTAACAACACAAAATATATTTAGAGCATACTTTTTCGAGTCGGACATGCACTTCCCCATATCTGATCCATCAACATAGCCTAAGTTAGCATCTGATAGTGATATCTCCAAATACTCCATTACTTTATCTCTTAACCAGCGATCACGTTGACTGCCTGTGACACTTTTCAGTGGATATTGTACCACTAGCCAGAATTTTCCTCCCATTCAGATCCACCAACCAATCAGTTAATATATTTAATTCTATCGTGTGAGCGAAGATACGGCGTTACCAATGAATACTCTTATATAGATAACTATAACAAGAAAACTTTGTATGTGGACGCGTTTATTTGCAACAGCAAAAAAACTGTTTGTACGCTGAAATCTCCCTCCGATGCTTCTCACTCACTCCCAGCGCGTGAGACCGAACTCCTGACAGCGGCGTATCCCACGCTGCTAACGAAAAAAAGCCAACCCCACGCGGTCGGCTTAATGATGGTGGAGGCGAGGGGGTAATCGATTTCTTCATTGAACTTGCTATCGTTGCTTATCCTTCGATGACTACCTTAGTAGTTGAAATCGATGCCGTGCTCGTCCGCTGATGACTTTCCTTCGAAGCAATATCCTACGCTACCTGCGCGCGGAACGAACCCTGGGGTTCTCTCATCCCGAAACTTCGCCTATTTCCACCAAAACAAAAAACCGACCTCACGCGGTCGGTTTTTTCAAGGTTTTTGGTGGAGGCGAGGGGATAATCGTTTTCTTCATTGAACTTGCTGTCGATGCTTATCCTTCGATGACTACCTTAGTGGTTGAAATCGATGCCGTGCTCGTTCGCTGTTGTCTTCCTACGAAGCCATTCCCCACTTCCTGCGCGCGGAACGAACCCCAGGGGTTCTCATCCCGTAACTTCGCCTATTTCCACCAAAACAAAAAACCGACCTCACGCGGTCGGTTTTTTCAGGTTTTTGGTGGAGGCGAGGGGATAATCGATATCTCCATTAACTTTGCTTCGTAGCTTATTCCCCGATGACATTCTTAGTGGTTGGATATCGATGCCGTGCTCGTCCGCTGATGACTTACCTTCGAAGCAATATCCTACGCTACCTGCGCGCGGAGCGAACCCCAGGGGTTCTCATCCTGTAACTTCGCCTCCAACGCAAAAAGCCGACCTCATGCGGTCGGCTTAATGATGGTGGAGGCGAGGGGATTCGAACCCCTGTCCGAAGATAACGCAACACGAGCTTCTACGGGTGTAGTCACAGTTTTGATGTCACCCGAGCATCGCCCCGTAACCGGCTATGCTTTGGGTCAGCCTGATTGTCTTCTTCAGCACACCCCAGGCGGAGATGTGACAGCGTATCCCACTAAAAGTTGAGCCCCTATCTCGGCACATGGGCGATGCAGAGTAGAAGCACGCTCACAGGTTATTAAGCTGCGAAAGCGTAGTTTGTTTGTTGTTTGCCGTTTAAATGGCTTTAGCGTTGATGAAGTGGACGCGTCCCCACTACCCGCTACCCGAGCCCGAACTATCCCCGTCGAATCCAAGAACGCCCCCATAAGTGATAAGCGAGCCTCGCCCATCAGGGGAATAGAGTCTTGAATTAAAGAGAATCTAGTTAAGACACAGATAGTGTATCCTTCCACACTATTCAGTTGTCAATGATGTTCGTATTCGGTCAGCAGCGATACCATACTGTGCAGTAGTTCGTTACCGACACGTTTATTATAACACACTCAAACGAAAGTTGTTAGTCAACTTGTTGCCAACGCTACATGCCATTTCCTTGGTACAAATGATCCAAAAGGAATACTGCTAACAACAGTAGCAAATCGCATTATACCCTCAAGCTAACCTTAATACTTCTGCTTCTCACGCAGCGCGCGTTGAATTTGACGATCCGCATCCCGCTTCGCAGCCGTTTCACGCTTATCGTAGTTCTTCTTGCCTCGACCGAGTCCAATCAACAGCTTCGCATATCCGTTACGAACGTATACCTTCAACGGAACGAGAGTGTATCCTTCCTGCTTCGTCTGCCCGATCAGCTTGTTGATCTGCTCTTTGTGCAGCAGCAGCTTGCGTGCACGCGTTGGATCGGTAGGATTGTGTCGGTTTCCCTGCTCGAATGGGCTAATATGCATATTGTGAATAAACGCTTCACCACCGCGAATCGTAGCAAAGGAGTCATTAATGTTCGCTTTGCTCATACGCAGCGACTTAATTTCTGTCCCTGTCAGCACCATGCCCGCTTCATAAGTGTCCTCAATAAAATAATCATGGGACGCCTTCTTATTTTGGGCTAAAACTTTATTATCATTCTTCTTACCCATGATTGCCCTCCAACGTTACGACAATGACATCATCACCAAGTGAACAAGGCAAAATTGATTTGAACCACGTCACTATAGCTTGTTGCTTAGAAGTATATTGTACCAAAAAGAACACCATCGACTCAAGCAAGAAACATATCGGATTCAAATGTTATTAGGCAAGAATAAGCACAGACTATGTTTGGCTTAATGTGTTCTTCAATTCATATCTCGTCATCGTAAAGGAATCCAATCACGATAACATATGGACATCCGAGACTCCCTGTAATCGAAGTATCGTCTCGCAGCATACGGCTACCGATTTTACATCCTCAGACAGCACCTTCAGTTCAATCTGCAAATGTCTTACACTTGCCAAGTTTCGCTCTTTGTCATCCATGTCTTCAGGGTGGCCAACCTCACTGCCGTCTTCCATATCGCTTTCAGTCAAGTGATTGCTTCTATTCTTCTGTTCTGGGCCCTGTCCCGCTCCAAGCCACTTCGTCCATGACTTCCCTGCATTGCGCTCTGGCCGCATACGAATGCTTCGTACCGTAAGCCCCTGCTCCTCTGCAACCTTTGTCAATTCTGACAGCCATCCATCGCGCTCTTCCACAACGATTTCCAGCTCGTGAATTCGATGTGCAACCCGATTTTTAATATCATACTTATTCAGCAGCCACAAAGCTACGAGGGATAAGGCACACCCGAATAAGGCCGCAGAAATAAAGCCAGAGCCGCAAGCAAGCCCAATCGCCGCTGAAACCCACAAGGAAGCAGCCGTCGTTAGCCCCTTCACACTTGTTCCATTGCGTATTATCGTCCCTGCTCCAAGGAAGCCAACACCGCTGACGACCTGAGCCGCAATACGCGCCACATCCACAGCGGCTTTATTATCACCGCTTAAATCTGGGAATCCGTATACCGATATGAGCATGACAAGCGCCGATCCGAGGCTCACCAACATGTGCGTCCTTAGCCCTGCAGCCTGACTTCGCTTCTCCCGTTCCAATCCAATACAGCCACCTAGCACTAATGCAAGCACCATACGCAGCATAACATGATACATCGATATATCTGAAGGGCTCATCTTACTCACCTCTCTAACGAAGTAAAAAGCAGCGTCTCCTAAGATATGTACATTGTATCATATGTATTCCGTTTGATTGTCCGTATGCCCACCTAAGCGTTGAAATCGAAACCCCAGCTTCCATCTCACAGAAAACAATAAACGGCCCCAGTCCCGCTCTTAAGCGGAACCAAAGCCGTTATTTCTTACTTGTTGAAAACGGAAAACTTATCGCTTCTTACGAACAAACTTTGCAGTCTTGCTGTTTGCTTTCCCCTTCTGCTTTGCTGCTTTGTGGGCAGATTCGCCTTGATTACGAGCCTTTGCCGCATCTTCACCAATGAAGATCCCGCTTTCGGACGTCGTTCTCCGCCCCTTCTTGCCGCCAGATGTGCCGCTACCTCGATAGGAGCCTCCATCACGCCCTGGTTTTCTACCGCCCTGATCATTGCCACCTGATCGACCATAACCGCCTCGGCCAGAGCCAAAGTCGAAGGAGCGTGGACGATCAGCTTCTTGTTCCGCATCTGCAATGAGACGATCTACCCAATTGGAGTCATCATACTCCTTCTTCGCTGGGGCTGGACGCTCCGCATTCCCTTGGCCTGCGCCAAAGTTAATGCCACCCTTACCGCGTGGCTGAGGTGCACTTGATGACTTCTCATATGGATTGACTCCACGACCCTGCTCTTCGCGCCGTCCTTTGCGCCCACGACGGCCTCTCTGCTGCTCACGGAATTCGCCTTGGTTATACCAATCCCCGGAAAATGCATCGGCCTCAAGCTCCACAGCATCACCATGTGTGTGACGCTCATAACGAGCATCCTGCTCTAAGTGCTCCTCATGCTCATGCTGGTGCTGATTTCGTCCGTATCCACCTCGTACATGCTGACCGGAAGAAGCACCATACTGTTCATAAGCTTGCTGTTCCGCAGGATCTATGCCAGTGACATTACGTCTATCAGCACGACCAGCTCCAGGCATGCCTTGACCAGCGTGCCGATCTACACGACCGTCTCCACGTGTACCTTGACCAGCAGGCTGATCTGCACGACGACCACGATCGAAACGTTCTGTCGGACGACTATCTCGACCGCCCAATCGATCCGAACGACCGCCTCTTGCTCCTCTATCCGCATCGCGGCCATTTCGCGGTTGTCCACCACGGTCGCGTTCTCCTGGACGGCCGCCTTTTCCATCCTTACGGCCCTTATAGTCGCTACGTCCAGTTCCACCGCGTCCTTCGGCACCAAATCCACCGCGACCACGTTTCTTCCGGATGTCGAAGCCGAAGTCACGACCGTTGTGGCGCGACTTGCTCTCAATCAGCTCAAAATCGATCGTATGCTCATCCATATTGACTCGTGCTACCCGAATACGCACTTCATCGCCAATACGGAACACATTTGCCGTCCGTTCCCCGATCAGCACCATATGCTGCTCATGGAAGTGGTAATAATCATCATTCAATTCGCTTAGTCGAATAAGCCCTTCAACCGTATTGTCCAGCTCAACAAACATCCCGAAGCTTGTCACACTGCTAATAATGCCGTCAAATTCCTCGCCGACCTTATCGAGCATGAATTCTGCCTTCTTCAGCGCTGTTGTGTCGCGTTCTGCATCAACGGCTACCCGCTCACGCTCTGAGGACTGCTGCGCAATATCCGGCATGCGCGCATGTAGCTGCTCCAAGCGCTTCTCAGGCAACGCTCCTCCATTATCCATCACTTCCCGCATGACTCGGTGAATGACCAAGTCTGGGTAACGGCGGATAGGTGATGTGAAGTGCGAATAGAATTCAGCAGCTAGTCCGAAGTGGCCTGTCATCTCCGCATCATACTTCGCCTGCTTCATTGAGCGAAGCATCATCGTGCTGATCACAGTCTGCTCACGCGTTCCCTCAATTTCCTCAAGCAGCATCTGCAAGGAACGAGGATGTACCGAATTGCCCTTGCCTCGAACAACATATCCGAAGTTCGCTGCGAAGGACATGAAGTTGAACAGCTTCTCACTATTCGGCTCTTCATGAATCCGGTATAGGAACGGAACTCTGAGCCAGTGGAAATGCTCCGCAACCGTCTCGTTAGCTGCCAGCATGAACTCTTCAATAATCTGCTCCGCAATCGTACGTTCCCGCTTGATGATATCGGTCGGTAAGCCCTTCTCATCAACCAACACCTTCGATTCCACAAAATCGAAATCAATTGCGCCTCGGTTCATCCGCTTCCCGCGAAGCTTCAGCGCCAATTCCTTCATGAGCTTGAAGCTGTCAACCAAATAAGCGTAGCGTGCTGATACCTCAGGATCCTCATCCTCAACGATTTTCCGTACATTGGTGTACGTCATACGCTCAACGGTACGAATTACACTCGGGAATACATCATGCTTCACGAGCTTCGCCTTCTCGTCGAACTCCATCTCGCAGGACAATGTCAAACGATCCACACGTGGATGGAGAGAGCATATTCCGTTGGACAATCGATGCGGCAGCATCGGAATAACTCGATCCACCAGATACACACTGCAGCCGCGAGCATATGCCTCGCGATCCAGCGCAGAACCTTCCTTCACATAATAGCCGACGTCTGCAATATGGACGCCAAGCTTGTAATGTCCATTCGGAAGCTGCTCTACATATACCGCATCATCCAAATCCTTCGCATCTTCTCCATCAATCGTGACGATATTCATGCCCCGTAAATCACGGCGTCGCTGACTGATGATTTCTTCCTCGGTTATGGAATCCGGCACAGCTTCTGCTTCTGCCATCACTTCATCAGGGAACGCCTCCGGAAGCTGATGCTTACGGATGACGGACAAAATATCAACGCCAGGATCATCCTTGTGACCAAGAATTTCGGCCACCATGCCTTGCGCTGCTGCTCTTCCTTCCGGATAGCTTACAATATGGACAACGACCTTCTGTCCAGTAACCGCGCCATGCATATCTTCTTTTGGAATAAAGATGTCACGATTGATTCGCTTGTCGTCTGGAATGACAAATCCATACGATTCGTAATTTTGGAAAAGACCGACAACACGCTCCACTGCACGCTTCACAATGCGCACAACTTCGCCTTCCAATCGAGCGCCATCAAAGCCTTTATTCGTCACGCGTACAAGCACGGTATCCCCATGCATCGCAGTCTTCAAATCATTTGCGTGAATGTATACATCGGGGTGCCCCGTTTCTTCCGGAATCAAGAATGCGAAGCCTTTGGCATGCGCCTGCAAGCGTCCGCGCAGCAAGTTCATACGCTCCGGCACACCGTAGCGGTCTGTGCGAGTGCGCAGCACCTTACCCTCTTCTTCCATTTGATTCAACATTTTCAGAAATGCCTTGAACTCTGAAGCGCCTTCAATATCGAAATGCTGCTCCAGCTCTTGATAGGTCATCGGCTTATAAGCGGTTTCACGCATAAAGTCCAACAACTGTTGTTCTGTTACCATTCCTTCACCTCACCTTGCCATGACCTGCATGATACAGTATAACAATATATAACCTAGTATACACGAAATAAAATCGTTACATCCCGGCGCTTTTCCTACATTTTTTCCGTTCGATCCACATCGTAACAAGTTTCTTGTCTCCGCCGGAAAAATGGGTACAAAAAAAGCGAGGAGCATGTCCTCGCTTTGCTTACGAATGGGAATTAACCTTTAAGGAAATAAGCTACGATCAGTGACAAGATAAAGAATCCTCCTGCCAATACAACCGTTGCACGTTGCAGGAACAAGTCTAGACCGCGTGCCTTCTGCTTTCCGAATAGATGTTCCGCACCGCCGGAGATGGCACCTGACAAGCCGGCACTTTTCCCTTTCTGCAGAAGCACAATGCTAATCAAACCGATAGAAAAAATGACAAGCAAAATTTTCAAGAAAATTTCCACAGTTACACCTCCTAATGCGTGATACACGTTCGAAAAGCCAAAAACAGTACTTTTATTGTATCACACGAATAAGAAGCAGGCAAGGCTTATCCTCTCTCCCTTTCCTTTCTCTTCCGGAAAGCTACCTCAGGTTACCAGGCATTCTTACATGAATACGTCGCTTACTTATTCTTCGCCATGCTGCAGCAAGCGCAGAGCATTATGGCGCACAGGTCCAACATACTGATTAAGTGGGAAGGAATGACGGATCGCTTCCGTAATGAAGCTCTTCGCCTTATGGACGCTCTCACGTACATCATTCCCTTTCGCCAGTTCTGCTGCTACTGCTGCTGAATACGTACAGCCAGCGCCATGCGTATAGGTTGTATCGATCAGATCAGCATCCAATATTTCAAAGGATTTGCCATCATACAATACATCGACGGAAGTAGGCAATCCAATCTTGGAGCCGCCTTTCACCAACACGTACTTCGCTCCCTGCTCTTGAATGCGGGCAGCGGCTTCCTTCATATCTTCGAGCGTACGGATTGGCGCTGTTCCTGCCAGCTGTGAAGCCTCGAACAAGTTCGGTGTTACCACGACAGCCTTCGGTACGAGTATGTCCCGCAAAGCATCGTTCGTCTCTGGGTGAAGTGCCTCGTCAGCACCCTTGCATACCATAACCGGGTCAACAACGACGTTCGGAATATTATGCTTCTCAATGGTACGTGCTGCCAGCTCAATAATATCGATAGAACCCAGCATACCAGTCTTCATGCCTGAAATACCGACACTCATGATTGTCTTCAATTGCTCTTCTATCGTGGAGAGCGCGATTGGGAACACCCGGTGCGCCCAACATTCTTCCGGATCCATCGTTACAATGGTCGTCAATGCGGTCATGCCGTACACACCGCGTTCTTGGAATGTTTTTAGGTCAGCTTGAATGCCAGCTCCACCGCTCGTATCCGAGCCAGCTAATGTCAGCACTTTATGAATCGGTTTCATGTATCTTACCCCTTTACCTGATATCAACAATTTAAGATAAGTACATTATAACCGATTCACATGAATCTTCCGAGAAGCCGATACTATTTTTCGACAATCTTTATACTGCCTGCTTCTGTCCGCACCTTTATAACCATATCGCTTCCATGTTTCTCATTCGGTGCGGAGACGCTTCCTAACTCTGTTTTCAGATCAAACTTCCCGTTGTATTCAGGAACAACACGGATATTCACGCTTCCAAGCTGGCCTTCCGCATCAATCGGATGTGCAGCAGCTTGAACAATAGAGATGGAGCCTGCATTGGCTGAAGCCTGAACATTCTTCTTCGTCTGGTTCAAGTCAACACTTCCCAGTGAAGAGCTTGCTTCGATCTCTGCATCGACATTATCTGCCACCACTTGGCCTGAGTCTGATCTAAGCTTAACGAAATCCCCTGTTACGTTCTTTACCTTTACCCTTCCCAGATTACTTGATGCTTCAAGTCGCTTAATATGCCCACCTGTCATTTCAAACGCACCTGCAGACACATTCGACGACAAATTGTCGAGCACAAAATTCTCCGATGCATGGATGATAACTTCATGATAACGGCGTTGCGTATTGCCAATGTTGATATTTAACCATCCTGCATTGTCAGTGTCTTCAAAATTCAACTCTAGCGTTCCATTCTCCGCCTGTACATTACGGATTCGATTAATAACCGCTTCTGGCGCCTGTCCCTTCAACTCAATCATATTCTTGTTATCATTGATCCAACTCACCTTAACATCCCCATAATCCGCATTGATTGCTATACTCTCAAGTTCCCTTACATCAATGCGAGATTCGTAATCAGATGTCTTATCTGCCCCTTTTTCCTGACCAGATGCATCCTGTGAACCTTCCGCAGAGATACGGTACTCATAAGAAGGAAGTTGTGACTTAAATAGCTGATTTGGGCCGTAATAGATTAAGCCCGCAACCCCTGCCACGATACACACAATTCCGACCATATTCATAGTTGCACGATTCCAATTCATCTAACCTCGCTCCTTCCTTCATAGGCGACCCAGTGGAAATAGATTCGGTTCCATTTCATATATGCACGTCCTACAGCAACTATCGCCTGTATCAAAAATATTCCGATGCCGAACGCAATCGCTACGATCGACAACTCTGCACGATAAAACTCTCCGCCAAACCCAATTTTGAATGCAAACAAAAGAGGAGTTGCCAATAACGCTATAGCCGCTACACCAAGCCCAAACCACGTTGCCCATAGCCCGAACATAACCGGGACAACCATAATGCTAATAAAGATCGTACCTGCATAGGCGATAGCTGAACGGGGACGTCGTCCTTCGGACTGCTGATATGGTGGGTAAGCAGTATTCGGTATTCCGCCGTACTCTTGAGAATATCGATTTGGTTCCCCATAATGCTGATTCAAATCCAATGGCTGTTCAGCATTCTTCAGGAAGCTAGGATCCTCGAAGAGTGGAGGCACTTGTGAAGCTTGACCTTGATGACTAGGAATAAACGGCTCTGTCACCGGCTCCCGTTCAACCTCTTTATCCCCTCGTTCACCTAACAGCAGCTCGGCCGCAAGCTCCTCCGGATCGCCAAGCTCTCTAGCAATCTCTTCTTCTGTTCGTCCCTGCTGCTTGCTGAATTCAAAGTGTGCATCATACTCTGCTAATATTTCATTGCGCTCCGCCTCTGGAAGCGACAGTAGGCCCATTTTCAATTGCAGCATGAATAACTGCTTATGCATGTTGTTCACCTCTCTCACTTCTCCTTGGATTCTTCTTCTTCCGCTTCGGTAAGCAGATTGGCTACTCCCGACACAAATTTATCCCACTCGGTCACGAGCTCATTCATATAATCCTTGCCTACTGAAGTAAGCTTATAATATTTCCGTGGCGGTCCCTCGGTAGATTCTTGCAAATAGGTTGTACAGTGACCATCCGCAACCATCCGCCGCAGAACTGGATATAGAGCACCTTCAGCAACCTCCACATGCTTGGATATCTGCTGGGCCAGCTCGAAGCCGTAACGGTCTCTCTGGTTAATGAGAACCATGACACACAGTCCCAGCACCCCTTTTTTAAATTGAACGATTTCCTTCAATCGAGTCACCCCCACTCCATAACGTGATGAATTATAATTTATGATTCAGTATTGTATATTGATTAGTAGTACACGATGATTATATCCCCTGGAATAGTGTTCCACAATAGGTTATTTCCAAAACTAGCCTCAGGTCTAGGTAAAACCCATCTCTAGTCGGAGCGAATCGATGAAGAATAATTTCACAAGGATCAGAACTAGGGAAGAACAAAGAGAAATAAGGGAAGACAAGAAGGACAAGTACGAAAGGCAAGCAAGAGTAAAAGGTAGATTAAAGGAAGAGCACAATATGCCTACCTCACATATGGATATGGGGTCATAAAAAAGAAGCCAGACCCCTTCAAGGGAGTCTGGCTTCTATCGAATCAGCAGGCCGCTTGTGCGGCAAGCTAATTATTTTTTCAAGTTGTAGAAGGATTTCAAGCCGTCGTAACGAGCTGTGCTTCCCAAGTTGTCTTCGATGCGAAGCAATTGGTTGTACTTCGCAACGCGGTCTGTACGGGAAGGAGCACCTGTCTTGATTTGGCCAGCGTTTGTTGCAACCGCGATGTCAGCGATTGTGCTGTCTTCGGACTCACCGGAACGGTGGGAGATAACAGCTGTGTAGCCAGCGCGTTTTGCCATTTCGATCGCTTCGAATGTTTCTGTAAGCGTACCGATTTGGTTAACTTTAACCAAGATGGAGTTACCGATTCCTTTTTCGATACCTTGAGCAAGACGCTCCGTGTTTGTAACGAACAAGTCGTCACCAACGAGTTGTACTTTGCCGCCCAATTTTTCAGTGAGCAACTTCCAGCCATCCCAATCGTCTTCGGACATGCCGTCTTCGATTGTGATGATTGGGTACTTGTCAACCCAAGAAGCAAGAAGGTCAACATACTCAGCAGATGTGTAGGACTTGCCTTCGCCTGCCAATGTGTATTTACCGTCTTTGTAGAACTCAGTGGACGCAACGTCCATACCCAAGAATACTTCTTCGCCTGGCTTGTAGCCAGCTTTTTCGATTGCTTCGATGATAACTTGAAGCGCTTCTTCGTTGGAACCAAGGTTAGGAGCGAATCCGCCTTCATCACCTACAGCTGTATTCAAGCCTTTGCTCTTCAATACGGACTTCAGGTTGTGGAAGATTTCAGCACCCATGCGAAGTGCTTCTTTGAAGCTAGGTGCGCCAACTGGCAATACCATGAACTCTTGAACGTCGATATTGTTGTCAGCATGCTCACCACCGTTGATGATGTTCATCATTGGTACTGGCAATTGCTTCGCGTTGAATCCGCCAAGGTACGTGTACAAAGGCATATCCAATGCATGTGCAGCAGCGCGAGCTACAGCCATGGATACAGCCAAGATTGCGTTAGCACCCAATTTGCCTTTGTTAGGCGTGCCATCAAGCTCGATCATCGCTTTATCGATTGCAACTTGATCAAGAGCATCGTAACCGATGATTTCTGGAGCGATAATTTCGTTTACGTTTTTAACAGCGTTCTCTACGCCTTTACCAACGTAGCGGCCTTTGTCGCCATCGCGAAGCTCAACTGCTTCGTGAGCACCAGTGGATGCACCGGAAGGTACGATTGCACGGCCGAAGCCGCCGGATTCCAATTTTACTTCTACTTCTACCGTAGGGTTACCACGGGAGTCAAGCACTTCACGTGCGTATACGTCCATAATCATTGTCATGGTGTGTACAACTCCTTTTTTGATTGTTTATAGATAAATTACTATATATCTAAGTAAGTTGTAAAACTTACTTCTTAATCATGCTTTGTCCAGTCATCTCTGCTGGCTGAGGAACGTTCATCAAGTCAAGAATCGTCGGAGCGATGTCTGCCAAGATGCCGCCTTCGCGCAATTCCACGTCATTCGAAGTAACGATGAATGGAACCGGGTTCGTCGTATGTGCAGTGAATGGACGCCCTTGCTCGTCGAATACCATATCCGCGTTTCCGTGATCCGCCGTAATGAGGCAGACGCCGCCTTTCGCCAATACCGCTTCAACTACCTTGCCCATGCACTCATCCGTAGCTTCTACGGCCTTGATTGTTGGTTCCAGCATACCGGAGTGACCAACCATATCAGGATTCGCGAAGTTCAGGATAATCGTATCGAACTGGTCAGAGTTGATTTCGTTCACTGCTGCTTCTGCAACTTCGTAAGCGCTCATTTCAGGCTGCAGGTCGTAAGTTGCTACCTTAGGCGAGTTGATAAGCACACGCTTCTCACCAGGAAGTTCAACGTCACGGCCGCCGCTGAAGAAGAACGTTACGTGCGGATACTTCTCAGTTTCCGCAATACGAAGCTGCTTCTTGCCATGCTGCACGAGCACTTCACCAAGCGTGTTGTCCAACTCTTTTGGAGAGTAAGCAACATATCCGCCAACTGTTTCTGCGAACAGCGTAAGCGCAACGAAATGCAAGTTCTTAGGGAACTTGTCGCCACGATCGAAGCCGCGGAAATCATCGTTGGTGAACACTTGGCCAAGCTGGATCGCACGGTCTGGGCGGAAGTTCATGAATACGACGGAGTCGCCTTCTTGAACCAAGCCAACCGGCTGATCGTTCTCATCCACAATTACCGTAGGCATAACGAACTCGTCATATACGGATTGGGAATAAGATTCTTCAACTGCAGCAATTGGATCGCGGTATTTTGGGCCTTCGCCGTATACCATTGCGCGGTACGATTTCTCAACACGTTCCCAGCGCTTGTCGCGGTCCATCGCATAGTAGCGGCCTTGAACCGTAGCGATACGGCCTATGCCAACTTCAGCGATTTTGGCTTGCAGCTTTTCGATATATCCGCGGGAGCTATCAGGCGCAACATCACGGCCATCCAAGAATGCGTGAATGTATACGTCCTTTAAGCCTTCACGCGCACAGAGATCGAGCATCGCAAGCGCGTGGTCGATATGGCTGTGTACGCCACCATCAGACAACAATCCGTAAATGTGAAGCGCCTTATTGTTCTCCTTCGCAGTCTTCACTGCTGCAAGCAGTGTTTCGTTCGAGAAGAAGTCGCCTTCACGGATCGATTTTGTAATACGAGTCAGGTCTTGATATACGATGCGGCCTGCACCGATGTTCAAGTGACCTACCTCGGAGTTCCCCATTTGACCTTCTGGCAAGCCTACCGCTTCGCCGCAAGCTGTCAGTGTCGTATGAGGGAATTGGCTCATGTAACGGTCGTAGTTTGGCTTGTTCGCTTGCGCGACTGCGTTGCCAACTAGTGTATCGCGAAGTCCGAATCCGTCCATGATGATAAGTGCTACCGGTCTAGGTGCGGACATCTTACTTCGCCCCTTCCACCAAGGAGATGAAGGAAGCTGGTTGCAAGCTTGCGCCACCTACCAATGCGCCGTCAATATCACTTTCTGCCATGTATTCACGTACATTTTCCGGTTTTACGCTTCCGCCGTATTGAATGCGAACAGCAGCAGCAACTTCATCATTGTACAAGCCCTTCATAACGCTGCGGATGTAGCTGATAACTTCATTCGCGTCTTTTGCTGTGGAGGATTTTCCTGTACCGATCGCCCAGATTGGCTCATAAGCGATGACAGCTTCTTTTGCTTGTTCAGCAGACAATCCTTGGAATGCTGCTTCTGTTTGCACCTTGCACACGTCGTTCGTTTTGCCGGATTCACGCTCTTCAAGCGATTCACCTACGCATACGATTGGCGTCAAACCATGACGGAATGCTGCATGCATTTTTTTGTTTACTGTTTCATCAGTTTCCGCGAAGTATGCACGACGCTCAGAATGACCGATAATGACGTAGTCTACGCCAAGGTCTTTCAACATAGCGCCGGAAATTTCGCCTGTGAATGCACCGGAATCTTCAAAGTGAAGGTTTTGCGCACCAATCTTGATGCTCGTGCCTTTCACTGCTTCAACCAATGCTGGCAAGTTTGTAAATGGTGCGCAGAGTACGCTCTCTACGCCTTCCACTTCTGCTTTGCCTTTCACTTCGGATACGAAAGCGACAGCTTCCGATACCGTTTTGAACATTTTCCAGTTCCCTGCGATAATCGGTTGTCTCACACGATTCACTCCTTTACGCATAAGGGAGCGGCCGAAGCCGTCATCCCCTTACTTGCTCTCTTACTTATCGTTCAATGCAACCACGCCTGGCAATGCTTTGCCTTCCATGAATTCAAGGGAAGCGCCGCCGCCTGTGGAGATGTGGTCCATTTTATCTTTCAGCTTGAACTTCTCAACCGCTGCTGCAGAGTCGCCGCCGCCGATGATTGTGTAACCAGCAGTTTCCGCACATGCTTCTGCTACCGCACGCGTACCATGAGAGAACGGCTCGATTTCGAATACGCCCATAGGCCCGTTCCATACAACAAGCTTGGAATTCTTGATAACGTCAGCATAGATTTCACGAGTTTTCGGACCGATGTCAATGCCTTCCCATTCAGCAGGAATGCTGTCGATCGCTACCACTTGTGTGTTTGCATCTGCACTGAAGTCATCTGTAACTACGATATCTACTGGCAAGTAGAGGTTTTTGCCAAGTTCTTTGGCTTTCTCGATGAAGCCTAAAGCAACATCAAGCTTCTCGTTGTCGACAAGCGACTTCCCGATTTCGTTGCCTTGTGCTTTGAAGAATGTGTATGTCAGGCCGCCACCGATCACGATATTGTCGGCGATTTCCAACATTTTGTTGATAACGTCGATCTTATCTTTAACCTTGGAACCACCTACGATTGCCGTAAATGGACGCTCAGGGTTTGTCAGCGCTTTGCTAAGTACATTCAATTCTTTCTCCATCAACAGACCGGACACGGCTGGCAAGTGATGTGCGATGCCTTCAGTGGATGCATGTGCACGGTGAGCCGCGCCGAACGCGTCGTTCACAAACAAGTCCGCAAGTTCTGCGAAGGCTTTAGCCAATTCTGGATCGTTCTTCTCTTCGCCTTTGTGGAAACGAACGTTTTCAAGCACGACAACGTCGCCGTTTTCCATTTTTGCAATTTCAGCTTTTACGTTTTCACCAATTGACTCGTCAAGCTTCTTAACGGGCTTACCAAGCAGTTCGCCAAGACGTACTGCTGCAGGTGTCAGACGCATGGAATCCACAACTTCGCCCTTCGGACGACCCATGTGGCTTGCCAAAATAACTTTCGCACCTTGTTCCACCAAATAGTTAATTGTCGGCAGCGTTTCGCGTACACGTGTATCATCCGTAATCACACCATTTTCCAATGGAACGTTGAAATCTACACGTACAAATACGCGCTTACCCTTAACTTCTACATCACGCACACTTTTCTTGTTCATCCCCGTGTTCCTCCTATCGTCGATTACACCGGCACACGCCTCTCTCTGGTGTGTTGTTCGGTATGTTCTGTGTTCTTGTTCTGTATGGGTTCCATCTAAATCTTTCTCTCTATATATCGTATATCGTTCGTTAGTATGTTCTGGTTTCTCTCTGTACTCTCTATCTCTGTATATCTAAAAATCTGTGTCCGCACTGGTTCTCGATATGCTCTAGGCACTATAAGGATCAAAAGAGGAGGCCTGAACGGTCACTCCTCTTTGATTGTAAGTGCTATGCGATTACAGACCTTTTTTTGCGATGAAAGCTGCCAAGTCTACAACGCGGTTGGAGTAGCCCCACTCGTTGTCGTACCAGGATACAACTTTAACCAAGTTTCCGCCGATTACCATCGTTGTCAAAGCATCGATAGTGGAGGAAGCTGGGTCGCCGTTGAAGTCGCTGGATACCAATGGCTCTTCAGTGTAGTTCAAGATGCCTTTCAATGGGCCTTCAGCTGCTTCTTTCAAAGCTGCGTTTACTTCTTCAACAGTAACGTCTTTCTTAAGTTCTACTACCAAGTCTGTAACAGACACGTTAGGAGTAGGAACGCGCATGGACATACCGTTCAATTTGCCTTTCAATTCAGGCAATACAAGGGATACCGCTTTAGCAGCACCAGTTGTAGTAGGGATGATGTTTTGAGCTGCTGCACGAGCACGACGCAAGTCTTTGTGCGGCAAGTCAAGAACGTTTTGGTCGTTAGTGTAGGAGTGAATTGTGTTCATCATACCTTTTTCGATACCAAACTTGTCGTTCAATACTTTAGCGAATGGCGCCAAGCAGTTTGTTGTGCAAGAAGCGTTGGAGATGATTGTATGGCTTGCAGCATCATACTTATCTTCGTTAACGCCCATAACGATTGTGATATCTTCGTTAGTAGCAGGTGCGGAGATAATAACTTTCTTCGCGCCGCCTTTCAAGTGCATTTCAGCTTTGTCTTTCGCTGTGAAGATACCAGTGGACTCAACAACGATTTCAACGCCGTTAGCGCCCCAAGGCAAGTTCTCAGGGTTGCGCTCAGCGAATACTTTCACTTCGCGGCCGTTAACAACCAAAGCGCCTTCTTTAGCTTCTACTGTAGCTTCGAATTTGCCATGAGTTGTGTCATATTTCAACAGGTGAGCCAGAGTGTTTACATCTGTCAAATCGTTGATTGCAACGATTTCTACTTCTGAATTGTTCAATGCTGCGCGGAATACGTTACGTCCGATACGACCAAAGCCGTTAATACCAACTTTAACCATTGATGATTCCTCCCATTTCCTTCGCAATTTTTTTATATATCTCAAGACGGCCTGTAAGGCACATCGAGACCACAATGTTTCAATACTTCAACTGCTGCTGCTTCATCAATAACGAGAATGTCTTCGTGTCCTGCACGAAGCACTGCAGTAATCGATTCGCCTTTGCTCTGACCTCCAGCAATGGCAATGACTACCTCCATACGAGAGATGTCCTCTAGGCGAAGGCCCAGTGTTAGCATCGTATGAACGACATGCCCGTCTCGGTCAAAATAATACCCGAAAGCTTCTGCAAGCGCCCCTTCTTCGAGCAGCTGCTGGATCGTCTCTTCATCCGCACGGCGGCGCTTCGCCATAACGAGAGCTTCTCCAATGCCATGCACGACAATGCGTGCTTGGCGAATTACTCGCAAAATGTCTTGGATGTTCGGTTCCTGCTTAAGCGACTGGTACGCTTCCTCACTCAGCAAATCCGGCACATGCAAGAGCCGATACTGAGCGCCTACGCGCTTCGCCATCGTGGATGCGATTGTGTTCGCTTGGTATTCCAAGCTCTCCCCAAGTCCCCCACGTGCGGGTACGAACCAATTGCCTTTCAACGGTGATGAACTCGTCAATTGATCTGCCATTGCAGCCAATGTGGAGCCGCCTGTCACCGCCACGACATCTTCCTTGTCCATTACGCTGCTGAGCGCTCTACAAGCCGCTTGCCCGAGTTCTTGCTTCACGGCAGGCGATACATCCGAATTGCCGGGTACGACAATGACCTGCTTCAAACCGAATGCTTGGCGGATACTCTCCTCCAGCTGGCGCATCCCGAGCAATTCGCCCATCACGGATTCCAGCTTCCGGACAAGTTGCCGGCCTTCATCAGTGATTCGCATACCCGTGTTATCCGAATCAATCAGGCCTTGCGCCTTCAATAAATCGGTCTCTGCACGGAGCACACGCTCGGTCATCTGCAATGACGTTGCCAGCGTTCTTCTCCCAATGGAGTCGGACAACATGATTTGATGCAGGATGGTGTAACGCTTCTTCAACAGTTCAATGAGTTCAGGTAGAAGTCGCTTCTGTATTTCTAACCACTCACGCATTCTCTCCACTCCTGCTTCCCATAAGCAACCATTGGACTAAAAACGTCCCATCTCTACATTTTTTGTCCCACCACTATTCTACCGAATAACGCAGCAACTTGCAAGTATCCTGAACCCCTGATTTTGCGCCCAAAACCGCGAATTTTCCGCCTATAAACAACTTCTATAATAAGCAAGCAATATCGAAGTTATTCATTATCAGACAACATATCCAGAAGGGCATACGAATGCCTATGATGTAATTAACCCAAAATGCGACAAGTTAATACATATTTCGCAAAAATTTTAGACATTCCTCAGTATAGACATTAATGACGGACATCATGCCCTGCTCGTACCTGTGTTTACAAAAGTTTTGAGCTTTCCTTCACATCCTGTTCGCTCTCCACGTCCCCATGTAGTTTAGCCATCGACATTGCTCACTTAGATCGGGCAACATCCACCTTATTCGGCACCGTCCACTTATTATAGAAAGAATTCAACCGTTCCCTCCTTAAAAGTTAAAACCTTAATTATGGTCGAAGGATCCTTTCTGCGGTGCCAATACAATCATCTCTGTATCCCACTAATCAGTGGGCACTTCCAAACTTCCCATTTTAAAATAAATATTCAGTGGCGCTCACTTGACTTTGTTATACGCTTTCTTATATAATAAATTTTGCTCTTGTATGAATGCGCCCGTGGTCCAATGGATATGACGTAGGCCTCCGGAGCCTGAGATCAAGGTTCGATTCCTTGCGGGCGCGCCATTTACACTCCTGTCCTTATTTGGTACAGGATAAGAAGCTACGTTACGCATACATTTAGGTGAATAAGCACGGAAGTAACATCTTGAATTTTGCAGAAGCGAAACGATAGATGTTTTTTTCTCTACATAGTTTGACCATCTTTGACTTTTTGTTTCAAGTCCTTTATATTGAATGTGTAATGATATTAGTTAGGAGGGGTTATCTTGAGTTATGTACCCGTAGTTGTTGAACAGACGAATCGTGGCGAAAGATCCTATGATATTTACTCTCGATTGTTGAAGGATCGCATCATCTTCCTCGGAACAGAAGTGAACGATCTCGTGGCGAATTCGATTATCGCCCAGCTGTTGTTCTTGGCTGCAGATGACCCGGAGAAGGATATTCATTTGTACATCAATAGCCCAGGCGGTTCAATCTCAGCCGGCATGGCCATATACGATACAATGCAGCACATCAAGCCGGACGTATCTACGATTTGCGTGGGTTTGGCAGCTTCCATGGGAGCGTTCCTGCTTAATGCAGGTGCCAAGGGCAAGCGTTTCGCCCTGCCGAACAGCGAAATTATGATTCATCAGCCGCTTGGCGGAGCACAAGGGCAAGCGTCCGATATCGAGATTCGCGCACGGCGCATCTTGAAGATGCGCGACACGTTGAACAAAATTTTGGCGGATCGCACAGGTCAACCACTTGAGCGCGTGGAGCGCGATACGGATCGCGACTACTTCATGTCTGCCCAAGAAGCGTATGAATACGGTCTGGTTGATAAGGTTCTTGGCAAAGAGTAAACAGTAAACGTGATACAGCCTCTCTCATGCGATCTATTTTGCATGTAGAGAGGCTGTTTTTTATTGCTTATTTCAACTGACATGAATAACGAAAAGCTAGGTTTACTTAGGTAAGAATGATTGGCACTGACTCGAAACCGAACATAAACTCGCTCTGGATGCGCTTCAACGGCTTGGAATGATCACATTGGTAGTTCGGGAAACGATCGAGCATTGCATTCAACGCTATCCTCGCTTCCAGCCGTGCAAGTTGGGCCCCCAGGCAGAAGTGGATACCATGACCAAACGCTAAATGCGGGTTTGGCTGACGGCGAATATGGAAGAGATCTGGCTGCTCGAACACAGACTCGTCATGATTCGCTGACCCGATCCACAACATGACGAACTGCCCTTCAGTTAACATCATGCCATCTACTTCCACATCCTTCTTCACACGGCGAAACATTAACTGTACCGGCGAGGTAAACCGCAGCACTTCTTCAATAGCGCCAGGCAGTAAAGAACGATCGGATCTAATATCGTCCCATGCGATGCGCTCACTGTCGAAACACGCTAGAGCAGAAGAGAGCAAATTCGTTGTCGTTTCATTACCAGCTACTAGCAGCAAAATACAGAACCCAATGAGTTCAAAGGGGGACAACGGTTCTCCGTCTGACGTTGCATGCACAAGCCTAGTGATCAGATCATCCTGTGGATTACGGCGGCGTTCTTCTGCGATCGCCTCGAAATATACAGCCATCTCCTTCTGGCAATTGCTATTGCGGTCAATGTCACCACTCACCAATGCCTCCGACCATTCCCGAAACTGATCTCGATCGTGTACCGGTATGCCGAGTATTTCTGCGATTACAATAATCGGGAGCGGAACTGCGAAGTCTTGAACTGCATCCATTCGTCCATTGCTTTCCACCTTATCTAGAAGCTCATCCGCCAATGCTTCAATTCGTGGAATCATCTTTTCAATGGATCTAGGTGTGAAGGCTTGCGAGACTAATGTTCGAAGCTGGCTATGCTTCTGCGGATCAGTGCGGAGGATGCTGTATTCGATCGGCCGCTTGTCTTCGCTTCGCAATTCGGAGGAAAAATGATTGTAATCAGCAAATATCCTCTTAATATGATCGTATCGGTACGCATGCCAGAACGTTCCCCCCAGCAGCTGAGGATTCTCTGAACGCAACAGAGAGCTCTCTGACCACAACAAAGGACTCTCTGACCGCATAGTTTTGTAATGAGATAATGGCAGCACTTCATGCTCTTGAATCCATTTCATCATTCAACCTCTCCCCTCCTTAACCATGCAACATAGCTTCAGTCACAACTCTTCCTCATTTACAGGGATTCGAAATAATATCTTGCATTAAAACTAATATATGTAAATAATAACCTACATAGACCTAGGCCTGTATGCACTGAAACAACTTCGGGTCGACCTGTTACAAACCGAATTCAATTCATTTAGCTACAAAAAAAGGACCGCATCGCGCAAACGCCGATGCGGTCTATATATGTTCTAGGGGTAAACTGTAAACCATGAGAAAGATGAAACGGATCACCTTGTGCAACGGAAGACTCCGGTTGACCAAGGTCAGTAATCGCTGCCGGCAACCCTCCTTCGCAAGAACTCATCTGTCATTCGGTCCATTGTTAGAATACTAGAGTTACATTAAAGAAAACTGAACCGAACCTTAAAATAAGATAAAAAGCAATTCCCTCAATGGCAATACACCTATAATGTCCACCCTACAGAAATTGTT
This sequence comes from Paenibacillus sp. MER 180, assembly GCF_023713665.1. Lineage (NCBI taxonomy): Bacteria > Bacillati > Bacillota > Bacilli > Caryophanales > Paenibacillaceae > Paenibacillus > Paenibacillus sp. MER 180. The sequence goes on along the minus strand of NZ_JAMAVT010000026.1, from coordinate 42,297 downwards.
GTACACACCAGGAAATCATTCCATTTCCGATTGGAATCGTTTACAATATGAATATTGCCGCTTTTTTTCAATTTCTCGCTTTACAGATGAAGCGAAACGTATACAATAATTACAAATCATCAACATTTCTTCTCTATTAAAATTGTCTTCTTACTAATTGTCAGATTCACTTCATAGCAAGATTACATCAAGAGACTACTAGGAGGCTTGTCAGGATGAGTTGGAACTATTTTCGGTCGAAGCTGCTTTTACAGTACATATGGTCGTATATATTGATTTTTCTCATCCCATTAGTGGTTCTTACGATCTTTATCTATCAAAATGCCGTAAACAATCTTCGTTCCGAAATTGAGCAATCGAACGTGAACCAGCTCAATCAGGTGAAGCTGAACATCGATTCTCGCATGACGGAGCTTCGAGACATCGCTTCTCGCATTGCTTATGATGAACAATTGACTCCTTATATGATACGGCATCCCTATTACAGCCGCGATGCGATATCCGCGCTCGGCAAATATAAAGCGAACAGTTCCATTCTAGAAGAGCTATTCCTTTTCTACAGGAACAGTCATGCCATCTACTCATCAAAAGGAATGACCAATGTAGATGTTCTCTTTGATCAATACTATCTATTCGAGGACTGGAGCAAGAAGGATATTATTAAGGAGCTGGAAACTGAGCTCTATCCTGTCGTGCGACCAGCGGAATCCGTTAACTTGAGCATGAATATTACCAAATCCATGCTTGCGTACATGATCCCAATCACTCCTAACAGCTCGTCCCCACACGGAACCGTGCTGTTCCTGATGGAGGAATCGAAGCTAACGGGGCTTATGGACACTATTCTAAATGGATTCAAAGGCAATACCTACATCTTCGACGATAAGGGCCGTGTGCTTACCCAGAATAATCATGGGGAGCCTATCCCGAAAACTGAGATTCACTTGCTGTCAGAGCTCGGGCCCGGCATCCATAGCTTGAAGCTGGATAATATGCAGCAATCCATTGTTTCTGTTAAATCTTCCATGAATGGGTGGACCTATGTGACGGCTATGCCAAGCGAGCAATTCTTCAGCCGTGTGTTCCATATTCAGACCTTCTTCATGCTCGCGTTCGCTGTAGTGGTCATCGCCGGCATTCTAGCAGCCATAATCCTGGCACGCAAGCAATACCATCCAATCCATGATCTCATGGAATTTGCCTTGTTGAATGAAGAAGCCTCTGCTGCACAGCCAGCACCTAAGAGACGCAATGAGTTGGAGTGGATTCGTAAAACTCTGCATGACTATAGTGCCCGCGTCGATATTCAAGAGCCATTTGCCCGAAATCAATTCCTGCTCATGCTGCTCAAGCATGGGAAGCTGGACAACTCAGAATCTGCACATATTATGGAGATGATCGGCATTGAACTGACAGGCAAGTACTATTTCATCATTGCAATCTCTTGGGATGAGTATCCTGGCGTCACAGATGCATTGCAGCATCGTCAGCAGATTGTAGAGTTGCTCGAGGAGATCGAAATTCCGGAATACGGTGCACACGCATATGGCATTGAGCTGCCGCATTTTGATCAATTCGCCCTCATCGTCAGTATGAATGAGGACTCAAGAATCGCCGTGGAGCACCAGATGGAACAAATCGTTGAAGCTCTTCGAATCATCGTGATGGAGAGCACGCACCTCATCCCATCCATAGGTGTTGGTAATGCCTATGAGGATGCCGCCCTCTTGAATCAGTCTTATATCGAGTCAGCTTCTGCGCTGGAGTATCGCATGGCGAACGGCAAGGGCAGCATTACGTATTTCAACAAGCTGTCCCATACGCCAAACGATACGTTCTGGATCGCTAAGGACTCCCTGCTTAAGCTTACACAAAGCTTGAAGCAGGGCAATGATACCGTTGCAATGCAAATGATTGAAGCGATATTCAACAAGCTGAAGGCAGAGCGCGTATCGATCTCTCTCCTTCGCTGTATTTGCTTCGATATTATGAATACCTTGCTGAAGACAGCGTCTGAGCTCGGCTTGAACGAGTTAATTCGCGATATTCCGAGCTTCACCTCCTTCGAGTCACTGGAGGAGCTTGAGAAGAAGCTTCAGCTCCTGGCCGCACATATTTGCGAACAAGTAGAGCGCAACTCGGAAAATGAACAGCTCTCTTTAATGGACAGCGTCATTGCATACGTCGATCAACAGTATACCGACTACAGCTTGAGCTTGGAAGCGACCGCACAGAAGTTCTCTATCTCGTCCTCTTATCTCAGCCGTTCGTTCAAGGAGAAGACAGGCAGCAACTTCTCTCAATATATATGGCAGCGCCGCATGGATGAGGTCATTCGCCAGCTGTTGACGACTAGTGATCCGCTGAAGGACATCATCGTCAGGGTCGGATACTTGGATACACCGAACTTCATTCGAAAGTTCAAGAAAGAGACGGGATATACACCAGGCCAATACCGAAAGCTTCATGCTTCAAGCGAGCAAGCAAAGGCTGCCGCAGATGCGGACGATGAATCTATAAGCTAAGTGCATACGTACAAAGAAAACGAGCACCAAAGGCAGAATAGGAAGCCTAAGGTGCTCGTTTTCTTTCCGATTAGCTTATTTCACAATTTACGAGGTTACAACTAGTGTTTATTTCCCAGTGTTCCATTGGTCATAGGCTTTTTGATAAATCTCAACGATTTTCTCAGCGCCCATCTTCTTCAATGTACCTACATACTTATCCCAATTTGCAAGCGGTTCTTGCCCTGTTACGAACTTCGCTTCCATTTGCTTCACGTAAGTGTCGAGGTCAGAGCGCAAGCTCGATACTTGCTGCTGATCAGCCTCGGACAAATATACGCTCGGGAATGGAACTTTCGCGATCGGATTGATTTTTTCCTCTGTTTCTTTCTTCAACCACTTCTCGAATTCGCCTTCGAATCCGCGTTTCACTTCTTCTGTCATGACTTTCGGAACGATCGTACCGTAGTCCGGCGTCAAAGTTGCACGATAGTCCTCACGATCCTTACCATCCGGTACCGGAAGTTGTTTCTTTGTATGGTCATCCTTGTTTGCATACTCCCACAGCGTGCCTTCCGGGCCATAGCTAAGCAATTCAGAGCCTTCTACCGAATAGAAGAAGTCTACCCAACGCATGGTTGCTTCTGGGTTTTTGTTCTTGTTCGTAATCGCGAATACGCCCTTCATCAAACCTGGATGCTTCGCTGCGACCGGTTCGCCCATCTCGCTTTTCACAGGAGCGTACATCGGGTCAGTCATGCTAGGCTCGCCGCCCAATGTGAAGTAGGCATGGTAATCAGCGAACAATGCCACTTGATTATTTTTCCCTTTTGCTTTCTTTTGCTCATCCGTTTGGGAGAAGGTTTCATGATCTAACAATTCTTCGTTCCACAACTTGTTCAAGAACGTAAGATAGCCTTTGTATCCTTCCTCCATTGGAGAGTAGTGAACTTTTCCTGCTTTATCCGCATAGATGAATTCGCCATACATCCCCCAAGAGCCGAACAACCACATGCGAATGTCGTCAAGCTTAACGGAAACAAGCGGAATTTCATCCTTCTTGCCATTTCCGTTCGGATCTTCTACTTTTACCCGTTTCAAGTATGTGTATAGTTCATCCGTTGTGGATGGTACTTTGTCCATGCCAAGCTTCTTCAAGAACTTGCCGTTATACCACAATGGACCACGATACCAGCCTGCATCCAAGTCAATGCTTGGCAAGGAATAGATATGTCCATCCGGCGTCGTAATCGACTTGCGAATATCTGGATTGTCATTCAGGATTTTGTTCAAATTCGGTGCATACTTCTCAATAAGTCCTTCCAAAGGAATCAGTACGCCTTGGCTGCTTCCATAGTTGATTTCATCTGCAGACTGCAATTGACCGGAGAAGAACACATCAGGATAATCGCCACTAGCAAATACAAGGTTGCGCTTTGTATCAAAGCTGTCGAGAGGTGCATTTCGGTATTCAAACTTAATGCCAGTCTTCTCTTCCATTTGCTTTAGCAAGGCCATATCCTTCCAGTTTTGAATCCCTACGTCTTGTCCCATCATCGTAAGTGTAATAGGTTCCTTGACGATCGGGAAGCCTTCTTGATTTAAGTTGCTAAGTGCTTCCTCGCTACCTTTGCTTCCCTCTGCGGCAGGCTTGTCTGACGATCCGCATCCTGCGAGCATTGTGAAGATCAAGGTCATAGACATCAACAATGCCCACGTTTTTTTCCATTTTTGCATGGCAATGATCCTCCCTTTTGATGATTATTATACTCTTTGTCCTGCTTCTATAATAAGCAAAGGCGAGCCTTCGTTTATTACCGTTCATAGATTCGACAATGACAACGTACATATCTTTCATGCTCACTAGACGAAATAGAGAGATTCGTTACTGATGAATTCTACTCTGGATACATTCACAAGCGCATTCTAAAATTTGCAACAGTCTGTTCAAGCTATCCTTTGACCGATCCAATCATAACCCCTTGCACGAAGTACCGCTGCAAGAATGGGTATACCACGATAACCGGTAACGTCGAAACAATAATGACCGAATATTTGACGAGCGATGCGATTTCTGCCTTGTTGTTTAGCGCAGCGGCAACCGAACTACTTACCGCAGCACCAGTCGTTTCTGCCGACATTTCCTGCAGAACAAGAATTTGACGCAGGATCATTTGCAGTGGATATTTCGACTCTTCATTCAAATAAATGAGAGCGCCAAAGTAGCTGTTCCAATGTCCAACCCCATAGAATAATGCCATAACGGCTATGATCGGAGCTGACAACGGCAAAATAATCTGCAGGAATAACCGCATGTTGGTACAGCCGTCAATGCTTGCTGCTTCCTGAAGTTCTCTAGGTATCGTGGATTGGAAGAATGTCCGTGCCACGATGATGTTCCAGACTGATGCTGCACCCGGCAAAATTAACGCCCACATACTGTTGATTAGCCCCAATTCTTTAATCAACAGATATCCCGGAACTAATCCGCCACCGAAGAACATTGTAAACAGAAACATCCCCATAAAGAAATTGCGTCCAATGAAATCCGATCGACTCAATGCGTATGCTGCCGGTAAAGTTACGGCTAGGTTAACGCAAGTACCTACAACGGTATATAAAATGGTGTTCCCATAACCACTCCATATCTTTGAGTTCTCGAACACGCGTGCGTATCCGTCAAATGTGATTCCTTTTGGGAACAGCCACATTTCACCGGAGGCTACCATCTTCGGATCACTGATAGACGCGCTTAGAATATACAACACCGGATACAATACAAGAATCAAAGCTATCGTTAAATAAATATAGTTACATACGATAAAAATCTTGTCCGCTCTCGTTTCTTTCACAGTAGCAGCCATGTTCCATTCCCCTCCTTCCTACCACAAGCTTGTTTCGCTCGTGCGTCGCGCGATTTGGTTAACAACGATGAGCAAAATAGCATTAACGATCGAGTTAAATAAACCTATTGCCGTGGAGAAGCTGTACTGCGCATCTACTAGACCTGAACGATATACGAATGTCGATATGACATCAGAAGATTCCATGTTAAGTGGGTTTTGCAAGAGCAATATTTTCTCAAATCCGACACCAAGAATGCTGCCCATGTTCAAAATGAGCAAGATTGTAATCGTTGGAATAATTGCCGGAATGTTAATATGCCAGATACGCTGGAACCGGTTCGCACCGTCCACGACGGCTGCTTCGTGCAGCTGTGGATCGACACCGGACAAGGCTGCCAAATAAATGATTGTCCCCCAGCCTGTACCCTGCCACACACCAGACAAGACATACATTGTCTTAAACCATGCCGGATCCGTAAGGAAAGAGGCCGGTTCAAATCCGAAGAACTTAATGATATGAATGATGATACCAGTTGAAGGAGACAGGAACGTAATAATGATACCTGCCATGACGACAACGGAAATGAAGTGCGGTGCATAGGTTATCGTCTGTACCGTTCGCTTGAATATCCCATCCTTAACTTCATTAAAGGCAAGCGCCAATATAATTGGCAGCGGGAAGCCTATCGCCAGCTCATACAAGCTGATGCTCAGCGTATTCCACAGCAGATCCCAGAAGTAGTACGAGTTGAAGAAGCGCTCGAAGTGGTCGAATCCGACCCATGGGCTCCCCATAATCCCTTTCGCTGGGATGAAGTTTTTGAATGCAATTTGAATCCCGTACATCGGGCCGTAATGGAAAATGAGGAAGTACAAAAATGCAGGAGCAATAAATAAATACAACTCCCAATTCTGAAGCATCTTCTTCCACGTCGGTTTCTTCTTATTTGGAACCACGTTCATTGAAAGGGCACTCTGTCCATTTCCTTGCATCGTGTCCACTCCCTCCCTTCAAATGATGGCATGGTTGGCACAGTCACTTTCATTGATGAAACGATGAACTGTGCATGAAGCCATGCTAACGCTTTCATGAGAACATTTTAGGCATCCTTTACCAATATCGTAAATATGTCGATTCCGCATTGTCGTTAACATATCCTTTACAACCGCGCCACTGCGCGTTTTTTGATCACGCACCCTGCGTCGGTACTACCTCAGTTGCAGGCGAAATTGGTACATTTTGATGTTACCGATCACACACCATATATTACACATTGTCAGGAAAAACATATCGAACAAGGCTGAATACAACGCTTAATGTTCCGCTTCCAACCCTTCCATCTATTGCTGAATTCTACATCAGGATGTATGATAGTTCTATGATCATAGAACTAATGAATTTATAAACTTACATACATGGACACATGTATAAGAAAGGGGAATGATTCAATTGTCTACTTATCTTCTTGTCCACGGAGCATGGGATGGCGGATTTGTATGGAGGGAAGTCGCATCCCTGCTTCGACAAGCTGGTCATGATGTGTACACTCCCTCCCTCACTGGACTTGGAGAGCGAACACATCTAGCTCATCCAGACATTGATCTCCATACATTCATTCAGGATATTGTAGGGGTCTTCACTTATGAACAGCTCGAGGATGTTATTCTTGTTGGACACAGCTTCTCCGGAATGGTAATCACCGGTGTAGCTGAAATTGTGCCTGATCGAATCAAGCAGCTGGTTTATGTTGATGCCATGCTTCCCCGGCATGGAGAGTCTGTTGCGACTCTCTCAGCTCCATACTTGGATAATCCCTATCCAAGTACTGCAGATGGCGACACACCGGCGTTTATTGCACCACCTAACTTAACAGATCCGCGTAAATCGCCAATGCCGACACGTTCGTATATGCAGGAGCTATCTATTACCAATGAGCGTGCCGCTGCCCTTCCTCGCATCTACATAGAACCGCTGGATCATCCTGATAGTTGGCCGATGGCTGCCTTTTTCCGTGCGATGGCCTTGCGCGCCCAGGATGCTGGCTGGCGTTATATGAGCCTCGAGCAAGGAGGGCATTGGCTCATGAAGACTCAACCCGAACCATTGTCCAAGCTGCTCCTGAATCTATAATCAACATAAAAATGCCCTTAATCCACATTAAGTGTGGATTAAGGGCATTTTTATGTTGAATCAATGATATGCGATTATCTTCCGCTCTTCAGTTCCGTCCACAAGCGATCATACAATTGCAGATTTTTACCAACATCACCGAGCCATTCTGTACGTTCCAGTTCTTCGTCAGTTAAGTTGATCATTTTATTGTCCAGATACTCTTTGCTATGGTGCTCTTTCGCCTTCGTCACAGGATTGCTGTAACCGATAGCCTCATAGTTCTTCGCACTGTTCTCTGGATCAAGCATGAAGTTGATGAACTTCTCCGCTAATTCCTTATTCTTCGTACCCTTTGGAATCGCATAGTTGTCCGAGAAGATCGTGCTTCCTGTCTTCGGAATCATGAATGCAACATCTGGGTTCTCACCATGAATGACAGATGCATCGCCAGACCATACCGTACCAATCCAGCCTTCTTCCGCAATCATCTTCTGCTTGATGTTGTCCGTATCGAAGGCAAGCACGTTCGGAACAAGCTTGCGCAGGTCATCAACAGCCGCGTTGATTTCCGCTTCATTTTGGGAACTGTTCGATTTGCCTGCCTTCTTCAGCGCCATACCTACGATCTCACGGTTGTCATCCAGAAGAAGTACTTTACCCTTGTACTCATCCTTCCACAAATCCGCCCAATCGGTTGGAGCTTGCTTCACATATTTTGTGTTGTAGGCAATGCCTGTAACACCCCATGTATATACGATAGAGTACTTGTTGCCAGGATCAAATTCAGGGTTTTTGAAACGATCCGTGACGTATTGGAAATTCGGAATATGATTTAAATCAAGTGGCTCCAGCAAATCTTGCTTAATCATGCTAGCCACCATATAGTCGGACGGTTGAATTAAATCATAATTCGCGCCGCCGGCTTTCAACTTCGCCAGCAGTTCCTCGTTGTTGGCAAAAATCGCATAGTTAACTTTTACGTTATTCTCCGATTCGAATTTCTTGATCATATCCATATCGAAGTTATCTGCCCAGCTGTACAAATTCAATGTTTGCTCCGGCTTAGAAGAGCAGCCTGCCAGTGCAGTTAGTGCCAACATCCCGGCCAATACGACCGCGAACCATTTCTTTTTGTTCAATTCTTGTTACCCCTCTCTGATCCTGCAACAGATCCTTAGAATGTATTAATTATTATGATTCAAATTCACTTGCTCACATCGGGTGAACAGTGAATTAGAACGGCAACATAGAGCTTTTCTTCTCTCCGTTACCGCGGTTCAACAACCATTGCGCCAGTACGATCAGCACAACGCTCAAGATAATCATTAGCGTACACAAGGCGTTGATCTCTGGAGAGATCCCCCGTTTTACCAAACCATAAATGTAAATCGGCAAAGTTGTCGAGTTCGGTCCGGCAACAAAGAAGCTGATCATAAAGTCATCAATCGACAGTGTGAAAGCCATGATCGCTCCGGCAAGCACGCCTGGCCATATCGAAGGCAGCGTAACATAGCGGAATGTCTGCCATGGTGTAGCACCAAGGTCAGATGCTGCTTCTTCAAGCTGCTTGCCCATGTTGGCAAGTCTGGAAGCAACGATTACGTACACGTATGAAATACTGAACGTGATATGTGCAATAATAACCGTCATTTTGCCCAGATCAATCTTAAACTGGCTGAACAGCACCAGTAGGGACAAGCCCATAATGATATCCGGCACAATAATCGGCAAGTACAACAATCCGATTACGCCTTGCTTGCCCTTGGCAGTCATTCGGCGAAGTGCAATTGCAGCTATCGTGCCAAGCACAGTCGAGATGACTGTAGATATCAACGCGATTGACAAGCTGTTGCTGAGTGCTTCCATTACTTGCCGGTTGTCGAATAGTGAACTGTACCATTTGAACGTGAAGCCGCTCCAATTCGAATTAATCCGCGAATTGTTGAACGAGTACGCGATAATCAAAAATACAGGTATATAAATAAATAGAATTAACAGTATCGAATGGAGCGCAAGAAGCGGACTCTGCTTCTTTTTGGTTGCTGCCTTCATGCCCCCGCCTCCTTCGATGCATCATATTTGGAGCGGAGTGCTCGGTTGAACAGCCCAATAATAATTAGGGAACTGATCACGAACACGACTGACAGCGCGGAACCGAATGGCCAGTCACGCGCACCTAGGAACTGATTCTGTATAATATTGCTGAGCATTTGCGCCTTAGCGCCGCCCAGAATGTCTGTAACAACGAACATCCCCGCTGTTGTCACGAAGACAAGCACACTGCCTGTCATCATGCCAGACTTCGTCTGCGGCAGCGTAATATGCCAGAACGACTTCCACTTCGTAGCACCCAAATCACTGGATGCCTCAAGCAATCGCTTGTCCATTTGCTCCAAAGAAACATAAATCGGAAGCACCATATACGGAATGAACGTATAGACCATTCCAAGCAGTACTGCTCCCTTGGTATAGAGCATTTGCAGAGGCTCCGCGATCAATCCCAGATCAAGGAGCGTCTGATTAACGACCCCTTGCGTACGCAGCAAGAGTACCCATGCGTATGTCCGAATCAGGAAGTTAATCCAGAACGGAACCGTAATGAGAATGAGCAGCAGCTTCTGCTTCGCCGGGCTCGTCGTCGAGATATAATACGCAAGCGGATAGCTGAACAACAAGCAAATTGCCGTTGTTAGCACGGATAGCCACAGCGTATCCCAATAAATACCCAAGTATAAGGGATCGAAAAATCGTTCATAATTGTTCAGCGTAAACGAAAAGACGATATTTCCGAGCTCGTCTCGCTGCATGAAGGATACAGCGATGACCGCGATCATCGGCACGACAAGGAATATCGTCAGCCACAATACGACCGGCGCAATGATGCCAAATGAGCGTTTCATGAGCCGATCATCACCTCATCTTGCTTACTCCAGCTTACTCCAATATGCTGGCCAATCTCCCACGTCCGCTCGTCCTTGAAGTCAAGCACAACCGATACGTTCGTTTGGTCGTTATCCAAGTGCACGATCAGCTTGTGGATGTTCCCCAAATAAACGATATCCTGAATAATTCCAGTACGAGGCGCACCTTCCACATCCGCTGTCACATGAATTTTCTCTGGACGTACGGTGAAGAGGTTCTCTTCATGGAATACGTTGTTCTCCCCTACAAACGTAGCTGCAAACAACGTCTCCGGGCGTTCGTAAATATTTTTAGGAGAGTCGATCTGTTCGACACGTCCGTTATTCATAATCACGATTCGATCCGACATCATCATCGCTTCTTCTTGATCATGGGTTACATATACGAATGTAATGCCCAAGCTCCGCTGCAATTGCTTCAGTTCAGCCTGCAGATTTTTGCGCAGCTGCAAATCAAGTGCACCAAGCGGCTCGTCCAATAGCAGCACCTTCGGCTTGTTAGCAATTGCCCGTGCAATCGCAACACGCTGCTGCTGTCCACCAGACAATTGATGTGGATAACGCTTCGCAAGTGCTGTTAGCTGCGTCAAGCGAATGGCTTCATCAATACGCTTGCGCTGTTCAGCTTGCGGAATTTTCTTCATCTTTAGGCCGAATTGAATATTTTGCTCGACCGTCATATGAGGGAACAACGCGTAATGTTGAAATACAAGATTCAAATTCCGCTTGTTCGGAGGTAAGTTCGTAACATCTTCTCCATCTAGGCGGATATGGCCAGATGAAGGCTGTTCAAAGCCAGCAATCATGCGTAAAATGGTTGTCTTCCCACAACCACTCGGACCGAGCAGCGTCAAAAATTCCCCTTCGCCAATCGTAAGCGACAGAGGATGCACAACGGGTTGCCCGGCAAAATGCTTCTCCACATTTACCAGTTCAATCATTAGCATCAACCCCTTACATCGTCAGTCTGCCAATTGGAGCAGCTGTTCCTGCATGCAGCATGCCATCGCAATGGCAAGCTAACACGCTCTGCAGCACCACCCCAAATGGGATGAACAAGAATGCGCGCAGTGTATAGGATACGTTCTTATTCATTAAGCAAAAAAAGCCATATCCATTGGTATGGCTTCTACGTCCCGTTCACGTTGGCGTTTTTGCATATCCAATATACATCGTTTTGTCTGACGATACAACTTATTTTAACGTAATTTCGACAAAAACATACATTTCTCTTCAACGGTTCGACCTATTTCCAATAGCGATCAGGCCATGAGGCACTTATTTACATTCGAACTATCGGAGAATACGATAATATTCATTTCCCCTGTTACATTCTAGGGCTTTGTTCCCTAAAATACAACCCCTAATCCAAGATGGCTTCCATACAAAAAGGCACTATGTCATTTCTGACACGAGTGCCCCTTGATACAGCGCCATTTCTGATGTACTCCTACCCGCCTAATTGGGAATATTTCATTGATTTAACAGAAGGCTTTCATCCATGCCGACGCTGTTACTGCACGCTTCATTTCAGTTGTTGCTGCGTGCTTTATTTCAATTGATATTGAATTTGCACCTGTGCATTCAACTTAATAAGGCCGCCCTGCAAAGAAGTTGAAGCAACATCCTTTTTCATATCCGACGGGCTTGCTGCGTCGTACATCACGCGTATCGGGGACCAATCCGCCCCAGACTCTGTAATCGTAAGTGCTGCACCTGCTTCACGGCCTGCTGCTTTCGCGAGTGTGGATGCCTTCTTCGCTGCATGCTGCACTGCCTTCTCCAGCACCTGTGCCTCATAGTCAGCGCGCTTCTCCGTATCGAATTGAATACGGACTACTCGGTTCACACCTGCATCAGTAGCTGCATCTACTAAGCTCCCTAGTCGATTCAAATCGCGATACGTCACACGCACAGCATGCTGAGCTTGATAGCCTATGATTTGAGGCTCTTTATTTTCCACGTATTTATATTCAGGATTAACCGAGAAATTGACCGTCTTCAGATCCTTTTCCTGAACACCATATTTCGAAGTAAGCACCTGTTTCACTTTTTCGAATAACACTGCATTTTGCTTTTGTGCTTCAGCCGCTGTTTTCCCACGTGTATCTATTGCAAGTTCCGCATAAGCCACATCAGGCGTTACTTCCAATTCCCCCATGCCCGACACGTTCACTGTATCCTTCACACTGAATTCTGCCGCAGCTGCATGCACAGGCACTGGTGCTGCAACTCCTGCCCCCACAAGCAGCGCTCCTGTAAGCATAACCGCCATCGTCATTCGGCGCCATGTCATTCTTCCTGTCAATTGCGTCATAATCCATTCCTCCATCACGTTATAGAATGTAAAATTGACTTGCTTCTTGTCTTCTAAACGTTAACAAGGTAAATATTGTTGCAAGTCCGGCCATAACTTTAGATGATTTTCTGCAGTTATTGAGTCGGTACAAATGTAACGCTGCAGATTCATTTTTATAATCATTAATCTACAGTTTTATACAATTTTTGTCATTTTATGCTTATTTCGACCTGTCGATCGGTGAAAAACCATGATATGGTAGAGCTGTAATTTCCATTAAAAGACGTCTGAGGAGGAATACATGTGATTCGTAACAAAGGAAAATTCGCTTTACTTGTTGCTCTTGCATTGAGCATGCTTGCTCCTGCATCATTATCAGCCAAATCTGCTGATGAATTGATGATCGAACAGAAGTACGGACCGGAATCGGGGTATTCGAAGGTATACCAAAAACAAGACATTGCTAAGGCATATATCGCTGTATACGAATGGTCAGCTGATTTCTCCACGACAACCCAACAACAAATTAAGAAAGACATCGTAGTTCCTATCGATACTCTCCGCACTACCCTCCAGTTGAACGTCAGCTCTGAGAAAAATACCGGTAGCAATGAAAAATTCAAGGTCGAATTAGAGATGTACTACCCTTGGGCAGGTTATTTGATCGAAGAATCACGCGAACTTAGTGTAGGTTATCAAAATGCTCCTGTATACTTCTATAAGCTCAAGCCAGGCAATACATATCGTCTGCGCATTAATGGGAATGTAAAAGGATCTGTTGACGTCTATAGAGAATAGGTGCGTTCAACAATTAATCGTAACAGCGGCACACAAACACAGCCTGATCTCTTGAAGGAGATCAGGCTGTATCACATTTCATACCGTTCATCTGATGCACCATTCAACAAGCTTACCATAATAAAAAAAGAGCCATTATGGCTCTTCTCTTGATCACAGTAGCAGCTCGCTGCTTCCACTATGATTGAACACGATGTCAGCTACAGATTAGCTGTCCAATTCTTCCTTGCTCACAAGCCCGACTAAAGCGCTTACAGCCTGATCGGCGTCCGCGCCATCCGCAGTAATGGTAATTGACGTGCCGGTGCTGATTGCGAGACTCATAATACCCATGATGCTCTTAGCATTGACTTTCTTATCTTCTTTTTCAACGAAGATATCCGAAGAATATTTATTCGCTTCTTGAACGAACAAGGCCGCAGGTCTTGCGTGCAGTCCAGTCTTCAAACGTACGACAATTGGTTGTTGAGCCATGCGAATCATACCCCCTATATTCCATGTAGTTTACATTACACAAATTTACGCTAATTTGCTCTATTTCATCACATATTAGCATTATAAACGATTTTAAGCGAGGAATAAAGTTTATCTCGCTATCCGTTGCGCATTCGCTCAGCCAGCTCGTCTATCTTGCGCAGTCGATGATTGACACCGGATTTACTAACCTTACCGCCCAGAAGCTCTCCCACTTCCTTCAGATTAATATCCGGGTGTGCCAATCTGACCTCGGCAACTTCTCTCAGCTTATCTGGGAGCTTATCTAATCCAAGATGCCTATCCAGATAACGGATATTTTCGATTTGGCGCACAGCCGCACCAATCGTCTTATTCAAGTTAGCCGTTTCACAATTGACGATTCGGTTCACGGAGTTGCGCATATCCCGCATAATACGGACATCCTCGAACTTGAACAGCGCCTGGTGAGCACCGATGATATTGAGGAACTCAATGATTTTCTCGCCCTCTTTGATGTACAGGACGAAGCCCTTCTTGCGCTCAATGAATCGTGCATTCAACTGGAACTCATTCGCCAGATCAACTAATGCGCGGCAATGTTCCTCGTACATCGAGGATATCTCCAAGTGATAGGAAGATCCCTCTGGATTATTCACCGATCCTCCTGCCATGAATGCTCCTCGCAAATATGCGCGTTTGCAGCAGTTATTTTCAACAATCTGCGTGTCAATGCCGTCCGTGAACAAGAACCCTTCCGATACAATGTGCAGGTCACGCAAAATCTCCTGCACACGCGTCGGAATACGTACAATGTACACATTATTTTTCTTCAAGCGCATCTTCTTGCGTACAAGCAGCTCCGTATGCACTTGAAAATACGTTTTAACAAGCGTATAAATGCGGCGTGCGATCGCTGCATTCTCTGTAGAAATGTCCAATATTACCTTGCGGTTGGACGAGAGCTGCACAGAACCGTTCATGCGCATTAGCGCAGACAGTTCCGCCTTCTCACAGCACGACTCGGATTCGATCATGGTTAATTCTTTTTTTGTCTGTGCTGCAAAAGACATAGCGGCTCACCTCTTTCGTAACATCCAATTTTCCACAAGCTGATAAATATGATGACTAAGCTTATCCGCGTCATGACGCAGATAGGTGCGGAACAGCACTAAGGAATCCGCGATTACCTGATATCCACGCTTCGTCACTTCTTCCATATCCAAATGGACAGCCTTCGCCCCCTGTTCGGCATATTTATCCTGAACTTGTGGCGGAATCTCCCCATTGTTCACGATAACATAATCAAACAATTGAGTGCCGACATGAAGCTGAACAGCTTCCAAATGATCACTCACGGAATAGTTATCCGTTTCTCCCGGCTGAGTCATCACATTACATACAAAAATCTTTACCGCATTTGATTCCAATACTGCCTGTGCCAGCTTCGGTACGAGCAAGGTAGGAATAATGCTCGTATACAGGCTTCCTGGTCCAATCAGGATGGCATCCGCCTGACGGAGCGCCTCAACTGCCTCAGGCAACGCCTCCACCTGTTCCGGTTCTAAGAACACACGCTTAATGCGCTGGCCGGCTTGCGGGATTGATGATTCGCCAGACACAATAGACCCGTCTTCCATCTCGGCCTTCAGGACAACTGCTTGATTGGCTGCAGGCAGTACCCGGCCCCGAACCGCAAGTACGCGGCTCAGCTCCCGAATGCCTGCAACGAAATCGCCGGTAATATCCGTCATCGCCGCCAATAGCAAATTGCCCAGACTATGTCCTGCAAGTCCAGATCCACTCTTGAAGCGATACTTCAACATTTCCGACAGCGATGGCTCCACATCAGCCAACGCTGTCAATACATTGCGTATATCTCCTGGCGGGGGCATCTGCAGCTCGCTGCGCAATATACCAGAGCTGCCTCCATCATCCGCCACAGTAACGATTGCGGTAATATCGAGCGGCTTCTCCTTCAACCCTCGAAGCATGACCGACAGCCCTGTGCCGCCGCCCATAACTACGATACGTGGGTTTACGCGCTCTTCTTTTTCACATGCCATAACGACCCTCCACTAATGCCGATCTCTCTCAGCATCACGGTGACTGACACGGACAACCTCCGTATCACTCGCTCCGATTGTACGACCTAAATATTCTGCAATGGCCACTGATCGGTGCTTGCCGCCTGTGCATCCGATGCCGATGATAACCTGACCTTTCCCTTCCTTGCGATACTGCGGCATAAGGAAATTCAGCAAATCAAGCAGCTTAGCAAGGAACGCCTGTGTTTCTGGCCATTTCATGACATAATCATAAACTTCAATATCCTGTCCAGTTCTCGGGCGCAATTGCTCCACATAATGCGGATTCGGCAAAAAACGTACGTCAAAAATGAGATCCGCATCAATCGGCACCCCATATTTGAAACCGAACGAAGTCACATTCACCGACATCATATTCTGATCCGCGTGCGTGAATCGTGCCGCAATTCGTTCCTTCAATTGTACAGGCTTCAAATTGCTCGTATCAATAACCTGTGTCGCCCAACCCTTCAAATCTTCCAGCAGTGTGCGTTCCTGCTTAATTCCTTCAAGCGGCATGCCGCCTGGATTGAGAGGATGACGACGACGGCTCTCTTTATAACGCTGCACGAGAACAGCATCCGTTGCATCCAAGAACAATATTTCACAATTAATGGTAAAGTGATCCCGAATATAATTAATGGATTCTGATAAGGCCGTGAAAAATTCTCTGCCGCGCAAGTCAATGACAAGCGCTACCTTGCCAATCTTACCCTTGGACTGCTCGATGAGTTCAGCAAACTTCGGTATAAGTACTGGCGGCAAATTGTCCACGCAGAAAAAACCGAGATCCTCCAAGCTCTGTACAGCTATTGTCTTCCCTGCACCAGACATCCCCGTAATGATAACCAGCTTCGCAAGAGCTGTCATCTCTGTCGATTCCATCATCGTTCGTCCTCTCCTTCTTACAAGATTCGGCTACGAACGCAAGAACAAGCCTGCCGCACCAATCATACCCGCATCATTGCCTAGCTCTGCTGGAACGATGGATACGCCGCGCGTAACCGGGTCAGGTGTTAACTTCATGAATGTTTCACGAATTTGCTCGAACAGGAACTCGCCTGCCTTCGATACGCCTCCGCCAATAATGAACCGCTCTGGATTCAGCGTCACTGCTACAGCAGCCATCGCCTTGCCTAAGTAATAAGCTGCGCGGGATACGATGCGCACTGCGACCTCATCTCCCGCCTTCGCCGCATCGAATACATCCTTTGCTGTAATGCTCTCTACCAAGGATAAGGAAGTGCGATCTCCGCGTTCAACTGCATCATTCGCCATCCGAATAATACCTGTAGCCGAAGATACTGTCTCCAAACATCCCATCTTGCCGCATCCACATTGGATCGCTTCCAGATCAGGGATAACCGCCATATGGCCAAGCTCTCCTGCTAGACCTGAGAATCCTTGTACAATTCTACCGTTAATAATAATGCCTCCGCCGACACCCGTTCCGAGCGTGTAGCAAACACAATGGTCAATGCCCTTGCCTGCGCCGCTCCACACCTCGCCAAGTGCGGCAACATTTGCATCATTGTCAATCTTAACAGGCTTGCCTAGACGTTCTTCTAATATGGAACGGATCGGCACATCCTTGAATCCTACGTTGGGCGCCAAGATGATAACGCCTTCCTTTACATTCGTAAATCCTGCGACTCCTGCGCCGACGCCAGCCACTTGGCTCCAATCGTAAGGAGATTGTTCCACAATGAGACGAACATATTTTTCGATATTATCCATGACAGTATCCGGACCCTTAGCTACTTCAGTTGGCCCCTCAAATGTATGCAGAAGCTTGCCTTCCGCATCACAGATTCCAACTTTAATGGCCGTACCGCCCAAATCGACACCCACGTAGATCTGCTCAGACATGCGTCATCCACCTTTTATATACGTAATCGAATTATGGTACTTTCAGTACCCACTATACGCGAACCCACTAGTCAGGTCAAGAGAACGGAGCCCCTAGCCAAGCGTTGTTAAGCCGCGCCAGAAGCGCGTACAAACCCATCCTGCGGCCTAATTTTCGGCCATACATTCCAGTCCGTTCGACACGCTTCCTGTCCCCACTTTTCCCGTTCGACCTCCTGCACTAATCATACGAAAACAAAGAGGGAGCCTACTGGCTCCCAACTTTCGAATAGTGAGTACTTTTGTACCTTATTGATTCAAAGACTGGCTCCAGTCCTGCGTAATATGTCCTTCCAAGAACTTCTCGCAGTCCAAAGCTGCTTGGCAGCCAGAACCTGCTGCTGTAATCGCCTGGCGATACTTCGTATCATGCACGTCACCTGCAGCAAATACGCCTGGTACACTCGTTTCCGTAGAACCTGGCTTCACAATTACATAGCCATGATCGTCCAGTTCAATGTGGCCTTTCAAGAAATCTGTGTTTGGCTTGTGGCCGATAGCAACGAACAAGCCGTCTGTTTCAAGAATTTCTTCTTCGCCTGTCTCATTGTTTTTCACTTTGAGACCTGTAACACCCATGCCTGTAGATACGACCTCAATTGGAGTACGATTCAAGCCCCATTTGATCTTCTCATTATTTTTCGCGCGATCCTGCATAATCTTCGATGCGCGAAGCTCATCACGACGATGAACAAGTGTCAACTCGGATGCGAAGCGAGTCAGGAAGTTAGCTTCCTCCATCGCAGAGTCGCCACCGCCAACAACGATGATTTTCTTCCCACGGAAGAAGAATCCGTCGCATGTCGCGCAAGCGCTGACCCCTTTACCCAAGTTCTCTTGCTCACCTGGAATATCCATATACTTCGCAGAAGCGCCTGTTGCTACAATCAACGTTTCTGTGACAATCTCGCCTACACCTTCAACTTGAAGCTTAAATGGACGGCTAGATACATCAACACTGTTTACCCAGCCTGTCTTGAACTCCGTGCCGAAGCGCTCAGCTTGCTTACGCATATTGTCCATCAATTCAGGACCTTGGATGCCTTCTGGGAACCCAGGGAAGTTCTCAACTTCTGTAGTCGTCGTCAACTGTCCACCTGGTTGAGGTCCCTCGATCACAAGCGGGTTCAAGCTGGCGCGAGCCAAGTAAATCGCTGCTGTATAACCAGCAGGTCCTGTGCCGATAACAACTGATTTATATACTTTGTTCTCCATGGGGTTGGCCTCCCTTATAATCAAGTATTTATTTTATCTTCATGTAAAGGATTGCTTGATTTTAGCTTCTACCTGACAAGTGTCTTCCATTCGTTTCACATGCTTGGCAACGGTAGTTGCCGAAACACCATATTGCTCTGCTGCAAGCTGATAGGACATCTCACGGCGTATCATCTTCGCGATAATGAATTCGATCGCTGCAGCCCAGCTTCCCGCCTTGCCAATTCGTGGCACCTCGTCGGGATATAAGTGCGTAATAAATTCAATCCAAAGCGTCTCTGCATCATGCATCTGAAACAGATCGTATCGCTCTTTCATAGAATCACGCAATATATCCAGTACCTGCTGCCATTGCGACTCCCAGACCGGCAGACGATTTGCAATATGATTACGGTGAACTTGAATGTACTCGCCCTTCCATTCTACCTCAATTGGATCTTCTACCCCGTGCATACGTAGCACATATACGGCAACCTGCTTCATATATGCATCCTGATCTGGATCCAGCAGCATAGAGCGAAGCGCATCATTTGCCTCATCGTCACCGAGTAAGCTCATCGCTTGGAGTGCCTGAAGCTTTACATCCGGCTCACCGAATCGCAGTGCCCAGAACAATGAAGCTCGTACAAGCGGATCTTTCTTGAGCTGCTGCTCCCAATCCTTGCCGTCCCCTGAACGACTCGAACGACTGCCATCAGTTGAAGCAGCCTTCGAAGCAGCCCTACGGCTAGCCTCCTCATAAGGTAGACGATAATGATAGGTTGGCATAGGATCGATATCTCCCTCACCACGCTGCTGCAATCGTTCCATATAGTACGTTGCAATGCCGGAATTGGGATCCAGTCTGCGGCATACTGCCCACCAGCGAGATGATTCCTCATATCGACCCAAGCGGCAAGCCGCTACAGCCGCATAATGGTAAATACTCGCTTCCCGCAGCATATGGCCTGTTACTAAGCGGCGCAAATGCTGATAAGCAAGCTCATGCTCATCCAACATACCCATCGTAGTCGCAATCTTGAACAGATGCTCCCGATAGAAGGGCTGAATCTTGCCAATCATCGCAATAAGCTGCTGGACGACAGCTTCATTGCCGGCATGGCGCTCGAATATCGCCAAGTTGCACAATGCATGCAAGTTCCCTTGATCTCTCTCAAGCACGGCATCAAGTGCCTCCCGCGCTTCATCGAACTGCCCCATATAATAATAAGCTAACGCCAGGTTGTTCCATGCGGCCAAATAATCTGGATCCGAATCCACAACCCGCTTCAACAATTTCTCTGCCTCTACGAACCGGCCTGCTTCGAGCAGCATGCGTGCTTCTGCATGCTCATCCTCTGCCTGCTCAGAGATTCCCATCTCTTCGTCGCTCAGCGCTGACGGCAGCTTCGCAGCCGACGATTGAGCTCCCACATTCTGCTCACCGCGATGCTGTGATGAAGAAGACTGCTTCCCCTCGAAACGAATCATTTCGAGCATTTCCTCCGCTTCTTCCGTATACATTCCTGTGAGATCACGGGATAAATACGTCTCAAGCATCGCCTCCGACTCCTCGAACTGCTCCATATAAGCAAAGTTATTCGCCATATAATAGTAGCATTCATTCATATTCGGATCGAGTTCATGTAAGATGTGGTGCAATGTATCGTTAGACTCTTCGAACCGCCCCGCTTCTGCAAGCGTTCCTGCTAGATTGCACTGCAGGATAGGGTTGTCCGGTTCGCACTCCACCGCCTTGCGAAAATATGTCAACGCCTTGTCGTAGTGCAGTCGTTCCAACGATTGTACTGCACGTTCAGAGAACGAAGCAGCATCCATCGGGAACATAACTACCTTGTTCTGTTCTGCCATCGCCAAGGCCCCTCCTGACACTCATATACTGTACACATACCCAACAGTATATCATATTGACGCTCAATTCCTGCATCCCTTTCGCGAAGTCTTTCCAAGGGACAGATTCAAACCTCGCGTTTCTCTGTAGATTCAGGCACAAGCCTCTATATTTCCCATAACCGCAAGGGCCGGAGATTCAGAAGAAGCACATCGGTAATACATTATCAACTTCGATGTATTATTTTTATATAATAATAATTCTTATCTTATTATAACTCAAATCTTGATCACAGGCAATCTGTTGACCCCTATTTAGATATGTTTATATTCAAGTTCACAACCACGCAAACAACGAACAATAGGCGGGCAATTTCATTGCGCACCTCTCATAAGGAACACATGACATCGCCCGCCATCCTATGCAGCTTGTATTCACGACTTTACTTTCCCATTCTGATTATACGTATCCCGTCTAGACCCACGGTGGCGCGCCTCCAGTACGGATAACACGTCTCCCAGCGCAATGTTGCGTTCGCGTAGCAGAACAAGCATATGGAACAGCAGATCTCCAATCTCCCCAACTAGTTCCTCCTTGTTGTCACTCTTCGCTGCGATCACAACCTCGGTAGACTCCTCGCCTATCTTCTTCAATATCTTATCGAGACCCTTCTCGAACAAGTAGGTTGTATATGATCCCTCAGGACGCTCAATCTGCCGCTGTGCTATAAGGTTCTCCAGCTCTGCCAGCACCGAATTTACAACTGGCGCATGACTCTCTTCTTCCCTCACATATCCCATATGGCCACTTTCGAAGCAAGTACGGCTTCCGGTATGGCAAGCCGGTCCGCTTGGACTGACCTGCACGAGCAGTGTGTCCTGATCACAATCCACGGCTATGGATACGATTCGCTGCGTATTGCCTGACGTTGCGCCCTTGTGCCACAGTTCTTGACGAGACCTGCTCCAGAATACTGTCTCTCCTGTCTCGCACGACAAGAGCAAGGATTCCTGATTCATATACGCCACCATCAGGACTTCCTTCGTGATGGAATCCTGCACAACAGTCGGCACGAGGCCGTATTCATTCCAACGGATGGATGCAGCCAAGCGTTCTCCATCTGCTATTGCTTGTTGCGTCATCGTACACGTACCCCCTCTGCGTGAAGCGCCTCCTTCACTTCTGCAATCGATACTTCTTTATAGTGGAATATTGACGCTGCAAGCGCAGCATCGGCATGTCCTTCCGTAAATGCCTCCACAAAGTCACCTGCTCGCCCTGCACCGCCTGAAGCAATAACGGGGATGCCGACAGCATCGGATACTGCACGTGTCAGCTTATTATCGAAGCCATCCTTTGTTCCGTCCGCATCCATGCTTGTCAGCAGCAATTCCCCTGCCCCAAGCCGCTCCACCTCTTGTGCCCAAGCCACTGCACGCAATCCAGTAGGTGTACGCCCACCGTGAATATACACTTCCCATTCTCCCCAGGTCTCATTGTACTTGGCGTCGATGGCTACTACGATGCATTGCGACCCGAATCGCCGCGCACCATCCGTTATGAGACTTGGCTGCTTCACAGCCGCTGTATTTATGCCGATCTTGTCCGCACCTGCACGCAGCATGCGCATCATATCATCGACAGAAGAGATCCCGCCGCCCACTGTAAAAGGAATCGAGATTTCTCCTGCGGTCTGCCGTACTACCTCCACCATCGTTGCCCTACCCTCGATAGACGCGGAGATGTCAAGGAACACCAGTTCATCTGCGCCCTCCTGATCATACAACGCAGCAAGTTCCACCGGATCTCCAGCGTCACGAAGCTGAACAAAATTGACGCCTTTTACAACACGGCCATCCTTCACATCTAGACAAGGAATTACACGCTTCGCCAACACCGCAATCGCCCCCGTTCCGTATGGCTATCTTCGTACGGCTGCCTCCAGCCGTACTGCATCTGCCAAATCAATGCTGCCTGTATAGAGTGCCTTGCCAATAATTGCTCCACCTACACCATCAACCGCATACTTGGATAGAGCATGAATATCATCCATACTGCTGACGCCCCCAGAAGCAATTACGGTCTGCCCCGAGACCTTCGCCAGTTGTACAATTGCCTCGATATTCGGCCCCTTCATCATGCCGTCTCGAGAGATATCCGTGAAGATGAACGTCTTCGCCCCTGCCGCAGCAAGCTCAGCCGCAAGCACGCCCGCCTTCACTTCCGAGGTCTCCAGCCAACCACGTGTGGCAACAAATCCATTGCGGGCGTCGATGCCAATCGCAATGCGGTCGCCATACTTGCCAAGTACGGTTTCAACGAAGCCACGATCCTCTATTGCCGCTGTGCCCAATATGACACGCGCCACACCCGCTTCCAGCAGCTGCTCAATGTCCTCAAGCGTGCGCAGGCCGCCGCCAACCTGTACCGGAACCGCTACAGACCGTGCAATTTCACCAATGAGCTCCGCATTGATCGGGCGCCCTTCCTTCGCTCCATCCAAGTCCACCAGATGAATCCAAGAAGCGCCATTCGCTTCCCAACGCTGCGCTACTTCTACAGGGCGCTCATCGTAGACCGTCTCTTGCCCATAATCCCCTTGTACAAGCCGGACACACTTTCCCCCGCGAATATCGATTGCTGGATATATCGTGAACGCTGCCATCTGCCTCGCCTTCCTCTCCCATCATTCTCCTGTCTATGATCTGGCCAGTTGTATGGATTGCCTGCCCGAGCCAGTCAGCGCCAAAAATCTCCCTAACAGGCGCAGTCCCAATGCTCCGCTCTTCTCCGGATGAAACTGCATTCCATATACAGAGCCGCGCCCTACTATTGCCGCGACTTCAACGCCTCCATAGCTGCACGTCGCAAGTACATCTGATTGCTCTTTCGCAACTACTCGGTAGGAATGTACGAAATACACATAACCATTCTCAGCCTCTCCCGCCAATGGATGTGCTGCTTGCTTCCACATCAGCTCATTCCAGCCCATATGCGGCACCTTATAAGATCCTCCCTCGAAACGCACCGCACGCCCTGGCAGCATGCCTAATCCCTCATGGTAGCCATGTTCATCGCTTCCCTCGAACAACAGCTGCATGCCTAGGCAGATGCCGAGCATTGGCTTGCCTCCTTCAACTACCTCCTGCAGAGTGGGAATGAGCCCGCTTCCCCGAAGCGCCTGCATGGCATCTCCGTATGCCCCAACCCCTGGAAGAATGATGCCGTCAGCAGTCAGCAATTCCTCACGGGAACTGGTCAGGACGACCTCATATCCTAATCGCTCCACTGCCTTGCTAACACTGTGAAGGTTCCCCATCCCATAATCGACCACGGCGATCATGAGCTACAGCACTCCCTTCGTAGAAGGAACACCTTGTACCCGCGGATCAACCGATGTCGCTTCATCAAGCGCCCGCCCTAACGCCTTGAATACCGCTTCAATCATATGGTGCGTATTCTGACCGTAATGAACGATGACATGAAGTGTAATTCTCGCCTCCAGCGCTAATTTCCACAGAAACTCATGCACAAGTTCCGTGGTGAACGTGCCCACTTGGGCGGATGGATAGGAAGCTCTGTATTCGAAATGAGGTCGGTTGCTTACATCGATAACCACTTGAGCCAATGCTTCATCCATCGGAACAAACACAGACGCATACCTCTTGATCCCCGACTTGTCGCCCAAAGCCTCTCTTAATGCAAGCCCAAGACAAATGCCGATATCCTCAACTGTATGGTGATCATCGATGTCGATATCACCGGTAGCATCGACCTTCAGATCAAAGTGACCGTGCTTCGTAAATAAATCCAGCATATGCGTAAGGAACGGAACGCCAGTATCCAACTCACTTTTTCCCGTCCCATCAATCGAGAATGTCAACTGAATATTCGTCTCATTCGTCTTGCGGGCAATATCCGCTTGACGTATACGGCTAATCGCTTCCTGTACCATTAAAAGTTCCGCCCTTCTGTTGAAGATTGCAGTTTTTATTCTTACTTTCTATGATCTAAGAATCCGCTATTCCAATATAAGCTTCGCAGCTCGTTGACTGCACCTAGCTTCTCACGGTTCCTTCTCCACTGTTCCCCGTCTTTCACTGTCTCTCTTTACTTTCCATGCCGCTCCTTCAGGTTTCTATTTTCTCCACTCTATCTCCATGGTCTCTATGATTTCTAATATTTCTATAATTTATTATTCCTACTATATCTGCTAAATCAGGTATGTCTGCTAAATCAGGTATGTCTGCTAAATCAGCCGTTTCCACTATTTCTACTATCGCTGCTCTCTACTATCTCCTTTTGTTGCCACTATCCTTACTATCGTTATTGATATAGTACTGCTGTAATTCCTGCGATTTCTGTTGCTAGCTGTTTCTCTTAATCCTACTCTTACTCCTATCGCAACTGTTCTATGACGCTATGCGTAGCTTCAAACTCCACGTTCGCCTGCTCTCTCAGACGAACCTCAATTGCCCTGGCATGCCCCTCTAGCCCTTCATGGCGAGCCAGTTCGATAATGGCCGCCCCATTCGTCAGCAATGCTTCCTTGCTGTAACGAATTAAGCTCGACTTCTTCATAAACATATCTACATCGACGGGGGAAGAGAAGCGCGCGGTTCCATTCGTCGGAATAATATGGTTCGGTCCCGCGAAGTAATCTCCAACCGGCTCAGAGCTGTAAGCACCAAGGAAGATTGCCCCAGCATTCTCTATGAGCCCGAGCCACTCCATCGGCTCTTCTGTCATAATTTCCAAATGTTCAGGAGCCAATCGATTCACGACTTTGACGCCCTCGCGCAGATCCTCAACCACGATAATTGCCCCGTATTGTTCTATAGAAGCAGAGGCAATGTGACGGCGAGGCAGTTCCTTCAATTGACGTTCAACCTCGATTGACACAGCTTGAGCCAGATCCATGGAGTCTGTCACCAGGACAGCCGATGCCATCTCGTCATGTTCAGCCTGGGACAATAAATCAGCTGCCACAAATACAGGATTAGCCTGCTTATCCGCTAACACGACAATCTCTGAGGGCCCTGCCATACTATCGATATCAACGACCCCATACACTTCGCGTTTCGCTAATGCTACGAAGATGTTCCCCGGGCCGCATATTTTATCTACTGGGGCAATTGTATCCGTCCCATAAGCTAATGCAGCAATCGCCTGTGCACCGCCAACCCGATACATTTCCTTTATACCCGCTTCGGCAGCCGCTACGAGTATGTATGGATTGATCCCTTCTGTCCCACCAGTAGCTGGAGGAGTGACCATTACGATCTCCGGTACACCTGCTACTTGAGCAGGGATCACGTTCATGAGAACAGATGACGGGTATGCAGCTTTGCCGCCTGGCACATATACACCTACGCGCTTCAGTGGACGCACAATCTGTCCAAGCAGAGTCCCATCTGGTTCGAACTCCATCCATGATGTCCGCTTTTGTCGCTCATGGAACCGTCTGATGTTGCTTGCAGCTTGACGAATGGCCACTAAGAACGCTTGATCAACCTGCTCGTAAGCCAATGCAATATCCGACTCTTCTACACGAAGCTGTTCTTGGGTAAGGACGGTCTTATCGAACTCCCTAGTATATTTGATTAGTCCTGCATCTCCCTCATGCCGCACATCGCTCACAATCCGCTTTACGCTGCTCAATTGCTCGGGGGTGCCGAAATCAATTTTCCGATCCAGGCTCCAATCCGCTGCTTGTATGATCCGCATCTCACTCTCTCCCTCCTAATCCTCTGCTGCAATAGACTTCGTTGCTCATCCATACTGATGACTAAGAACATCCTAACGAATGGCCGCTGACTTCTCCAATGTCTGGGGCACAATCCGTTGAAGCCGTTCACACAAGCTCTGAATGGCCTCGCTCTTCATGCGATAACTTACCTGATTGGCTATCAGTCGGCTTGTAATGCCGAACATCTCCTCTAGCTCTACCAAGCCGTTCTCTTTCAGTGTCTTGCCTGTCTCCACCATATCCACAATTCGATCAGCCAGACCAATCAAGGGAGCCAGCTCGATGGAACCATTGAGCTTAATCACCTCTACTTGCTGACCTTGCTCACGAAAATATTGAGAGGCTACATTCGGATACTTCGTTGCGACCCGCAAGTGGCTGACCGGCTTCCATGATGGCAATCCGATGACCGACATCCGGCAGCGTGCAATCCCTAGATCCAGCAGCTCGTATACGTCCTTGTTTTCCTCCATTAATACATCTTTGCCGACGATGCCGATATCAGCCGCTCCATACTCCACATAAGTCGGGACATCAACAGGCTTCGCCATAATGAACTGCATGCTCGCTTCCGGCACATCTATAATCAACTTGCGCGACTCATCCTCATCCTCTGGAACATAGAGTCCAGCTTGACGGAACAAGGCAGATGCCTGCTTGTAAATGCGGCCCTTAGGCATTGCAACCTTAAGCCAATCTTCCATAAGTCGTTCCTCCTTCGTCGTCAAGCGCGATTCGTGAAGGCAAGCACCTTGCTTCCTCGATTACCACATGCATCGGGCTGCACCACCGGCTCAACACTTCCATCCAATCGTTTCTCACCTTCAGAATCGATATATTGCGTTACCACTTTCTTGCCTTCCTTCCGCAGACGTGCCGCTTCCCGGAATGCCTCCTGACGGTGAAATTCATCATATTGAATGGTGAGTGTTGCTATATCTTCATCTGTTGCATCACCACTGGTAGACAGAACATCCACAATACGAGTCGTCTGAAGGGCGAAGCCAGTTGCGGGCGCCGAGCGACCGAACTGCTGCAGCAAATTATCATATCGTCCTCCGTTTAAGACAGGGAATCCAGTATCCGCCGCATAACCTTCGAATATCGTACCTGTATAGTAGGAAAAGTCACCTAGCATCGTTAAATCCAATACTATATGGTCTTCCACCCCGTAGGCTTCCAGCACATCCCACACTTTCTCTAAATGATGGATGGATTCCATCATCGCTGGCACATCAGCTATACCGCGAGCTGACTTCAGTACATCTCGGACTCCCCGCAAGTGCAGCACTTGCTCCAGGCAGCCTCGATGCTCTTGATCTATAGGCAAGTTATGAATGAGCTCTCGATAACCAACTACATCCCGTTGCACTAGGCGCAGCTTCAATTGTGTCTGTACCTCGTCCTGCTGAGGGAGTGCATATTCGAGCAGCCCTTTCAAAAAGCCATGATGTCCCAGTGCGACCTTAAACCGTTCAATCCCCGTTGCTTCTAAGCAAGCAATCGACAGCGCTATTACCTCAGCATCAGCATCAGGAGACCCATCCCCAATCATCTCTGCCCCTGTCTGGTAGAATTCAGCTTCACGTCCCGCCTCCTCCTCCATTGAGCGGAACACATTCGCATGGTAAGACAATCGAATAGGGTACGGTTCCTTGCCGAGCAAGGATGCCACAACTCGCGCTATTGGTGCAGTCATGTCAGAACGAAGCACCATTGTTGTGCCGCGTTGATTCAACAACTTGAATAGCTTGTGATCAGAGGTAGAGCTCGCCGTACCTACCGTCTCGTAATATTCCATTGTCGGTGTAATAATTTGCGCATAGCCCCAGCTATCCATTGTGCATAGTGCTTTCCTTTCTACTGCACGCAACCGGCGCACAGCTTCTGGCAAATAATCACGAACACCCGAAGGCTTCTCGAACATTCTCGGCTTTGTCATTGCGTCACCTCGGAATTAGATGCTTTAATGAGTTAATATGTTAACATGTTACCTTATTAGCAAACCAAAGAAATTTTACTGGTAATATTATCACGTAATATTCTCATCGTCAATCCATTTTCAACGCAATTCCCTTCATCTCTTGCCTCCCTTACAATCCTTAGCCCGAGCTTCCTCCATAAAAGAAAAGGAACACCCTGTATTCTTGCAATCTGCAAGAATACAGGGTGTTCCTTGAGTGTAGAAGATGTATACATTTTCTGCTCTTCCGGTGACGTTAAGAAGCATTCGTGCTCCTAATCATTTCAACTGCTGCAGCTGGATTCTTTCGATTCTGCATCCAATCGCGTGGCGAGGCCCCTAATCCAAATGAAGCGCCCGGTATAAATCGAAGTGCCCCATACACGATGATCCATGACATCCCGAGGGCGAACACATAACCAATAAAGATGAATATTGGATATAACGATGCGCTCCCCTTATGCCACGGAAACTGTCGATACAGGGCAAGGAACGCGGGATGAATGAGGTAAATGCCGAAGGATAGATCCCCAAGCTGAGACAGTAGTCTTCTTCCGAGCTCTGGTAGACGGCGTTCCAGATAGAAGGCAAGTTGGATGAGTACAATTGCAGATAACAACGTATGTCCGTTCCAGAGCAGTTCATAAATAAGTGAGTTCATCTCTTTGCCCGTGGAGCGTGTCCAATACCATATCTGCACATGCAGCAGCGCGAATCCAAGCCATAACAACCAGATTGAACCTGTTATCAGCTTATAGCGTACCGAGCAGACTCGTCCCCAAGAATCAAGCCAAGGGCGTACTTTATGAAAGTTAATTCCTAAGTAAGCACCTGCAAAATAAAAGCTTATGTATGACAGCGAAATACTCCCTTTTGCCGGAATTTGCACGCCATATTTGTTCCATAATACATACCCCCATTGCAAGACCAAGCCGAGTGGGATGGCCCAAGCGACAACTCGCCGGGAGCGAAATAGCATTAGCAGCAACGGGAACAATAAGTAGAACTGTATACTAATAAACACAAAATACAAGTGCGTATAAGCAGTTCCTGTTAATAGCTTCGTAACGAACACAGGCACTGCTTCACTCCACGAACGATCTGGATACCAAGTTACCTGCACAAGCATAAAATAGAAGACTGAGCAGATTAGATAAGGTATGAATACATAGCGAAATCGATTCTTATAGAACTTCCCCAGCGCCTGAGGCTGCAACTTATCTCCACCACCATAGTTATAGAAGAGCACCAAGCTGCTAAGTAAAATAAATGTTGGTGTACCGTACTTGAAAAAGATGTTGAAAAAGGTATACCCGTAAAATAAGCTTGATGTCTTCATCATCGCTGCGGTTTCCGAAGTTGCATGAACACTGATAACACCAAGCATGGCAAGTGCGCGCACGATAGAAAGAGTCGAAATCCGTTCTTTCCGTGCCACTATTGCATCCCTCCATTCACTTTGTGGGGTTCGTTATACGATCCAACTTCATGAGGATAGACCTTTGCCTTTGCGTGTATTGTGATAACCTAATTGGGAGGATGCACTGTCGTCTGTGTTGGTTGGTTCTGCCTCTGCACACTCCCGCTTCTTTTTTTCGGAACCGCCCCAAAGAACATCCAACTGAACGGAATATAGCGATGGCATAATTCTACAATAGCCCAAGATAGAAGGAACGCACACAAGAACCCTCCCCCGATATACAGCGCATAACTAATCGAGTCTCCGCCTCCTAGCGGAATCTTGCGATAGAGATATAAGATCACGGGATGAATCAGATAAATGCCGAATGAGACATCTCCGAATCTAGTAATTAACTTCACGAATCTCTCAGGAAATCTGCGTTCAATGTATTGAGATAATTGAATGAGTACGACGCACGACAGCAAAGCGTGAGCATTCCAAGCTGCCTCATACCATAACGTATTGAAGCGCATACCATATTTATAAGTTGCATACCATAGCTGGACATGGCCGAGTGAAGCCGCAATCCACACGAGCCACACCAGCGCTGTAATCCAGCGATCACGTCTGCTGCCTTCAGGAGTTAGTGCATTGAACCAACCTTGTATGCGGTTCCAATACACACCGATGAACGCCCCTACCATGACATAGATCGAGTAGGACACAAGCAGGCTCCCCTTGTATACAATATGCAGGTCTAGCTTGTTCCAAATGACAAAGCCCCAATGTAGGGCAAAGCCAATAGGAATGGCCCATATCGCTGATTTTACGGAGCGAAAGAAGTACAATATAACCGGAAATATCAAATAAAACTGAATTAGAATAATGACATAGTATAGGTGTGTGTATGCTGTTCCTTTAATTAAGCTGACAACATAGGCCTGTAAAGTATCTCCCAGACCACGACTGCGATAGGCAAGCCAATGATTCAACAAAAAATAGCAAGTAGAACAGATTACATAAGGAAGAAGAATTAGTTTTAATCGTTTAGTGTAGAATTCCTTTAAGGAGATCCATGAAGTTAATCCTTTGTCACAATAATTATAAAACATGACGAAGCTTGTCAGCAGCAAAAAAGCAGGAACAGCAAATTTGCTGAACACATTTAAAAAATTATAGACAACAAATGAATCGGTTGTCTGTGTCGCCTTAATCGTCTGAGATGTTGCATGGATGCACAGAACTGCCATCATCGCGATAGCTCTATATATCGATAAAGATGAAATGCTCGACTTATTGCTCATGTCATCTATTCTCCCCATACCGAGGAATCAAGGGTGTCGAATCTAAGCGGTACTCGGCAAATAATAAGTTTATCGTAAGACAACGTTCGAGGTTATTTCCCGGGAAACAACCTCACAATTTGTTGAACGTCGTCAATTTCGTATTTTATACCGAACAGTTGATGAAGCTGGTGCAGTGACAGGTACCAAATGTCCTTTTTTTTAACCGGCGTAAGCTCGGAATATATGGGTGCTTGATCCCAACTTACTGTATAGGAAGTCTTTGCACGCCCAAGCTGCACATTTTTCCCCTTGTTCCCCATGCGTTCTAATAATTCTGATGTTCGAATTTTCTGATTGCCTGCATTTATACGGAATCCATTTGTTGTCGTCCGTTGATTGATACCTGGCTTTACCGTGAAGGTAACATGAATACCTAGCTGCTTGCACACTTCCAATACATCCTTGTTATACGCCCCGTACGGGAAAGCAACCACACTATACGTATTGCCAAGCATCTGCTTTAAGCGATCTTCAGCTCGCTTAAGATCCTTTTTAACCTTCGCTGTAAATTCCGTGCGTGTCTCCTTGCGATGCAGCTTCTTCAAATATTCTGGCTTGGACAACATCGGTCTCAAGGAACCCTGCTCATTAACCACCGTATATACATGCGAATTGTACGTATGGCTGAAGAAGCTCATTCCATTTCTCTTCATCTCACGCATCTGTTCCCATGTCAGCTTCGGTCGTCCGGCACTCTTGCGATTGTCAATCGTAGAGACAATGACGAAGTTCGTCGCAGGTATATGGTACTTCTGCATGATCGGGTACACTTCTGTATAGAAAGATTCGTACCCATCGTCGAAGGTCATCAAGACCGCATTCGGTGGAACCGCCCCCCCATGAAGCATAAAGTTCATATACTGATCCATGGAAATGAAATGATAGTTATTATGGAGTAAAGCCTGAATCTGCTCTTCCAACTGATTCGGTGAAATAAATGTGACGTTATCCGGATTCTTCTGAACATTGTGGTACATCAGTGTCACTACTTCATCACGATAATGTACTGGTGTATACACCCATTGTGAGTCCAGATTATTTGTTGGTGCCAGGTCTAATTGCTTGTCTGTCGTACGCACTTGAATGCCGAAGGCTTTCTTCAGGGCGTCGGCTGGGACATACCATTCATTCCCCATTAACAATGCCTGCTCTTCCGAACCGTTGTACCCGTCCCATACAATACGATGTGATAGCGCCTGTACCCCATCCGTATTCAAGAACAACGTGCTGCTTAGAAGAGCTATGAGCAATATGACACCTACAGTGCGTTTCTTTCGCATGTCGAACTTCCCTCTTCTTCCAGTAACATTACATTTATTTTAATCTAACATACTTCGCAAGTGTTGTCATTTTTGTTTCCGTATTCAAATTGTTTGTAAATACCAAAAAAAGTGGCAGGTGGGGAACCCCTTTCCTACCACTTCTCAGCTTATCCTTCTATTGTGAGGATGCTTCTATCATGGGAGCTGCATCACGAATAACCCGCATGGGATTGCCGCCAACCATTTGACCAGGCAATACGTCTTTGTGCACGACCGTTCCCGCCGCGACAACAGCGTGATCCCCAATCGTGACACCCGGCAAGATCGTACTATTAGCTCCAATCATCACATGACTGCCAATCCGAACCGTTCCAAGCCGATATTCGTGTGTCAAATACTCATGTGCCAAGATCGTGGAATTATAGCCGATTATCGTATTATCCCCAATCTCGATTCGTTCAGGGAAAAAGACATCCACCATCGCCATTAAACCGAAGGCCGTGCATTCACCTACTTTCATGCGCAGCAGCTTGCGATAAATCCACAATTTCATACGCAAGGAGGGGCTGTATCGTGCAAGTTGAATGCAAATGAAATTCCACATTCCCTTCCAAGGACTGACGGTTCGGTAGATCTGCCATAGACTGTTCGACCCTTCGACAGGATGCCGCTCCACATCTCTCACTTCTATTTCCGCTCCAATCCGACCAATGCGTACAGATCCCGCATGTCATGAATAATATGGCGTGGCTCGTATTGGCGAAGGACAGCTTCTCCCTTCAGCGACCAAGCTACGCCGCATGATATTACGCCGGCAGCGTTCGCAGATAGAATATCAGCCGGACTATCACCAACCATAATCGTCTGTGCAGGATTTGCCTGCAGTGCTTCAACGGCTCGCAGCACCGGTTCAGGATGCGGCTTCGGATGATTGACATCTTGTACAGTAACAATCGTGCTTAAGTAATCAATGAGTCCGAACATACGCAGCGCCCGCTCTGTTGTCGCCCGCATTTTTGTCGTCACGACACCAAGCTGAATGCCTGATGCATGCAAGTCCGCCATCACTCCCTTCACATAAGGAAACTCACGAACAAGCTCATCATGGCGTGCTAAATTGTATTTACGATATGCTGCTACCAGTTCATCCACCTGATCCTGCCCTGTAAAAATTCGAAGCTGCTCTTCAAGCGTTAATCCCATACTCGGGATAATATGTTCACGAGTGAACGGTGACGGCGTCTTGTCCCGCAGAACGTGGAGAAATGTCTCGATAATCAGCTCGTTCGTATCGATAATCGTGCCGTCTAAGTCAAACAGTACCGTTCGTATCATTTTCATTAATTACTCCTTCTTGCTCTCGTTATGATCTTTTTGTTGATTATCTTTCGCTTCATTCGCATCATCAATGTCTGATGATTCCTGCACAGCTTCGGTTTGTTCAGTTTCGGTTTGTGCAGTTTCGGTTTTCACAGTTTCCGATTGTGCATTGTCTGAATGCTCTTCCGCAGATGCCCCTGTCTCATGTACATTCTCTTCGGCCTTATCCACCTGTGTAGTCACCGCTTTTTCCGTGCTACCAGCAGCAGCCTCCGTACCAAGGGTTGACACAATCGGCGCATGATAAGGAACTCGCGCGGCACCAGTCATACGACGAATAATAATCGTAATTACACCGGCTACAATCAAGAAGATCGCAAGCAGCTGCGAGATACGTACATTTCCATACGCAGGATCAAGGAAGCCTGGCTCGAATACGACCGTCATTGGCGACCACAATCCATCAATAAGCGACACTACCCAGTCTGAACCTTGGTAAGCCAAGCTATCCGTGCGAAGGCCTTCGATAAAGAATCGGCCGATGGAATACCAGATAAGGTAGCTGATGAATACTTCACCACTGCGAACACTGCGCAGACGTCGCAAGCCGAATAATAGCAACACTCCTATGAAGCTCCACAGAGACTCATACAGAAAGGTTGGGTGATGGAATGTGCCTTGGACGTTCATTTGATTCACAATAAAATCAGGGAGGTGCAAGCTATTGCGCAAAAATGATTCCTCAACCGGCCCTCCATATGCTTCTTGATTCACATAGTTCCCCCACCGTCCAATCGCTTGTCCGATGAGAAGTCCTGGTGCACAAATATCTGCAATCCGCCAAAAAGTATATCCTTTCTTACGGACATAGATGAGCGCGCAGATGACTGCACCTATGAGAGCACCGTAGATGGCAATGCCCCCGTTCCATATTTTAAAGACATCTACCCAATTATCCTTATATTCATCCCACTTGAACGCGACATAATACGCGCGTGCCCCGATCAATGCGGAGGGTACACCGAACAATACCAAATCCATAAAGAAATCTTGGGATATGCCAAATCTCTTCCCTTCCCGAATCGCAAGCAGCAGCCCAACCAGTGCAGCGGTACCAAGAATAATCCCGTACCAATGCACTTTCAATGGTCCGAGCTGAATGGCTATCGGGTCTAGCAGCATCGTTGCCATGCTCTACACTCCTTCATTATATTAGGCTACACTGATGATCAATCGAAATCGTCCATATCTTCGGCAATCGTTTCCGTCAGCTTGTTCGTAAACTGCAATGCCGCATTGTAACCCATACGCTTGAGGCGATAGTTCATGGCTGCTACTTCAATAATAACGGCCAAGTTCCGACCTGGGCGAACCGGTACGGTAACGAGAGGGACATCCGTATCAATAATTCTCGTTGTCTCTTCATCAATGCCAAGACGATCATATTGCTTATCTTGCTGCCAATTCTCTAGAGAGATGACCACGCTGATTCGCTTATTGTTCCGAATAGCACCTGCCCCGAACAACGTCATCACGTTGATGATGCCGATACCGCGAATTTCAAGCAGATGGCGGATCAGCTCTGGTGCCGAACCGTGCAATACATTGTCAGAAGTTTGACGGATCTCTACCGCGTCATCCGCTACTAGACGATGTCCGCGTTTAACCAGCTCTAAGGCAGTCTCACTCTTACCAATCCCGCTGCCGCCAGTAATTAGCATACCAACACCGTATACATCGACCAGTACACCATGAATGGTAGCCGTTGGTGCCAGCTTTTTCTCAAGGAAGCTCGTAATGCGGCTCGATAGAATCGTTGTTGCGGTGCGCGAGCGCAGCAGAGGCACTCCCTGCTCCTGACATACGTCGAGAATTTCCTGCGGAACCTCGAGTCCTCTTGTTACGATGATGCAAGGCATCTCTTCCGAGCAGAACAATTGCATACGCTCTCGCTTCGTCTCGGGGGAGAGCATTTCGAAGAAGGCAAGCTCAGTCTTACCAAGAAGCTGTACTCGTTCCTTCGGGTGATATTCGAAATATCCGGCCATCTCGAGGCCTGGGCGATGTAAATCATCAACAGTAATTGTTCGCTTCAAGCCTGTATCGCCAGCCAGCACCTCCAGGTGGAACTGTTCCACCATTTCGGAGACCTTTACCTTTTTGGCCATCGTCGTTCACTCCTTCGTCTCCGGCATTGCTCACAATCGATTACGTCCTGTTATGATGCCAATAATGCCGTATCTCTTTGTATTCATCGTATAGGAAAAACTAGCTTTTTTCAACGTTCCTTCTTTCGCAAGCACAACCTTGGCATATTCCACGATTTTTTCCATATTTGTTGAAGGGATGCAGGAAAATCACCCTATCTCCACGAATATTCCAAACTACCTATCGATAAGGAGGTGTATGATATTTATCCCGATTCCCGTACCTGGCTGATAAATAGGTTAAGCGAGCAGGACGATGAATCCGAAATCCACCTATGACGACTTCCTTGTCAGACCCATTCGTCCATAACCTTATATTTGAACGAAGGAGGCAATCATATGAAACGAAGTTCCTTACGTCTGTCAATGAATCCGCTTCCAAAATCATTTTCATCCCTTGCTCTCGTCTTTATCCTCTTGTTGTCACTCTTCCCTGCCACTGTCTTAGGGGCAGCAGCCCCATGGTCACCGAATACCGCCTACAAAACCGGGGATCTCGTCTCCTATAGCGGCAAGACTTATGCTTGCATTCAGCCGCATACTTCACTAACCGGCTGGGAACCACCGAATGTCCCTGCTTTATGGAAGCTGTCAGCAGATGAGCCTGTTGACACGACACCTCCTACAGCCCCAACCAATCTGCGCGCATCTTCAATTGGCATTACTGAAGTCGTATTAGCCTGGAACCCAGCTACGGATAATGTGGGCGTCGTATCTTACGAAGTGTATAATGGCTCACAACTGGCAGGCACTACGAATACCACATCGTACACTGCCAAAGGACTTACCCCAGACTCAGCCTACTCATTCAGTATCAAAGCCCTCGACGCTGCTGGCAACCGGTCAGAAGCGAGCAACAGTCTGGCCGTCCATACGAATATGGCCCCTGTGGATACAGAACCCCCAACTGCCCCAACAGGATTACAACTGTTGTCTGCTACACCAACCAGTTTAACCCTCTCGTGGAATGCATCGACCGACAATATTGGCGTCGCCGGATATGATGTTCTCCTTAACGGAACCAACGCTGCTTCAACATCCAACACGACCTACACATTGACTGGGCTCACTGCAGCCACCTCTTACACGATTCTCGTTCGTGCCTACGACGCTGCCGGCAATCGTTCTGCGGACAGCAACATTCTTACTGCTGATACCCCTCAAGTTCCGATTGGCAGCGGCTCAAAACAATTAATCGGCTACTGGCATAACTTCGATAATGGATCGACCAATATCCGCTTAAAGGATATATCTCCGCGCTACGATATCATCCAGGTTGCATTCGCTGAGCCAATCGGCGATCGAGTAACGATGGCCTTCACTCCTTACAACGCAACGAAGGAACAATTCAAGGCTGATATCGCTTTACTTCAATCCCAAGGCAAAAAAGTGCTTATTTCGATTGGTGGGGCAAATGGAACCGTCGAACTCACCTCTACCACAGCTAGAGATAGTTTCGTACGCTCTATGAATGATCTCATTCAAGAATATGGATTCAACGGAATCGACATTGATTTGGAAGGAAGCTCGCTTGCCTTGACTGGTGCCGATACCGACTTTAAATACCCAACAACACCGAAGATTGTTAATCTCATTAGCGCAATCCGGACGATTCTACAAGGAAAATCCTCAGACTTCATGCTAACTATGGCGCCAGAAACTGCATATGTACAGGGTGGCATGGTTGCATACGGTGGCCCATGGGGAGCTTATCTGCCTGTAATTTATGCGTTTAATGATCGCTTGAACATCCTTCATGTTCAACATTACAATACAGGCTCCATAACCGCACTGGATGGACGTTCCTATAGCCAGGGCACAGCGGATTTCCAAGTAGCTATGGCTGAAATGCTGCTGCAAGGCTTCCCGGTCAACGGCAACGCATCCAACCGATTCCCAGCATTGCGCGAAGACCAAATCGCCATCGGCTTGCCAGCTGCTCCAGCTGCAGCAGGCGGCGGTTATACGTCACCTGCAAATATCGATAAGGCATTGCAATATCTCGTCAAGGGAACGGCATACGGAGGTACCTATCAATTGATAAAATCCTCAGGCTATCGTAACTTCCGCGGAGTCATGACCTGGTCCATCAACTGGGATCAAGCAAGTGGGAACAACTTCTCCCAGCCTGTTCGCACCACATTGAATGGCTTGCAGCAATAGAAAGACTATGGATCTAAGACATTCAAAAAACTGGCCTCGATTTTGAGCAAAAATAAAAGCGGTTCAATCTTCCACGATCCGAACATCCATACTTCACTGAACATACAGATTGCGAAACAAAAACATGCAAAAAAGGCTGGCCCTCAGGGCCAGCCTTCTATTTATTGAATCCAATTAGCTTTCGAACAAGTTCAACTCGGAATCTTTGTCGAAAATGTGGATTTTGTTCATGTCGATAGCAAGCTTCACGTTTTGGCCTTCTTTCGCGTTAGAACGTCCGTCTACACGAGCGATAACCGTTTCCTTGCCTACACCTGTCAAGTACAAGAACATTTCATGACCCATGTTCTCTGTAACTTCGATAGCTGCAGAGAAGATGCTGCTAGGGGAAGCTTCCAAGAATACCGGCTCTTCATGGATATCTTCGGAACGCACGCCGAGAATAACCTCTTTGCCTACATATCCTTTTTCCTTCAAAATTTGTGCACGGCCTGCAGGAACTGCTACATCCAAGCCAGTCGCCTTGAAGCGGAAGTTGCCGCCTTCTTCAGACAATACACCTGTAATAAAGTTCATTGTAGGGGATCCGATGAATCCTGCAACGAACATGTTAACCGGATGATTGTACAATACGTCCGGGGAAGCTGCTTGTTGAATGATACCGTCTTTCATAACAACGATACGGTCACCCATCGTCATCGCTTCGATTTGGTCATGCGTTACGTAGATAACAGTTGTTTGCAAACGCTTAGCAAGCTTGGAGATTTCCGCGCGCATTTGACCGCGCAATTTTGCATCCAAGTTGGAAAGTGGTTCGTCCATCAAGAATACTTGTGGTTCACGAACGATCGCACGACCCAAGGCAACACGCTGACGCTGACCACCGGACAAAGCCTTAGGCTTGCGATCAAGCAAGTGCTCGATGTCCAAGATGCGAGCTGCTTCACGAACGCGCTTGTCGATATCTTCTTTTTTGAACTTACGCAGTTTCAAACCGAATGCCATGTTCTGATACACGTTCATATGCGGGTACAACGCGTAAGATTGGAATACCATCGCGATATCGCGATCTTTAGGAGCAACGTCATTCACAAGGCGGTCGCCAATGAACAATTTACCTTCAGAGATTTCTTCAAGACCTGCGATCATACGCAGTGTTGTCGACTTACCGCAACCAGATGGGCCTACCAATACGAGGAACTCTTTGTCTTGAATGTCCAGGTTAACATCCTTAACTGTTGGATTATCTGAACCTGAATACTTCTTGTAAATATGTTCTAAACGTACGCCTGCCATGTGCGTTTCCCCCTTATAGTTAGATACAATGTAATCGGTTACTTTCGATACATTTATCTTACCGGAACCCTGTACAAATGACCATACACAAACTGCACAAAAAATGAATGGCCTATTTTGTTACTTTGTACAATAGCAATATCAATTTTACCAACACAGCATCCGTAAATTGACGAACGTCCAACCCGGTCTCATGTTTAATCTTATCTAATCGGTATAATAGCGTATTACGATGGATATAGAGACGCTTGGCTGTCTCGCTTACACTACAGTCATGCTGGAAGAACGTATCCAGCGTAGACAGTGTCTCTACATCATTGAAGCTGTCTGCCTTCGTAACGACACGCTGCAGAAACTGCTTACGAACCGCATCTGGTATACTGTTGACAAGCCGTTCTAGATGCAGCTCCCATGGAAGATGAATATTGTCTGTGACATGGAACGTCCGCCCCAAGTACATCGTTTCTCTCAGCTGGCTAACGACCGACGGCATACCCTTCACCGGTGCAAAAGGATACCCAATGGACAGCTGGCTGTCACCTACCCATTCACTGGCCACCAGCTCATACAGTCCCAGACAAAAAGAAGTAAGTTGCTCTTCCATCGTCTCCTTCGTTTCTACATCCTCATCTGCCTCACTAACTTGAATCAGTTGCTCGGGACATAAGATCAGCCACTCCTTATCCGATAAAGGAAGGAGGATCAATTCTCCGCCAAAATAAGACTTGAGCAGTTTATATAAATGCTTGTACCCTGGCCCATCTCGATGAGCATGTTCCGCAACAAGCAAGAAAGGCACTGTCTGTGTGAACATTTTCGTCTTCCATGAGAAGGAGTCCGGAATTTCCGCGGCCGTATCTCCATCTCGCATGTGCTCGATGATCCATTGACCGATTAGATAGGCCTGCTGCTCATCCGTGACATGAACCGTATCCATCCCCGATTTCGGTTGATGCTGCATCAACAGCACTAATTCAAGCCATTGCAGCTCTTGTCCCGATAGCGATTTCCCTTGCAGCTTCATGACTTCGGTGGTTGTCTTACCTTGCTTCCATAACAAATACCATTCCTCATCATGCTTCACCATCGTACGAGGAGATGGAGTTCCATCCTTCACTCCCACAGCTGCTGATATCCAATCTTCCCACTGTGCCGTTGATATGTGTTGCGACTCTAAGCGCATACCTGTTAGTCGCTCGATTTGCAGTTGTAATGCTTGCTTATCCATCATCGCTCTCAACCCATTTCATCCAGCATAAATTACTTCCATTGTACCATATCAAGATACAAAAAAACCGGACTGGCTACTCCCAGTCCGGTACTTATGTATGATGAGTGTTATATGCGTTGTTTAGCAGCCTGTTTGTTTTGTTTCATTCTCATCCATTCTTCTGCAGCCAACACGGCCACTATACTGCACGCATAAATAATACCCGCTATCCTTGGCTTCCCGATTGCGTCAAAACATTTTGCAATACCAAAGCCAATAAACGTAGTTGCTACAAACACAATCACTCGTATGATCCACTTGTTCATGCTGTCTTCACCTACATTCGGTATAGTTGTGAACATACAAAAAAACCTCAGCTTCCGCTGAGATTGATTGAATAAACTGGTGAGCCATGAAGGACTCGAACCTTCGACACCCTGATTAAAAGTCAGGTGCTCTACCAACTGAGCTAATGGCTCGCAAATGGTGGAGGATGATGGATTCGAACCACCGAACCCGGACGGGAACAGATTTACAGTCTGCTGCGTTTGGCCACTTCGCTAATCCTCCATTTTGCAATGGTGGCTTGGGACGGAATCGAACCGCCGACACAAGGATTTTCAGTCCTTTGCTCTACCGACTGAGCTACCAAGCCGTATTCAATTAAAAAAAGTGGGGGTTGACCTCCACTTTTACTTGAGATAAAAATGGCGGAGCTGACGGGATTCGAACCCGCGGTCTCCTGCGTGACAGGCAGGCATGTTAGGCCTCTACACCACAGCTCCAGGATGGTTAAAATGGTGCCGGCGAAAGGAGTCGAACCCTCGACCTACTGATTACAAGTCAGCCGCTCTACCAACTGAGCTACACCGGCATATTATGGTGGACGCTGACGGGATCGAACCGCCGACCCTCTGCTTGTAAGGCAGATGCTCTCCCAGCTGAGCTAAGCGTCCATGTTGTTGTAAGAAAGGTAATATGGTAGCGGCGGAGGGAGTCGAACCCACGACCTCACGGGTATGAACCGTACGCTCTAGCCAGCTGAGCTACACCGCCATATTATCATCAATTGTATCACCAGAATATAACTGGCGGAGAGAGAGGGATTCGAACCCTCGCGGCTGTTACACCCTAACGCTTTAGCAAAGCGTCCCCTTCGGCCTCTTGGGTATCTCTCCAATTCGTTAAGGTGCGCAATACGCTTGTCCACCGTATTATACGCGATTCATGATACAATTACAAGGTTTGAACCTTGAAAACTGAATGCGAAAGTGTCGTGCTCTGAATCAATAGGATAAGCCCTCGACCGATTAGTATTGGTCAGCTCCACACATTGCTGTGCTTCCACCTCCAACCTATCTACCTCGTCGTCTTCAAGGGGTCTTACTAATTGGGAAATCTCAT
>NZ_JAMAVT010000025.1:0-71864 GCF_023713665.1 Paenibacillus sp. MER 180 | reverse complement strand
GTCCTGAGCCAGGATCAAACTCTCCGTTAAAGTTAAGTTTGAACTGCTCATATCTTTTGACGAGGTATTGCTACCTCATTCACAAACGTTGCTCGTTGTTCAGTTTTCAAAGAACAATCTCAGTCAGTAACCAATTTCTTAGTTACTTTCTTTTTCTCACCGCCTCATCAGCGGCGACTTTTATATCTTATCATTTCGTTCAGTTGTTGTCAACACTTTTTTAAAATATTTTTTCAACCGTTCGTTATGATTGTTGTTCCCGCTCGCTTCATGTCGAAGTCGTTCAGAAGGGAACGAAAAATAATTTATCATATATTCGAAAACACGTCAACACTTTTTTAAAACTTTTTTATTACATAGTAACATTCCGATGATTTCTAGCATACTTGGACAGTTCTTTAGGTGATGCAATTCGCGCGTACATGCGAAATACGGTACGGTATCGCTTCGAAATCGCATCCCGTATTTCAGCCTCTAATCGCTTATCGCTTAAATCAAATAGCATCTCATCTAATTCCTTGCGCAGCATATAGCTCAATTCTTTACATTCTCTCTCATTGAACAAAAATCCTAGCATAACTGTCCGCATCCTCCCTTGACGACAATACCCCTGTCTTCGAACATAACGCTTACTTCCCCACTGCTTAACATGCTTATAGGGAAGTAACTCGCACCCGCTTCTGTTCAATTACAGAAAGAATGGTGCCGCTTTACTGTTATGCTCATTTTTGAGCTGTTTTATCACAGGGAGGCGCGGATTCGTTTATCTAGTTAACCATTCATCAACCAGAAAGTTACGGTACTCTCAATAATAGCGGCAACTAGCAGCATTGCGGTTACCCATACCGCCCCTGCTCCAGTCTGCTTTATCCAATCCATAATCGTTGGCCCCTCAGCACGCATACGTCTGCTGAAGATTCGCTGCAAGATTAAGATACCAAATCTCATTCCATAAGCACCGGCAATTAGAATTGCAGGAATTTCAAGTATTCCATGCGGAAGTATCCCCTTAATAATCGTGCTTGCTAAATCAAGACCCTGCGATTCCATAATTCTCAGCAGCAATCCGATCACCATTCCATTAATAATAAGGAACCCCGCTGGTACGATCCCTAATACGATCCCAGCAAACATGATCATGACAGCCTTAATCGCATTGTTATAGAAAATAAATACGAAGAAAGATAATTCTTGATTATCAGATTGCATCAATTGATCCCGCATACCTTGAATCCCCTTGAGCTGTTCCATGATGAAGCCCTCAAACCCGCTCCACTGATTGCCAAGCACATACCCTACAGCAAACAGCACCACAGCGGCAATGAGATACCAACGCAACTGCTTCAGCGTATTCCACCACGATGAGAATCGAAGCATATTGTACACTCCTCCTTTCAGACTGACTTGCAGACATAATCCCATACACTCAGCATACAGTGTAGTAAACAAGCATGACAAGCTGCAGCTTGTCGACGGGCATTAGTATTAGGCAGCAGCGTACCACCCTAATTCGCCCCATTCAAAACGTTACGAGAGGAGCAGCCTTGGTATGAATAATTACTTTTATGTATTTAGCGGCAAGAAAATAAAGCGTGTATTTGTACTTGCAATTGCAATGCTATTCGCCGCTGGCGTCGTTTACGTAGAGAGCGACAATATTACCGTATTTTCAGAAGGCAGCAGCCCTTCCGCTATCTACA
This sequence comes from Paenibacillus sp. MER 180, assembly GCF_023713665.1. Taxonomy (NCBI): domain Bacteria; kingdom Bacillati; phylum Bacillota; class Bacilli; order Caryophanales; family Paenibacillaceae; genus Paenibacillus; species Paenibacillus sp. MER 180. Next base: position 70,164 of record NZ_JAMAVT010000025.1, on the reverse strand, counting down.
GCGTCCCAACTGATAAAAAGATGCTCGCCCTCACGTTCGATATTAGCTGGGGGGATACACGAGTTGAGCCAATTTTGCAGATCTTGCAGGAGAAGGGTGTAAAAAAAGCAACGTTCTTCCTCTCCTCCCCTTGGAGCAAGACGCATAGTGACCTCGTGAAGAAAATTGAGGCCGCTGGCTACGAAATTGGAAGTCACGGCCATAAGCATGACAATTACAGCAGCATGAGTGATGAAGAGATACGTAAGCAGATTCAGGCGGCCCACAACATTCTATCTGAAGTTACAGGGAAAGCACCGAATCTGATTCGTATGCCGAACGGTGACTTTGACAAGCGCGTCCTGCAAATTGCTAACAGTCTGAATTACAAGGTCATACAATGGGATACCGACTCATTGGATTGGAAAAATCCCGGGGTTGAAACGATCGTGAACCGCGTCGTTAGTAAAGCACATCCTGGAGACATTATTCTCATGCACGCTAGTGATTCATGCAAGCAAACCCATCTCGCTTTGCCGACCATTCTGGATCAATTGTCCGCAAAGGGATATGAGTTCGTTACGGTCTCTGAGCTGATTCAACAAACGGAAATGAAGAGCAAAACGATTCAGGATCAAGCAACGATGATGGAACATTTGCAAAATGCAGTAGGCATGTAATGGATGTAAAGGTATACAAAAAAGCTGACGGATTTCCGTCAGCTTTTTGCTGTGCCCACCAATCGATGCAGCATCAAGATTTGATACGCATTGCATATTGCGAGCGGTATGTATACGAACCAGGTAGCCATATTTCCAATGTTAAGTGCCGACAGTGTCTCCACTGTGGTGATTGCAATCATGAAGAATAAGGTAGGAATGAGAGCCTTCGCATTTGTCGCCTTTACTTTCCAATAAGAAACAGCTACAGCAAGCACTAGGACAACTAAACCCAGCACGATATCCTCGTAGCCCCCTCCACGCACTCCTTCTGGCCTGTTTCCCAGAAGCATGCGCAGAAACATTAGATCGAGTAGTGCAATCACGGTCAATAATACCTGAACATACGGCCATCCCTTCTTGAACAAGCCAATGGCAATATAGTTCAACGTCAAATATGCGAAGAATCCCATCTGCGAATAGACGCTGATCATACATCCGCTCAAGATTAACTGAAGCACATTAAGCAAAATATCCACTGGCCCTCTGAAATTGCCCATTTCCCCTTGAAATACCTGTAATGCGAGGCCAATGACGAGACTGATTGCCCCACCAATACACGTAGTCGTCCAAAATAAATAAGACCATTTTTTCAAATTCATGGTGCTCCACCTCCGCAATGTTCATTATTTTACCAATGTTCTCAGCAAAAAACTATCATTGTCGAACATAATTCATAATTTCCTCCACATACTACGCGTGAGGACATGGACAGAAGGGAGCGAAGCTGTTATGAAGGCACCACTGGGCAAACTTGCGATCGTCAGTTTCGTCGTAATCGTGCTGTTGACCTCTTGCGGCATGGAGCAGCCCACACAAAGCAGTAATCTCGATTATAAAGAAGTTAAAACGATGGTTGTCGATATTTTAAAGACAGAGGAAGCGCAGAAGGCGATCCAATCCGGTCCATCTGGCGGAGGCGGCATGCAAGCCCAATCATTAAATATGCAGCAGCAGGAGCAGATCCGGACAGCAGTTAAGGATACACTTGTATCACCCGATTATGAGAAAGTCCTCGATAAAGTAATGAAAGATCCGAAGTTTGCCGGGGAATTCGCCAAGGCGGTAAGCAAGGAAAACAAACAAATCCTGAAGACTTTAATGAAAGACCCAGAGTATCAGAAGGACTTTGGCGACATTGTTAAATCTCCAGACATGATGAAGTCTTATTTGGATATGATGAAGACACCAGAGTATCGCAAACAGCTACAGACTGTAATGAAAGATGCTTTGAATAGCCCTATATTTAAGCTTGAAATCATGGACTTATTAGGGAAGGTCGTTAAAGAAGAATTGCAGCCGAAGGAAAAAGAAAAAGAAAAGGAAGGAAAGAAAAAAGGTGGGGAAAAGGAAAAGCAAGGCGGTGAGAGTGAGGGTGGATCGGAAGAAGAAGGTGGTAGTGGAGAAGGCTAGGAGCCCACTCTTTCCCCCTCTATTCCTCACTTATGGAGAGGCACTCATGATGAGGCCTCTCCGACATTGTTAGGCCTGCACAACTTGCATCTTCGCATCAACGGCAGCCGCCAACTCATCGAATTGCTTGCCAATTGACGAATCTGCCTTATATACAGAAGGAGCATAATCCGGTTCTGCAGGATGATTGTCTGGAGCGCCGAGCGGAAGCTGCGCAAGCAGGTCAACATGAAGCTCATCTGCCAGCTTAGCACCGCCCCCTCGTCCAAATACATATTGCTTCTCGCCACAAGAACCGCATTCCAGATAGGACATATTTTCGACGATACCGATAATCTCATGCTTCGTATGAATGGCCATCGTGCCTGCTCGAGCCGCAACGAAGGCAGCTGTCGCATGTGGTGTCGTTACGATGATCTCTTGGCTATGCGGTATCATTTGGTGAATATCCAAGGCTACATCCCCCGTACCTGGAGGCAAGTCAAGAAGCATGTAATCAAGCTCCCCCCACTGCACTTCTTGGAAGAAATTCCGCAGCATCTTGCCAAGCATTGGACCGCGCCATACGACCGGACTATTGTCCTCTACGAAGAAACCCATGGACATCACCTTCACTCCGAAGCGCTCCTGTGGAATGATATAGTTGTCTACAACGACAGGGCGGTCTTCAATCCCCATCATGTCAGGTACACTGAATCCATATATGTCTGCATCTATTAGGCCAACACGTTTGCCGAGACGAGCGAGCGCAACCGCAAGGTTCACGGTCACTGTCGATTTGCCAACTCCACCTTTGCCGCTGGCAATTGCGATAAATTTCACTCCAGATGCCGGATCCAAGATAGGATGCTGTTCTAATCCAGCACCGTGTCCACGAGGAGCACTCCCTTCTTGGGAATCACGGCCATTACCCGCATGATCGGTTGCTGATTGCCCGCTTTGTACCGCTATTCCAGCTGCACTCAGCTCAGCTTCAGATGCGATGCGAGTACGAACATATACATTGTGCAGCTCAATTGCTGCTAGACGCTCCTTAATCTGTCCGACTAGCGCCTCTCTAGCGGCTGCATCTGCTGCTTGTGGCGCTACGATTGCCGTCAGCTTCACTTCATCTTCCTTAATCATCATATCGCGAATCCAATGAAGGCTTGTCATGTCTTGTCCCGACACTGGTTCCTGCAAACCCTGCAGTGATTGCAGCACTTCTTCTTTCGTCGTCATGATGGCACCTCGTCTCCTATGAAGTTCAGATCGGTCACTATGTAACCGTTTCTATTATAGCATAAGGTCATCATTTTCCAGTTTTTTCTCCTGCAATATATCGCAGAATTCCCTTGTAGATCGATGCAGCTAGCTTCCGCTGATATTCTTCATTCGCCAGACTCCGTGACTCTTCTGGGTTCGATAAGAAGCCTGACTCCACCAACACAGCTGGGATCGAAATATGATCCATAAAATAGAGCTTCCGATCTGTAGGCTTGGCCTCCCGATCCGTATTGGCCAGATTCGTACGAATTTCAGCTTGAATCCACTTCGCAAGCTGTTCATTACCCGGATGGCGATTCGTATAGAAAGCCTGTGCTCCACTCCAGCGAGAAGAAGGTACGCTGTTCATATGCAAGCTAATGACAACATCCGCTTTCTTCTCCTCGATATAACCAACACGCTTCTTCAAGTCCTCTGCCTTCCTGCGGGAGTATCCCTTAGTGTCCTTATCCGCCAAATCATAGTCCCCCTCCCGGGTCATGACCACAATAGCCCCAGCTTGCTGCAAGTAATCACGAAGAAGTAGTGCAATCGTTAGGTTAATGTCCTTCTCTAATAACCCCTCGCGACCAACAGCCCCGCCATCTACTCCACCATGCCCTGCGTCGATAGCAATCACTCTGCCCGATAGAGGAATGGACCAATAGGTCCATGTCTTCGTTACCGGCATCTCCATCGTCATCACAACAACGACTAGAAGCAGCAAGCATAAACTTATTAACCAGCGACGGACATTTCGCAGTGGTATCCATAAGATTGACGTATGTCTTCGCTTCTGACTGCTTTGTTCCCAATTTACTTTTTTCACAAAAAAAGCCCACCTCCGCTCCATAAAGACTTCTAATCATCTATATGGGACGAGGTGGACAAATATACGTTAACGATCCACAGGTTCCTCTATATTCAATTACTTTTGGGCAGTTGTTGAGTGTGCCATGCCTTCGATCAGAATGCGTGCCACCTCAGGTCTTGAGAATTCAGGGGGTGGACATGTACCGTCACGCAATAGCGCACGCACCTTCGTTCCGGATAGGGTCAAATGATGGGTTGCATCATGAGGACAGGTCTTGCTGGAGGCCATACCTCCACATGTCTTACAGTAGAAGCTGTGCTCGAAGAATAACGGCTGAATCCCCAATTCTTCGGGTTCGAAGGAGCTGAAGATATGCTGGGCGTCATACGTGCCATAATAATCGCCCACACCTGCATGGTCTCGGCCAACAATGAAGTGGGTGCAGCCGTAATTTTTTCTCACAATGGCATGGAATACAGCTTCTCTTGGTCCTGCATAACGCATCGCAGCTGGGAATACCCCAAGAAACACGCGATTCTCTGGATAATAATTCGCCAGTAGCGCTTCATAACTGCGCATACGCACATCAGCCGGGACGTCATCAGACTTCGTTTCCCCTACAAGCGGATTTAGAAATAGAGCATCCACAATCTCCATCGCACTCTTTTGGATGTACTCATGAGCTCGATGCACCGGATTTCGCGTTTGGAAACCTACAACAGTTCTCCAGCCTCTGTCCGCAAACAATTGCCGCGTCTCCACAGGATCAAAATAATATTGGGAAAATTGCTCCGGCTGTCTGCGCTTCAATACAGATACTTTGCCTCCCACATATGTAGAAGGACGCTTTAGCAGCTTCTCCACTCCTGGATGTGCTGTATCCATCGTTCTGTACACTTGTTCTGCTTCATGCAGTAAATCAGCCTGGTATATGCTCTCTATTTCAATAACCCCATACAACTCCCCGTCTCCTTCCCCAACAAGCGCAGCTGGTCTTCCTGTGCTAAGCGTCTTAGCTGCCTCATCCGAGACTGCCAGTGTAATAGGTAAGCTCCATACCGTTCCATTCGCCAATCTCATCTGGTCTACAACACTTTTGTAGTCATCTTCATTCATAAAGCCTTCAAGGGGAGAAAAAGCACCTACCCCTATCATTTCGATATCCGATAATGTACGTGCATCGAGCGATATGCGCGGCAGAGCTGCCGCTTCATTGCGCTTCTGCTCCTTCTCGTCTTCTGGAACCATTCGATTGATTAGTTTACCTCCGTGAGGCTCAATTGTTGACATCTTCTTAGCACCTCTCCTCTGCATGTGGAAATAGTACCATTCTTTATTAGCAAATCAAATGGTACCCACGCACTTATTACTTGTGAAGCCCACATTCTATTTTCGCTGATCCTGACCAACGTCCAGCCCTTGGATCTTCACCTGCTTGAACGGCGCGCGTACAATAGGAGCATCCTATACTGGGATATCCTTGGTCATGTAGGGGGTTATAAATGATATCGTTAGTGCGGATATAGTTCCATACATCTTCTGATGTCCAAGCAGCTAATGGATTGAATTTGATGAGGCCGAATTTCGAGTCGTATTCTACTTTTCGTGTATTGGCTCGTGTTGGGGCTTGATCTCTTCGAATACCGGTAATCCATGCATCATATTTGCTCAGAATGCCAGTGAGTGGTTCGACTTTACGCAGATTGCAGCATTGGTTGGGATTACTAAGCCACAATTCATCACCGTATGTCTCGGATTGCTCTTCAGGGGTAAGTTGCGGGGTGACGCGTACAAAGTTTAAACTGTAACGCTCCGTAATGCGATCTCTTGTCTCGTATGTCTCTTGAAAATGAAAATCCGTATCCAAGTAAAAAATATCGGTCGAAGGACTGATCCGCTGCAGCATGTCTACAAGCACAACATCCTCCGCACCAAAGCTACAAGCGAACGTAATATTCGGGAACGCCTTAACAGCCCAAGCGATTACCTCTTCCGGATTGGACTGCTCATATTGCTCCGCCTTCTCATGTACAAGAGCCTCTTTCTCCAATAAATTCATTTTCGCATCCTCCACATACTCACCTTTTATTCCTAGTATTTTGGTATGTTTTGTATAATTAATAATTATAGATCGTTTCTTTGCTTTGTCAATTCGAAATTTACAAAGAGATAGACATATGATTACAGCCTATTCCGGCTAAATGTCCTAGGTGCGGGAAAAGTGGAGTGTATACAGATTCCAGAGCAGCTCTTAACATACAAAAAAGCCCTCCTTGGCCAAGGGCCAAGAAAGGGCTGTATGTTCGGTAATCCAATCTTAACGTTTGGAGAACTGAGGTGCGCGACGAGCTGCTTTAAGACCGTATTTCTTACGCTCTTTCATACGAGGGTCGCGAGTCAAGAATCCTGCTTTTTTCAAAGCTGGACGAAGCTCAGGGTCAGCCTTGAGCAATGCACGGGAAATGCCGTGACGGATTGCGCCTGCTTGACCGGAGATACCGCCGCCATGAGCCAATACCAACACGTCGTATTTACCGAGTGTTTCTGTAAGGTTCAATGGTTGCTTCACGATAAGCTTCAATGTTTCCAAACCAAAGTATTCATTAAGGTCACGTTTGTTGATCACGATGCGGCCTTCGCCTGGTACAAGGCGAACACGCGCTACGGAATGCTTACGACGACCTGTCCCATAGTATTGTACTTGTGCCATGAAACTGTCCTCCCTTTATTTATTATCCGCGAAGTTCGTAAACTTCAGGTTGTTGTGCTTGATGTGGATGCTCAGCGCCTGCATATGCTTTAACGCGAAGCTTCATTTTGTTACCCATGCGAGTCTTAGGCAACATCCCTTGAACAGCAAGTTCGATCATACGCTCTGGCTTGTTGTTCAACATTTCTTGTGCAGATGTCACTTTCAAACCGCCTGGATAGTGGGAGTGACGATAGTATTTCTTGTCAGTCAATTTCTTACCTGTCAACACGATTTTCTCAGCGTTGATGATAACAACGAAATCACCGCCGTCAACATGTGGCGTGAAAGTTGGTTTGTGTTTGCCGCGAATAAGTGCAGCTGCTTCGCTCGCCAAGCGGCCAAGTGTCTTGCCTTCAGCGTCGATAATGAACCATTTGCGCTCAACGTCAGCTGGCTTCGCCATGTAAGTGGTACGCATGAAATATCCTCCTTAATAACATTCGTTCCTGTCTAGCTTGTGTATATTCATTCAATCGTTGATTTTCATTCATGAACTGCAATCTGCAGTGTGATTTCTTTGGGGGGCTGTGGGAAAGCCTAAAGAAACACAAATGTTATTTTACAATAGATTAGGGCATATTGCAAGAAAATATTTCGATTCACTCGGATACGTTGTTTATGGACTCAAGTCGCTCTTCGCCACCGTATTCCACGCTCCACAGCATCAATCCATGCGGAACCGCCAATGGACCTGCCACTTGTCGATTCTTCGCTTCCAAGATGCGTGGGATGTCATGCGGTGCAAGCTTACCCTGGCCCACCCGTATCAGTGTGCCTGCAATGATGCGAACCATATTGTATAAGAAACCATTGCCTGTCACTACGATATGAATGCGACCGCGGCCTTCTTCCCCCGTTACGCTCGGTTCATATTCGATGTGGGCGTCATAGATCGTACGGACATTACTCACCTTCGTCGACTTCGGAGAAGTAAACGAAGTAAAGTCATGTTCCCCTACTATATGAGTAATGGCTTCTTGCATTGCACGGACATCCAGAGGCTTCGGGTAAAAGAACTCGGTTAACCTCCGGAATACATCCGGCTTCCGCTCTGCAATGATGGAGTAGCGGTATGTCTTCCGCTTCGACGAGTAACGAGAATGGAATGACAATGGCGCCTCCCACGTCTCACGGATGACAATGTCATCCGGCAAACGCGAATTGATCGCAATCGTCCACCGGTCAATCGGAATCGCCGATTCGGTCATGAAGTGAAATACTTGGCCGTAAGCATGCACCCCTGCATCTGTCCGACCCGAAGCATGAATGCTTATGGATTCATTCGTCAGCATCTTGATAGCTTGCTCAATACGACCCTGTATCGTGTCTTCATTCGGCTGTATCTGAAAACCGCTGTAAGCTGTTCCATCGTAACTTACAAGCATTCCTACGTTACGCATGAAGACTCCTTTCATTCACTGCTCTGTGAACAGGCAGTCGCCACTATCTCTATTCGCATAAAGACAGCCGCTGCATTGCGTATTCTCGCATTCATTCACCACATGAAATATATAGCACATAAATTCATAAGTGGAATCATTGCAAGAGTCAAGACAGGAAGCCAACAGAAGTTGGCTCCAATCCTAACACAGTTAAAAAGAAAAGCTCCTCATGGGAGCCTTCTTTTTACGACGCTGTTACACGACGTATTGAACGTATTCTGCAACCGCAATTACACGCGGTCAACCAGTTCCAAATAAACCATAGGCGCGGAGTCGCCACGGCGTGGTCCCAGTTTCATGATACGTGTGTAGCCACCTGGACGCTCTGCGTAACGTGGTGCAAGCTCCGAGAACAGCTTTTGGATTGCATCTTGTTCACCGTTCAACGTTTCGCGACGAACGAATGCTGCCACCTGACGGCGAGCATGCAAGTCACCGCGTTTCGCCAACGTGATCAACTTCTCAGCGATGGAACGAACTTCTTTCGCTTTCGCTTCAGTTGTTTGGATGCGCTCATATAAGAACAAGTCAGTAACCATGTCGCGGAACAAAGCTTTACGCGCGCTAGAGTCACGACCCAACTTTTGGTATGCCATTGCTATTTCCCCTCCTTCTTTGCCAAGTCCCGTTTAGTCTTCCATGCGTAAGCCCAATCCGAGTTCTTCGAGCTTCTCTTGAACTTCTTCCAAAGATTTGCGGCCCAAGTTGCGAACCTTCATCATATCTTCTTCAGTTTTCGTAATCAGCTCTTGAACCGTATTGATGCCGGCACGTTTCAAGCAGTTATAGGAACGAACGGAGAGATCCAGCTCTTCGATAGTCATCTCAAGAACTTTCTCTTTCTTATCTTCCTCTTTTTCAACCATGATTTCCGCGTCTTTCGCTTCGTCAGTCAGTCCAACGAAGAGCATCAGATGCTCTGTAAGGATCTTCGCGCCGAGGCTAACCGCTTCTTCCGGTCGAATGCTTCCGTCACTCCATACTTCAAGCATCAGCTTGTCGTAGTTCGTTACTTGACCAACACGAGTGTTCTCTACTGTGTAGTTTACACGCGAGATTGGTGTGTAGATCGAATCAACTGGAATTACGCCGATAGGCTGATCTTCCCGTTTGTTGCGATCTGCTTGTACGTAACCACGTCCACGATTCGCATAGATGCGCATATGGAGTCTGGAACCTTGTGATAATGTCGCAATGCGGAGATCCGGGTTCAAAATTTCCACATCACTATCCGCTCGAATATCGCCAGCCGTTACTACCCCTTCGCCTTCCGCATCGATTTCGAGAATTTTCTCTTCATCAGAGTGGATTTTCAGCGACAAGGCCTTCAAGTTCAAGATAATCTCAGTTACGTCTTCATAGACTCCTGGAATTGTCGAGAACTCGTGCAAGACACCGTCGATTTGAACGGACGTCACTGCTGCACCGGGCAACGAGGAGAGGAGAATACGGCGCAGGGAGTTACCCAGCGTCGTACCGTATCCACGCTCTAAAGGTTCTACGACAAATTTGCCGTATGTGCCTTCCTCATTGACTTCCACGGTTTCAATCTTCGGCTTTTCGATCTCAATCACTATATAACCCTCCTTAAAACGTCGCTGGCGTTCATTAACGTCAAACACCTACGGTCGGTCGATTCATGCAGTATGCCTAAACAACCATTCTTCCCAACAGGCGCTAGCTTAATACTACACGCATCGGTGTTGCCGTCATTATACGCGACGACGTTTTGGTGGGCGGCAGCCGTTGTGCGGGATTGGCGTTACGTCTTTGATCATGCTAACTTCCAAACCTGCAGCTTGCAGAGAACGGATGGCAGCTTCACGACCTGCGCCTGGGCCTTTAACCATAACTTCTACCGTCTTCATGCCATGTTCCATAGCAGCTTTTGCTGCGGATTCAGCAGCCATTTGAGCTGCGAATGGCGTAGATTTACGGGAGCCTTTATAGCCCAAACCGCCGGAGCTAGCCCAAGAAATTGCGTTGCCGTGTGGATCCGTGATTGTCACGATCGTGTTGTTGAACGTGGAACGGATATGAGCCACACCAGTCTCAATATTTTTACGGTCACGACGTTTAGTACGTACGACTTTTTTTGGTTTTGCCATTGCTACTTATCCCCCCTTATTACTTCTTCTTGTTCGCTACAGTACGACGAGGGCCTTTACGTGTACGAGCATTTGTTTTCGTGCGTTGTCCACGAACAGGCAATCCACGGCGATGACGGATACCACGATAGCATCCGATTTCAACCAAACGCTTCAAGTTCAGAGAAATCTCACGACGAAGGTCACCTTCAACCTTAACCGTTTTGTCAATCAGCTCACGAATTTTGTTTACCTCATCTTCCGTCAAATCGCGAACGCGAGTATCAGGGTTAACGCCAGCCTCAGCAATTACCTTTTTAGAAGTTGTTTTACCAATACCAAAAATGTATGTCAAGGCGATCTCAACGCGTTTATCCCGTGGCAAGTCTACACCAGCTATACGAGCCATTTACGCTACACCCCCTTCTATTATCCTTGTTTTTGTTTGTGTTTCGGATTTTCACAGATTACCATAACGTTGCCTTTGCGACGAATGACTTTGCATTTCTCGCAAATGGGCTTAACAGAAGGTCTTACCTTCATGCTGAATACCTCCCAGTTTCTCAAGTAGCACGTCAAACCGTCTTCCTGACGCGTGAACGGCCTGCAAGTTCATGCAAGCGCGACTCGGAACGATCCGAGCACTACTTCCGATATGTGATGCGACCTTTACTCAAATCGTATGGCGACAGTTGAACGACCACTTTGTCCCCCGTCAGGATACGGATGAAATGCATCCGCAGCTTTCCGGAAACGTGGGCAAGAATTTGGTGACCATTCTCCAGCTCAACACGGAACGTTGCATTCGGCAACGGTTCAATTACAACACCTTCAACTTCAATTACATCTTCCTTGGCCAACGTCATTCTCCTTTCTCATCAGCATGTGCAGCGGCTTGTTGTTCAGCATACTTCGCTATAACATAACGAAGCTTGCTGTTCGTTACCCGTCCGCTTTCGTGTAAACTATGGACAACTTCATGGCTAATTGCAGGTTGCAATTCGAGATGAAGCAAGTTTTTACGCTTTGGTTGATCAAACTTTCGTTTGTCTCCGTCCGCTATCTTGACGTAGCGCGACTCCTCAATATCAATGATAACCGCATATTTGCTTTCATCACGACCCTGAAGAACCTTGACGAATTGGCCGAGACGCGGAGTGGAATATTCATTCATGCCTCTCACCTACTCAACCAGCTTCGTCAAAATTTCGCATCCGTCCGGCGTTACAGCCACCGTATGCTCGAAATGAGCACACCATGAACTGTCCACCGTCACGACCGTCCAGTTGTCAGTGAGCGTTTTGACGTGACGCCCACCGGCAATGACCATCGGCTCAATCGCGAGCGCCATGCCCGGTTTCAAGCGTGGTCCGCGGTCCGGAATGCCGTAGTTCGGAATTTGCGGCTCTTCATGAAGCTCCGCACCGATTCCGTGTCCGACATATTCCCGTACAACGGAAAAACCTGCATCCTCGATCACGCGTTGAATCGCGTGCGATATCGTGTACAACCGTACATCCGGTTTAACCAGCGCTAAGCCAGCATAAAGTGATTGCTCCGTTACGTCAAGCAGCTGCTGAGCTGCCTCCGTTATCTTCCCAACCCCATATGTCCAGGCAGAGTCACCGTGATATCCGCGGTATTCCGCACCGATGTCGATGCTGATGATGTCGCCTTCGTTTAACTTGCGCTTTCCGGGAATGCCGTGAACCAGTTCTTCGTTCACTGACGCGCAAATGCTGCCGGAAAAACCGTTGTAGCCCTTGAAAGAAGGTGTTGCTCCTTGGCTGCGAATAAACGATTCCGCGATCGAATCAAGCTCGAGAGTGGTAATCCCTGGCTCAATCGTTTTCGCTAAAAGACGATGCGTTTCCGCAACAATTCGCCCAGCTTCCCTCATGAAGCCTAACTCCACTTCGGACTTACAAATGATCATGGTTTAACCCCGCAGTAAAGATACGATTTCTGACGTGACCGTATCAATTTCCTTCTCCCCGTCAACCTGACGCAACAAGCCTTTGTCCTCATAGTATGCGAGCAAAGGTGCCGTTTTGTTGATGTACTCATCAAGACGTGTGCCGACTTTCTCTTCGGAATCATCCGAACGTTGGTACAGCTCGCCTTGACACTTATCACAAACGCCCTCTTGTTTAGGCGGGTTGTAGATGACATGGTACGTCGCGCCGCAAGACTTGCAAATGCGTCGTCCTGTAAGACGCGCCAGCAGTAAATCGCGGTCAACGCTCAGGTTGATGACATGATCAAGACTGCGATTCAGTTCTACCAAGATGCTATTCAACGCTTCAGCTTGCGCCAATGTGCGCGGGAAACCATCCAGAAGGAACCCTTTCTCGCAATCAGGTTGTGCAAGGCGCTCTCGCACGATGCCTACCGTCACGTCATCTGGAACGAGCAGACCCTGATCAATGTACTCTTTAGCCTTCAATCCGATAGGAGTGCCTTCTCCAATTGCTTTGCGGAATGCGTCTCCTGTCGAGATATGAGGAACGCCGAATTGTTCTACGATGCGCTCGGCCTGTGTTCCTTTTCCTGCCCCAGGAGGCCCCATGAATAGAATGTTCATCGAATGTCACTCCCTTTATGGTAAGCACAGGCTTAACTTCGTCGGAAGTGGGGTGCTTCGATGCCATTCGTTAAGCCTCTGCTCTACAAGAACAGCACAATAGGTGCCAATGAGCCTAGATGGTCTCACCGGAACCTATTGCCTATTTATTAATGAAACCTTTGTAATGACGTTTGATCAACTGGCTTTCGATTTGCTTCATTGTGTCAAGCGCAACGCCGACAACGATCAGAATCGAAGTACCGCCAATTTGAACAGATTGCGGCAATCCAGCTAGTGCTCCGAAGAACACTGGCAAGATGGATACGCCAGCGAGGAAGATAGCACCTGCAAGTGTGATACGAGACATAACTCGAGTCAAGTACGTTGCTGTTGCTTTCCCCGGACGAATTCCTGGGATATATCCGCCATTCTTTTTCATTTGATCTGCCATTTGTTGTGGATTCAACTGTACGAACGTGTAGAAGAACGTAAACCCGATAATCAGAAGAACGTATAAGAACATGCCCAGCGGCTTGTTCAATCCCATATGTTCAATGATCCAGCGAGCCCACGGCTTATCCGCCCAGAATTGTGCAATTGTAGCCGGGAACATCAAGAGCGAAGATGCAAAGATGACCGGAATAACGCCTGCACCATTTACTTTAAGCGGAATGTGTGTGTTCTGTCCACCATACATTTTGTTACCCACAACACGTTTAGCGTATTGTACCGGGATTTTACGGTTCCCTTGCTGGATGTAGATAACACCGATCACAATCAGCACGATAACCAATACGATAACGATCATTTTGACGATGTTGAGGAACAATTGTCCGCTTGCATCGGCAAATTGACTACGATAAATTTCCCCAATATGAATCGGGATAGCTGCGACGATACCTGCGAAGATCAGAATCGAAATACCGTTGCCGATACCCTTTTCCGTGATTTGTTCACCGATCCACATCAAGAACGCCGTACCAGCAGTCAAGACAATCGCGATTAGGATATAATCCGCATATGTTGCACCTGGAACCAGCTGCGCACCGTACATGCGATTAAACCCAATCGCCGTACCGAAAGCTTGAATCAATCCCAATACTACTGTGCCGTAGCGCGTAATTTGGGAAAGCTTACGTTTGCCGACTTCTCCTTCTTTTGCCCATTGTGTAAATTTCGGAATAACGTCCATCGACAGAAGCTGTACGATGATCGAGGCCGTAATGTACGGCATAATTCCTAGAGCAAAGATAGAGAATTTAAACAGCGCACCACCAGAGAAAGTGTTCAGCATGCTGAACAAGTCCGTGTTTTGGCTTGCTGTAGCAAAGACCGACGTATCGACGCCGGGAACCGGTATAAAGGACCCGACGCGATAAACGATCAGAACCATGAGCGTAAACAAAATCTTACGTCTCAAGTCCTCGACTCGCCATATATTCGATACGGTCTTGAACATTAGATCACCTCGGATTTACCGCCGGCAGCCTCGATCTTCTCTACCGCAGATTGAGAGAACTTGTTAGCTTTGACCGTCAATTTGACGGACAAATCGCCATTGCCCAATACTTTGATTCCGCTCATTGGGTTGTTCACGATGCCTTGTTCCATCAACAATTCCGGAGTTACTTCCGTACCAGCCTCAAAACGGTTCAAATCCGTTACGTTAACTACCGCATACTCTTTACGAGTTGGATTTACAAAGCCGCGTTTTGGCAGACGACGGTAAAGTGGGTTTTGTCCACCTTCGAAGCCCGGACGAACACCACCGCCGGAACGGGAATTTTGACCCTTGTGACCACGGCCAGATGTTTTACCGTTTCCTGTCGCGATACCACGGCCTACACGGTTACGTGTTTGGCGGGAACCAGGTGCCGGAGAAAGTTCATTCAACTTCATCGTTCGTCGCACCTCCTTTAATATTTATGACTCTAATCTTTTGTATTGTATCATGTAATCTATAACTGATTACAGAAGTCGTATGGTTTTACCCTTACGCTTCGATCTCTTTGACTTCAACCAAGTGTTTAACTTGGTTTACCATTCCGCGGATCGCAACGTTGTCGTTATGAACAACCGTCTGATTCAACTTGCGCAAACCCAAAGTATTCACCGTTTGGCGATGAGTTTCCGGGCGACCGATCAGACTGCGAACGAGGGTAATTTGCAATTTCGCCATCTTCGTCCCCTCCTTAACCTAACAGTTCTTCAACGGTTTTACCGCGCAATTTAGCTACTTGTTCAGCTGTCTTCAAACGAGACAAACCTTCCAATGTAGCGTTAACCATGTTCATGGAGTTAGAGGAACCAAGCGATTTCGTCAAGATATCGCCTACACCAGCCAACTCAAGAACGGCACGAACAGGACCGCCTGCGATAACCCCAGTACCTTCGGATGCTGGCTTCAAAAGAACTTTACCAGCGCCGAACTGACCAATTACTTGGTGAGGGATTGTCGTGTTAACAAACGGAACATGAATCAGGTTTTTCTTAGCGTCTTCGATACCTTTGCGGATTGCGTCTGGTACTTCGGATGCTTTACCGATTCCAGCGCCAACCCAGCCCTTGCCATCGCCGACAACCACGAGAGCGCTAAAGCTAAAGCGACGTCCGCCTTTAACAACTTTAGCAACGCGGTTAATTTGAACAACTTTTTCAGAAAGTTCTAACGTGTTTGGATCAACTCGCAAGTCGTTTACCTCCTTCGATTAAAAATTAGAATTCAAGACCAGCTTCGCGTGCTGCGTCAGCCAAAGCTTGAATACGTCCATGGTACAAGTAACCGCCACGATCGAATACGATTGTCTCGTATCCTTGCTCTTTTGCACGTTTTGCGATCAATTCGCCAACTTTGCGAGCGGATTCTACGTTACCACCATTTTTGATATCTTCACGAAGCTCTTTGTCCATAGTCGAAGCGGAAGCGACTGTTACGCCTTTCACGTCATCGATAAGTTGAGCGTAAATATGTTTAGAAGAACGGAATACGTTCAAGCGAGGACGTTCCGTTGTACCTTCGATTTTTTTACGGACACGCAGGTGTCTTTTCAACCGAGCTTTGTTCTTATCGCCTTTGGTAATCATCGGATTGTTTCACTCCCTTCAGTTTAACCATTAAGCTGCTAAGGTAAGTGAGCTAGGCAAGATCTTACTTCTTCTTGCCTGCTTTACCTTCTTTACGAATGATGCGTTCGCCTTCGTACTTGATACCTTTACCTTTGTAAGGTTCTGGCTCACGTACTGCACGAATGTTCGCTGCATAAGCACCAACGCGCTCTTTATCAATGCCTTTAACGATGATTTTCGTTTGAGCAGGCACTTCGAATTCAATACCAGCTTCCGGTGTAATTTCAACCGGATGGGAGTAACCAACGTTCAAGACAAGCTTGTCGCCGGATTTGTTTGCACGGTAACCTACACCGACCAACTCAAGGGTTTTGGAGAAACCATCAGTTACTCCGCTAACCATGTTGTTGATTACGCTGCGTGTTGTACCGTGCAACGAACGATGAAGTTTATTTTCAGAAGGACGTTCTACGGAAATGACGTTCTCTTCTACAGACACTTTCATGTCTTTGTGAAGTTCACGAGTCAAAGTTCCTTTCGGTCCTTTTACTGTAATAACGTGGTTTTCCAAAGTGACAGTTACGCCACCTGGTACCTCAATTGGTTTGCGACCAATACGGGACATGTTGTTGCACCTCCAATCTTATGCGAATGGTTTACCAAACGTAGCAGATTACCTCGCCGCCGGATTTGGACTGGCGAGCTTCTTTGTCAGTCATGACGCCCTTGGACGTCGAGATGATTGCGATACCGAGACCACCGAGTACGCGAGGAACCTCATTAGCCTTCGTGTACACGCGCAGTCCTGGTTTACTGATGCGCTTCAAGCCTGTGATAACACGCTCGTTGTTTGCACCGTACTTCAGGAACACGCGAATGATCCCTTGTTTGTTGTCATCGATATATTCAGCGTCACGGATAAAGCCTTCACGCTTCAAGATTTCTGCGATTTGCTTCTTCATAGTAGAAGCAGGCATTTCCACCGTTTCATGACGCACTGTATTAGCATTGCGAATGCGTGTAAGCATATCTGCAATCGGATCGGACATAACCATTAGTGTAAACCTCCTTCCCGCAACAGGGTTGATTACCAGCTTGCTTTTTTAACGCCAGGAATCTGGCCTTTATATGCCAATTCGCGGAAACAAATCCGGCAAATTTTGAACTTACGTAATACGGAATGCGGACGTCCGCAGCGCTCACAGCGCGTATATGCCCGTACTTCAAACTTCGGTTTGCGTTGTTGCTTGATTTTCATCGAAGTTTTTGCCACGTGAGTTGACACCTCCTAGAGATTTGTGTCGATGGATTCAGAACTGATTGCTCAGTCCGTATCTCAAACGTAACCGACCTTTAAAACGAATTACTTCGTGAAAGGCATGCCGAGTTGCGTCAACAATTCGCGGGATTCTTCGTCCGTCTTCGCTGTTGTAACGATGACGATATCCATACCACGAACCTTGTCAATTTTATCATACTCGATTTCAGGGAAGATAATTTGCTCCTTCAAACCGAGTGTGTAGTTGCCGCGGCCGTCAAACGCTTTATTCGAGATACCGCGGAAATCGCGGACACGAGGAAGCGTGACATTGAACAATTTGTCCAAGAAGTGATACATGCGCTCACCACGCAATGTGACTTTCACACCAATCGGCATTCCCTCACGAAGTTTAAAGCCTGCGATAGACTTCTTCGCGCGAGTGATTACTGGCTTTTGACCAGCGATTAGTTGCAATTCAGCTACTGCAGCATCCAAAACTTTGGAGTTTTGAACAGCCTCACCCATACCAATGTTGATGACGACTTTCTCCACTTTTGGTGCTTGCATTACTGATGTATAGTTGAACTTCTGCACTAGCGCAGGAGTAATTTCGTTTAAATAACGTTCTTTCAAACGAGCTGCCATGTAGAATGGACCTCCTTTCCGAAGCGATTAGTCGATAATTTCGCCGGAGCGTTTAGCTACGCGCACTTTTTTACCGTTTTCCACTTTGTAACCGATGCGCGTTACTTTACCCGACTTTGGATCCACGTGCATAACGTTAGATGCATGAATTGCTGCTTCTTGCTCAACGATACCGCCTTGTGGGTTCTTAGCGTTAGGCTTCTGATGCTTCTTCACCATGTTTACGCCTTCCACAATAACGCGGTTTTCACGAGGGAATGCTGCAATAACACGGCCTTTTTTGCCTTTATCTTTACCCGTGATTACGATGACAGTGTCATCTTTTTTCACGTGCAATTTGTTGTTATGCGACTCGAGAATTTTTTTCAATCGTGGCATGTGTCACACCTCCTGAGTCTTGCCTGGCGGGCAAGCTGATTAGATAACTTCCGGTGCCAGGGAAACGATTTTCATGAAGTCTTTTTCGCGAAGCTCGCGAGCGACAGGTCCGAAAATACGAGTCCCACGTGGGCCCTTATCTTCTTTCACGATAACCGCTGCGTTTTCGTCAAATGCGATGTAAGAACCGTCTTTACGGCGTACAGAACGCTTCGTACGAACGATAACCGCTTTGACTACGTCACCCTTTTTGACAACGCCGCCTGGTGTTGCTTGTTTGACAGAGCATACGATCAAGTCACCGATGTGAGCTGATTTACGGCCAGTACCGCCCAACACGCGAATACACATCAGTTCTTTCGCACCAGAGTTGTCTGCTACATTTAAACGTGAAAATGCTTGAATCATTCGAATGTCCTCCTTTCGGTGAAACTATCCGTTCATTAAACGATAACTGCTTTCTCAACGATTTCAACGAGTCTCCAGCGCTTGTCTTTCGACAACGGACGCGTCTCCATGATTTTTACAGTATCGCCAATTTTGGCTTCGTTATTTTCGTCATGCGCTTTGAACTTCTTCGTGTATTTGATGCGTTTGTGATACAAATCATGCTTTTTGTATGTCTCAACCGCTACTACGATTGTTTTGTCCATTTTATCGCTGACAACTTTACCAATTTGCACTTTACGAGCGTTACGTACTTCACTCATTAGTGTTCTGCCTCCTTCCTGGATACAGGATGTCTATTTTTCCGAAACTGACATCTTGGTGTATTAGCTAGTAATACCAAGTTCTCTTTCACGCAGAATCGTATGTGCACGAGCAATCGCTTTACGCACGTCACGAATGCGAGTTGGGTTGTCAAGCTGTCCGGTAGCCAATTGGAAACGGAGGTTGAAAAGTTCTTCCTTGAATCCGGCAATCTTTTGTTCGATTTCGGCAGTGGTCAAGTTGCGGAATTCACTAGCTTTCATTTGCTTCACCACCCATTTCTTCACGTTTCACAAACTTAGTCTTGATAGGCAGTTTGTGAGCAGCAAGGCGCATAGCTTCGCGAGCTACCTCTTCAGGTACACCGGAAAGTTCGAACATTACTTTACCAGGCTTAACTACAGCAACCCACTTCTCAACGTTACCTTTACCGCTACCCATACGAACCTCAAGCGGCTTAGCCGTTACTGGTTTATCTGGGAAAATTTTAATCCATACTTTACCGCCACGTTTGATGTAACGAGTCATCGCAATACGAGCAGCCTCGATTTGACGATTCGTAATCCATGTAGGCTCCAATGCTTGCAACCCGTATTCACCGAAGTGAACTGTCGTGCCACCTTTAGCTTGACCCTTCATGCGTCCTTTTTGCTGCTTCCGGTGTTTTACACGTTTAGGTACCAACATGATTAGTTGCCTCCTTCCTCAACAGCCTTTTTCTTAGCCGTAGGAAGTACCTCTCCACGATAAATCCATACTTTTACGCCGATACGGCCGTAAGTTGTATGAGCTTCAGCTGTGCCGTAGTCGATGTCGGCGCGAAGCGTATGAAGTGGCACTGTCCCTTCGCTGTAACCTTCTGTACGAGCGATTTCAGCACCGCCCAAACGACCGCTAACTTGTGTCTTAATCCCTTTCGCACCAGAGCGCATGGAACGTTGAATTGATTGTTTCAAAGCGCGGCGGAAAGAAACGCGGCGTTCCAGTTGTTGTGCAATGCTCTCTGCAACGAGAGTTGCGTCCAAATCTGGAGTTTTGATTTCCGAAATATTGATGTGTACTTTTTTGCCGTTAGCAATTTTCGTTACTTCACGACGAAGTGCTTCAACTTCGGAACCGCCCTTACCGATTACCATACCCGGTTTCGCAGTGTGGATTGTAACGTTCACGCGGTTAGCTGCACGTTCAATCTCAATGCGGGATACGGCGGATTCTTTCAATTTATTCTTAAGGAATTCACGAATCTTCACGTCTTCGATGAGCAATGTACCGAAATCTTTTTCGGCATACCACTTGGATTCCCAATCGCGGATAACGCCCACTCGAAGTCCGACTGGATTTACCTTTTGACCCACACGTTGTCCCTCCTTATTTTTCAGATACTACAAGCGTGATGTGGCTTGTTCTTTTGTTAATGCGGCTCGCACGTCCCATAGCGCGTGGACGGAAACGTTTCATCGTTGGTCCTTGGTTTACGAAGACTTCCGAAATAACGAGACTATTAACGTCCATTTGATGGTTGTGTTCTGCATTGGCAATTGCAGAGTTCAACAATTTTTCAACCACTGGCGAAGCTGACTTCGGCGTGTGGCGCAAAATTGCGATTGCTTCGCCCACTTGTTTACCGCGGATCAAGTCAATAACCAGCTTAACCTTGCGTGGGGCGATGCGAATGTTATTCGCATGTGCTTTTGCTTGCATGGAAGTACCTCCCCTCGAATGCTATATCAATAATTAGCGTTTGCCTGTTTTTCTGTCATCGTCATGACCTTTGTACGTACGTGTTGGTGCGAATTCGCCAAGCTTATGCCCAACCATATCTTCCGTTACGTATACTGGTACATGTTTACGTCCGTCATATACCCCGAACGTATGACCGATAAATTGAGGGAAAATTGTAGAACGACGGGACCAAGTCTTGATAACAACTTTCTTACTTGTATCGTTCAATCCTTCAACTTTCTTCATCAGGTGACCATCAACGAATGGTCCTTTTTTCAAACTGCGACCCATATATGAATCCTCCCTTCGACAGAACTGATTCGTTTGTGATTACGCTGCTGCGCAATCAAATGGAAACATATTATTTCGTGCGACGACGAACGATATATTTATCGGAATGTTTACCTTTTTTACGCGTTTTGTAACCAAGTGTCGGTTTGCCCCATGGAGACATAGGAGACTTACGACCGATTGGAGCTTTACCTTCACCACCACCGTGAGGGTGATCAACCGGGTTCATTACCACACCACGAACGACTGGACGTTTGCCCAACCAGCGGTTACGGCCTGCTTTACCGATTTTGATAAGCTCATGGTCACCGTTACCTACGGAACCGATTGTAGCACGGCACACTTTCAACAATTTACGAACTTCGCCAGAAGACAAACGTACTGTTACGTACTTTTCTTCTTTACCAAGCAATTGAGCTTCCGTACCAGCGGCGCGAACCAACTGACCACCCTTGCCTGGTTGCAATTCGATGTTGTGGATAACTGTACCTACTGGAATGTTTTCCATTGGCAATGCGTTACCGATTTTGATGTCTGCGCCGGTACCGGACTCGATAACGTCGCCTACTTTCAATCCTTTAGGAGCGATGATATAACGCTTTTCACCATCAGCATAGTTGATCAACGCAATGTTGGAAGTACGGTTTGGATCGTACTCGATTGTAGCAACGCGGCCTGGAATGCCATCCTTGTTACGTTTGAAATCGATGATACGGTATTTACGTTTGTGTCCACCACCGTGGTGACGAACCGTAATTTTACCTTGGTTGTTGCGGCCAGCAGTTTTGCTCAAAGGCGCCAGCAACGATTTCTCCGGTACATTCGTTGTAATTTCTTCGAACGTGGACACGCTCATATTACGACGAGCCGGGGATGTCGGTTTGTACTTTTTGATAGGCACTTGTTTTCCCTCCTTACTTCAGAAGTCTATATTAAACCGTCTCGAAGAACTCGAGTGGCTTGCTGTCTTTTGCCAAAGTGACGAACGCTTTCTTCCATTCGGAAGTGTAGCCGGAGTGACGGCCATAGCGTTTTGGCTTAGCAGGCATACGAAGCGTGTTCACGTTCGCTACCTTCACTTTGAAGATTTGCTCTACAGCCAATTTGATTTCAGTCTTGTTAGCACGCATATCAACTTCGAATACGTATTTCAAGTCATTCATCATGTCTGCTGTACGCTCAGTAATAACCGGACGCTTAATGATATCGCGAGGGTCTTTCATTATGCGAACACCTCCTCTACCTTCTGAACCGCATCCTTCGTGATGATGAGCTTCTCATGGCGAAGAACATCATATACGTTAACACCATCAGCTGCAACAAGCTTCACAGAAGGAATGTTGCGAGCGGAAAGTGCTACGTTGTCGTTGTACTCAGGAAGCACGACAAGCGCTTTGCGATCCACTTTTAGGTTGTTCAATACTGCCGCGAATTCCTTCGTTTTCGGCGTGTTCAAAGCAAGGCTATCGATTACGATAATTTGCTCTGCCAACACTTTCGAAGACAATGCGGATTTAATCGCCAAACGACGAACTTTCTTAGGAAGCTTGAAAGCATAGCTACGTGGTGTCGGTCCAAATACTGTACCGCCGCCAACCCATTGTGGCGAACGAATGGAACCTTGACGCGCACGACCTGTGCCTTTTTGTTTCCATGGTTTACGACCGCCGCCGCGAACTTCGGAACGGCCTTTAACTTTATGAGTACCTTGACGCATAGATGCAAGCTGCATCACAACTGCATCATGAAGTACGTGTTTGTTTGGTTCAATGCCGAATACGCTGTCGGCTAATTCGATCTCACCAACTTGCGCACCGCTCATGTTGTAAACTGCTACTTTAGGCATAATGTGCTCCTCCTTTCCTCACCAATTACTTTTTAATTGCAGATTTAACGTTAACGAAGCTGTTTTTAGGTCCTGGAATAGAACCTTTAACGAGGATAACATTGCGTTCTGCATCCACTTTAACAACTTCAAGATTTTGAATTGTTACTGTGTCAGTACCCATATGACCTGGAAGGCGTTTGCCTTTCGGTACGCGGTTCGCTTGAATGGAACCCATGGAACCTGGTCCACGATGGTAACGGGAACCGTGAGACATAGGACCCGTGCTTTGTCCCCAACGCTTAATTACGCCGGCAAAGCCTTTACCTTTCGAGATACCTGTAACGTCAACGAATTCTCCCTCAGCGAACAAATCAGCCTTCAATTCTTGGCCAACTTCATATTGAGAAAGATCCACACCACGAAGTTCCTTAACGTAGCGCTTAGGTGTTGCGTTAGCTTTTTTCGCGTGACCGATTTCTGGTTTCGTAGCACGCTTTTCTTTCTTATCAGCGTAGCCGATTTGAATAGCTTCGTAGCCATCGTTCTCAACGTCTTTCTTTTGAAGAACGACGCAAGGGCCAGCTTCGATAACAGTTACCGGCAGTACATTACCTTCAGCGGTAAATACTTGAGTCATGCCGAGCTTTTTACCTAAGATACCTTTCATGTTGACACCTCTTTTCTTTCCTTAGTCCGTTCATAATAAAGTAGAAACGGCTTCGCTATCCACATGTGGATAACCGTTTCAACTGTCTTACAATTTGATTTCGATATCTACACCGGACGGCAAGTCCAAGCGCATCAGCGCGTCCACCGTTTGCGGCGTTGGATTCACGATGTCGATAAGGCGCTTATGAGTGCGCATTTCGAACTGCTCGCGGGAATCCTTATACTTGTGCACCGCACGAAGAATCGTAATGATTTGCTTCTCCGTTGGCAACGGGATTGGACCGGATACTCCAGCACCGGAACGTTTAGCCGTTTCAACGATTTTCTCAGCGGATTGGTCAAGAATTCTGTGATCGTATGCTTTCAAGCGGATACGAATTTTTTGCTTTGCCATTTTAGTCCCTCCTTTTATCGCCCAATTTTGCATCGGACATACTCCGTGAAAATTTTCCTAACACATCGCCATGGCAAAGGGGCCGGGTGTGTCGGTAACCTCTCACTTCATCGCAACGTCGACGAACAACATTCACTATTATATATAAATGTCCCGACTATTGCAAGTTTTTTTCGTAACTCTTTTTGACGATGCTTGCAGACAGCCAGGACACTACATAAATCGATTCTATTAGGCACTTGTTAGAGTCTATCACAGTTTATATATATAATAAAAGTTGAAGGTTCTGGATGTTGTTCCAGCCTCCGTATGCTGCCTGAATTACTTCGCTCTCCATACTGTACCGTCTGAGAAGCGAACAGAAGTAATCTTCGGATTAATTTTAATCGTGTTATCGTGGAAATACATATCCCAGGTAAGCACGCCGCTCTCTCCCGAATCCAGTACAAAGTCTTGGGCAATCCCTTTAAAGGTAGACTCCCCTGATATACTATTGCGAACAACACGATCATAACCATCATAACCTGTAATGGTCGTTTCAAATGCAATAATGCGCTTTTCAGTTAAGTTCCAAACTTCAATACTCACTTCTGGGGTTCCAATGGAATCATATTTTACCAACGTACCGATAACTTTTAATGGCCGGTAGTTATTTTTAATCAGTTCATTTTTTAAATTGCTCTTGAACACTTTCAATTTCTTTGAGTATTCTTTTTTGAGCACTTTATCCTCATTTTGCAGTTGAAACAAAATATCGTCTGCTCGTGTATCGCTTTTATAGTACTCGATATCTTGCTGCACATATGGATTGACGATCTTTTCATAATCTTGCGTTTCTATATAATTAAGTACAGTTCCAACGTATCCTATAATTAGCCTTTTATTATCTGTATCTTTATTCCCTAAAATCTCCGCGCTTTCGCTAACATAAGATAATGTCTCCACTTCGTTCTTGAGAACGCCTTTTTCAAAGTAGTAATGTTTTAATCCTACCTCATTTAGCTTATGGCCGGTTCGGTTGTATACCTTGTCGTCTGTCAGCCATACATTCATCTTATTTTGATAATCAAAGTTCCCAAGCTTCAATTGAATCGTCTTGCTCTTGGCCTCCCAAGTGATCCCGCCGAACATAGCCAAATCACTTAAGCGAATAACTGTTGTATTATCGATCTGATAAGAAGTAAGCTTCCGGTTGCCTACATACACATCTCTCTGTGTGAATTTAACTTGCGTTTGTTTATTTGACTGCAGGTCAGTAACACCTTTTACTTCTTTGCTAACATTCCGCGTAATTCGTATTGGAGTAGAATTGCCGTTGATTGCTACATCGAAGCCATATTGAGTCAAATGCTTTACAGGTACCCAGAATGCATTGCGGAAAGTATATCCCGGTATTGATTTTCCATTAATCGTAGCTTTCATCTGTTCTGCAACTGTTTCACCGAGAACATAACCTTCTGATATAAAATTCGATCTTGCCATTACAGTACAGACCACTGGAGCAAGCAGCATGCTACATGCGATTGCCGCTAATACGATAGGCTTTATCCACTTTTTCATGTTTCTCCCCCTATTCTCTATATACATGTCACGTCCGTTATCTTAACACGCTAGCTTTCCAAAACGTAGAAAAAGACTAGCCGATTCCGCTAGTCTTTTCCATTATGGTTTACTTTCCCACTGTCATGTACATATTATAAATGCTTCGTCGTTCGATTGAGCTGCTCTGCAGATGCCGCAACTTCAGCTGTCGCCTCATGGATATGACTGATCATTTGCAGCAAATCGCTCATCTCTCCTTGGATATGCTCCATATTCGATGTACTGTGCTCAACATGATCAACAATTTGCTGGAACGCGTTTCCGGCAGCATCTGCTTGTCCCCGAACTGTTCCTACACTCGACTTCACAACTTCAATATTATATACAACTGCATTCGTTGCCAAATTCGAATTGCCGACGAGTTCTTCAATATGAGCTACGGTATCCTTTGTATGATCAGCCAGCTTGTTCACTTCTTTGGCTACCACGGCAAAGCCTGCACCATGTTCACCTGCACGCGCTGCTTCAATAGATGCATTAAGCGACAGCAGTTTCGTTTGACCTGCAATTTCCTTTACAGCACTAACAATTGTCCTGATCTGAGCAGACGTGTCCTTCAACTGATCAACATGCCCCTTCATCAGCAAAGCGTTGTGGTCAATGTCCTGAATACGCTCGATATACGTACGCATCATTCGCTCCCCCTCATCTGCCTCTAGTTGAGCATGCCGTACAGTAGAAGCTGTATGTTCAATGATATTTTTTACACTCTTGCCTCGTTCGACCAGTTGTTCAATTGTATGCTTTGTTTCCGTAGTTAACAGTTCAAGTTGATTACTAAGTTGTGCGATACTCCCCTTCAGTTCATTCTTGACCTGTTGATATTGTTCTTCTCGTTCTAATCGGTTTCGTTCTTCATATGCCTCAAGGACAAGCTGTTGTTCCAAGTTCAATATTTTATTCACAGCCAAGATCGCCTTCATTCGATCTTCTGCATTGCGGATCTCCGCTGCAATCAGATCAAGAAGCCGGTTCTGCATATTCTGAAAAGCTGCCATGTACCATTTCGTTTCGAGACCGATATGGCGATGAACGTCTGCAATCCGAATTCGTTTCCCTACAAATTCCTCATTTATCTTTCCATCAAACATTTCTTCGATATGACGCTCGAGCGTTAACTGCAATCGTTCGATTGTACTATGTTTTGTTATGAGTTGCTTTAAATGCTCTATACTCAAAATAACCGAATAAAATGCCTCCGTTAATGATTTCATGTGCGGCAATAAATATGGCTTGAGCTGACGCAGTAAGGTTAAGTCTTCTGTTGTCAATCCGATCACTTCGATCTGTTTATGTATAGGATGAGTTGTGGATAAATGAATCATACCATGCACCATTAATTTATCTTCTTCGGATATTGCTGCAATTCTATCCAAAGCTTGTTGCTTATTCCACTTTCCTGCCCATCCTAATAGCTTTTTGCTCATTTCAGTCGCTCTTCCTTCCTGCGCCTCACTTATCGGCCTAAATCCCTATATCACTAGCTCTACATACCTATATGTAAGCTTATATTGTTACATATTATAGCGCTATAACAGAAATCATGTACAGTGATCTGAAAGGGACTTCTTGAAAGAATATTGAACAAAAACTGAGTTTTTTGTAAAGCAAAAAGCCCCTTATCCGTAAGGATAAGGGGCTCTTATTACCGACTATTGTCGGTACTATCATTATTTAATGATAGTTGCAACCGCACCAGCACCTACTGTACGGCCACCTTCGCGGATCGCGAAGCGTGTACCTTCTTCGATCGCGATTGGAGCGATCAATTGTACAGTAACTGTGATGTTGTCACCAGGCATAACCATTTCAGTACCTTCTGGCAAGTTGATGATACCAGTTACGTCCGTTGTACGGAAGTAGAACTGTGGACGGTAGCCTGTGAAGAATGGCTTATGACGGCCACCTTCTTCTTTAGTCAAAACGTAAACTTGAGCAGTGAACTCAGTATGTGGTTTAACCGAACCTGGCTTAACCAATACTTGACCACGCTCGATGTTGCTGCGGTCTACACCACGAAGCAACGCACCGATGTTGTCACCAGCTTGAGCGGAATCCAAAAGTTTACGGAACATTTCAACGCCTGTTACTACGGACTTACGAGTCTCTTCTTGGATACCAACGATTTCGATCTCGTCGCCGACTTTAACAGTACCACGCTCTACACGGCCAGTAGCAACTGTACCACGACCAGTGATGGAGAATACGTCCTCGACTGGCATCAAGAATGGCTTGTCAGTGTCACGTTCTGGAGTTGGGATGTACTCGTCGATTTGTGTGAACAATTCAACGATTTTGTCAGCCCATTCTCCGTCTGGGTTTTGAAGAGCTTCACGAGCGGAACCGCGGATAACTGGAGTGTCATCGCCAGGGAATTCGTATTCGCTAAGCAAATCGCGAATTTCCATTTCAACCAATTCCAACAACTCTTCGTCTTCAACCATGTCGCATTTGTTCATGAATACGACGATGTAAGGTACGCCTACTTGGCGAGACAACAAGATGTGCTCGCGTGTTTGTGGCATTGGGCCGTCAGCTGCGGATACTACGAGAATCGCGCCATCCATTTGAGCAGCACCAGTGATCATGTTTTTAACATAGTCGGCGTGACCTGGGCAGTCAACGTGTGCATAGTGACGGTTAGCGGACTCATACTCTACGTGGGACGTGGAGATTGTGATACCGCGCTCGCGCTCTTCTGGAGCTTTATCGATTTGATCGAATGCTACAGCTGCACCGTTACCATATTTTTTAGACAGAACTGTTGTGATAGCCGCTGTCAAAGTTGTTTTACCATGGTCAACGTGACCAATTGTACCGATATTAACGTGCGGTTTCGTACGTTCAAACTTAGCCTTTGCCATTTGAACTAGTCCTCCTTCAATAAGTGGAATAGATATATGTTATAAGCAGCCGAGACACATGACAAGTCATGCGCTCAGCCGATAGCAAATGAATCAGAAGCGAAATTATTCGCCTTTGTTCTTCGCGATAATCTCTTCGGAGATATTCTTAGGAACTTCTTCATAGTGAGAGAGTTCCATAGAGAACACACCGCGTCCTTGAGTACCGGAACGCAATGTTGTGGAGTAACCGAACATCTCGGAGAGAGGTACCTTAGCACGGATAATTTGTGCACCTGCACGAGTATCCATACCTTCGATACGACCACGGCGGGAGTTCAACATACCCATAACGTCGCCCATATACTCTTCTGGTACTGTAACTTCTACTTTCATGATTGGCTCAAGCAATACTGGCTTACACTTGTCCTTAGCAGCTTTAAGCGCCATGGAACCAGCGATTTTAAACGCCATTTCATTGGAGTCAACATCATGGTAGGAACCGTCGAAGATAGTAGCCTTGAGGTCAACCAATGGGAAGCCTGCCAAGACACCGTTCTTCATCGATTCTTCAATACCAGCTTGAACCGCAGGAACGTATTCACGAGGGACTACGCCACCAACGATTTTGTTCTCGAACACGAATCCTGATCCTGCTTCGAGAGGTTCGAAGTCGATCCATACGTGACCGTATTGACCACGACCACCGGACTGACGTACGAATTTACCTTCAACTTTAGCTTGTTGACGGAATGTCTCACGGTAAGCAACCTGTGGGCTACCTACGTTCGTCTCAACCTTGAACTCACGACGCATACGGTCGATGATGATATCAAGGTGAAGCTCACCCATACCGGACAAGATCGTTTGACCTGTCTCTTCATCAGTGTAAACACGGAGTGTTGGGTCTTCTTCTGTCAATTTCGACAAAGCAGTACCCATTTTATCTTGGTCTGCTTTTGTCTTCGGCTCAACTGCGATACTGATAACCGGATCTGGGAAGTTCATGGATTCCAAGATGATCGGAGACTTCTCATCGCAGAGTGTGTCGCCTGTACCGGTATCTTTCAAACCAACGGCAGCAGCGATATCGCCAGCATGTACTGTAGCGATTTCTTCACGGCTGTTCGCATGCATTTGAAGGATACGGCCAATACGTTCACGTTTGCCTTTTGTCGCGTTCAAGACGTAAGAACCGGAGTTCAATACACCAGAGTAAACGCGGAAGAACGTCAACTTACCAACATAAGGGTCAGTCATGATCTTGAACGCAAGTGCCGAGAACGGCTCTTCGTCCGAAGAATGACGAACTTCTTCTTCACCATCTTCAAGATGACCTTTAATGTCAGGTACATCAAGTGGGGATGGCAAGTAGTCAACGACAGCGTCAATCATGAGCTGTACGCCTTTGTTACGGTAAGAAGAACCACATACTACTGGGAAGATTTGAACATTACATACCCCTTTACGAAGAGCAGCTTTCAGTTCTGGAACCGAAATCTCTTCTCCTTCGAGGTATTTCATCATCAACTCTTCGTCGAGTTCTGCGATTTTCTCGATCATTTCCATACGAAGTTCAGCGACTTTGTCTTTGAACTCAGCAGGAACTTCTGTTTCATCAACTTCTTTACCCAAGTCATCTTTGAAGATGTAAGCTTTCTCTTCCATCAAATCAATGATACCTGTGAAGTCGTTTTCTGCACCGATAGGCAGCTGAATTGCAACAGCGTTCGCTTGCAAACGATCCTTCATGGACTCAATAACGTTGAGGTAATCAGCGCCGATGATGTCCATTTTGTTAACGTAAGCGATACGAGGTACGCTGTACTTGTCAGCTTGACGCCATACCGTTTCAGATTGCGGTTCTACGCCTTCTTTAGCGGAGAACACGCCTACTGCTCCGTCCAATACGCGAAGGGAACGCTCAACCTCTACCGTAAAGTCAACGTGCCCCGGAGTGTCGATGATATTTACACGATGGCCCTTCCATTGCGCTGTAGTCGCAGCGGAAGTGATCGTAATACCACGCTCTTGTTCTTGTTCCATCCAGTCCATCGTAGCGGCGCCTTCATGCACCTCTCCGATTTTGTGAGTACGGCCTGTGTAGAACAAGATACGTTCCGTAGTTGTTGTTTTACCGGCATCGATGTGAGCCATGATTCCGATGTTACGCGTATTTGCTAAGGAGAACTCTCTTGCCATGGTATGGTCTCCCTTCAAATTGGGTTTGGTTACTCGAATATCGAGACCAAAACAGCTTTATCCTACCAACGGTAGTGAGCAAACGCTTTGTTCGCTTCAGCCATTTTGTGCGTATCTTCGCGTTTTTTAACTGCTGCACCAGTGTTGTTGGAAGCATCGATAATCTCTGCTGCCAAACGCTCTTCCATCGTTTTCTCACCGCGGTTGCGGGAGTAGTTAACCAACCAGCGCAATCCCAAGGATGTGCGGCGCTCAGGTTTAACTTCGATAGGTACTTGATAGTTAGAACCACCTACACGGCGAGCTTTAACTTCAAGGACTGGCATGATGTTTTTCAGTGCTGCTTCAAATACTTCCATAGGATCGTTGCCTGTACGCTCACGAATGATTTCGAAAGAGTTGTACAAGATCGATTGAGCAACACCACGTTTACCGTCGAGCATGATGCGGTTGATCAAGCGAGTAACAAGCTTGCTGTTATACACCGGATCCGGCAACACGTCGCGCTTAGTAACAGGACCTTTGCGTGGCATGTGAATCCCCCTTTCTGAGTAGCATTAACTTCTTATTTCTTAGCTTTAGGACGCTTCGTACCGTATTTGGAACGAGCTTGCATACGATTGTTTACACCTGCAGTATCCAATGCACCGCGAACGATGTGGTAACGAACACCCGGAAGGTCTTTTACACGACCACCACGAACGAGAACAACACTGTGCTCTTGCAAGTTGTGGCCGATACCACCGATGTACGCTGTAACTTCTACACGGTTCGTCAAGCGAACACGAGCATATTTACGAAGCGCGGAGTTCGGTTTCTTCGGAGTCATTGTACCTACACGAGTGCAGACACCGCGTTTTTGTGGCGCGCTCAAATCCGTTTCTTCGCGTTTCAACGCGTTGAAACCTTTTTGCAAAGCTGGGGATTTGGATTTAGTTACTTTATCTTTGCGGCCCTTACGTACCAATTGGTTAATTGTTGGCATGTTGGCACCCCCTTCCCATATTATCGACACCTTCACAAATCATTCATCTAAGTCCACAGATCCAGGTGGTTCATAAATGAACAAATGAAATGTCTTTGCCCCAGAATTTCTTCTGTTACAAAAACAATGGCTTCCTTATTCTTCTTCAACGACAGCTGCGACGGCTGCACCTACTTCAATGCCGCATGCCTTGCCAAGGTCGCGCATCGTGCTGACATATGTCAATTTGATGCCCTTCTTCTCACATAAGCTTACGACTTTCGATGTAACGTGTTCATCAGCGTCTTCGGCAATGTACACCTCGATGGCTTTATCAAGTTCAACCATCTTCAATGTTTGCTTCGTCCCAATACGAATTGTTGCATCCTGTAAACCTTTTTCATTACACATGATGCATGTTCCTCCAAAAGTACAGGTCTTTGTCTTGGGCACACTACGACATAATAGCACTTCGTTTACCCAGTGTCAAGCAATTTCATAACTTCTTTTTTAAAACGATATATTTGTCACAAAAATGGAGGTTGGCGCCATCTAGACAGCGCCAACCACCTCATTTGAAACCTCTATAGTAGAGCTTACTCCGCAGCGCCAACTCCTGCTGCATCTAAGGATTCTTCCGTTACTTCCTCGTCAAGCGGATTAATCACTTTAACGCTGCGATAACGGTTCATACCTGTACCTGCAGGAATCAACTTACCGATAATAACGTTCTCTTTCAAGCCGAGCAATTGGTCGACTTTACCTTTGATCGCTGCATCAGTAAGAACGCGAGTCGTCTCCTGGAAGGATGCTGCAGACAAGAAGGAGTCTGTCTCCAAGGATGCCTTCGTGATACCGAGCAAGATCGGTTTCGCAACAGCAGGTTCCTTGCCAGAGAGGATCGCTTCTTTGTTCGCTGCTTCATATTCATGCATGTCAACGAATGACCCTGGAAGCAATGTCGTTTCACCCGCATCGATGATACGGATTTTGCGAAGCATTTGCTTGATCATAACTTCAACGTGCTTATCGTTAATTTCTACCCCTTGGTTCCGGTATACGCGTTGAACTTCCTGCAAGATGTAGTTCTGAACGCCACGGATACCCTTAATGCGGAGCATTTCTTTAGGGTCGATAGAACCGTCTGTAATCTCATCGCCGGCTTCGATTGCCATGCCTTCGCTTACGCGGACACGAGAACCGTATGTGACGGAGTACACTTTGGACTCTGCCTCACCTTGGACTTCGATTTCGCGACGATCTTTCGCTTCGCGAATTTCTTTAACCACACCATCGATCTCGGAAATAATCGCTTGCCCTTTCGGATTGCGCGCCTCGAACAACTCTTGGATACGCGGCAAACCTTGTGTAATATCGTCACCCGCGACACCACCGGTATGGAACGTACGCATGGTGAGCTGTGTACCTGGTTCACCGATGGACTGAGCCGCGATGATACCAACAGATTCACCAATTTCAACGTGCTTACCAGTCGCTAGGTTGCGACCATAACAAATTTTACATACACCGTGACGAGCACGGCAGCTGAGTACGGAACGGATCATCATCTTCTTGACGCCAGCATTGACGATCAATTCAGCCTTATCCGTATCAATCAGTTCGTTGCGGTTAACAAGGATCTCCTTTGTCTCCGGATGACGAACCGTTTCACCGGAATAGCGACCTTCGATACGGTCATACAAGCCTTCGATAACTTCCTTACCGTCGGAGATGTTTGCTACTAAGAAGCCTTTATCCGTACCGCAATCTTCTTCACGAACGATAACGTCTTGTGCAACGTCCACGAGACGACGAGTCAAGTAACCCGAGTCCGCCGTACGAAGAGCCGTATCCGCGAGACCTTTACGCGCACCGTGAGTGGAAATAAAGTATTCCAAGACCGTCAGGCCCTCACGGAAGTTCGATTTAATTGGCAACTCGATGATTCGACCGGACGGGTTGGCCATCAAACCACGCATACCACCCAGCTGAGTAATCTGCGATTTGTTACCCCGTGCTTTGGAGTCAACCATGAGCATGATGGAGTTGTAGCGTTCCATCGATTTCATCAAAATCTCGGTAATACGATCTTTCGTGTTCGACCATACCTCGATAACACGATCGTAACGTTCCTCATTCGTAATCAGACCACGACGATACTGATTTGTAATGACACGTACCTTCTCTTCGGATTCCTTCAAGATATCCACTTTCTCTTGCGGTACGATAACGTCGGATACAGCAATCGAGATACCTGCTTTTGTGGAATACGTAAAGCCGATCTCCTTGATTCGATCCAAAATAACCGAAGTCTTCGTTGTATGGAATACATCGAAGCAGCGGGCGATAATTTGACCAAGATAGTCTTTACCTACCCCACCTGTTTGCGGAATATTTTCGATTATCTCTCTAATATTCGCGCCTTTCTCGTATACGAAATAATGATCCGGTGTTCCCTCGAACAAATTGCGCTTCGTCGGCTCATTGATGTACGGGAAATCTGCCGGGAATATTTCGTTGAAAATGATACGTCCAACCGTTGTAATGAGGAACGCATCTTGTTGTTTTTCAGTAAAGTCAGACTTGCCCAATTCACGTACTGGAATTGCAACACGTGCATGCAAGGATGCTGAACCA
The DNA here is from genome assembly GCF_023713665.1 of Paenibacillus sp. MER 180. NCBI lineage: Bacteria > Bacillati > Bacillota > Bacilli > Caryophanales > Paenibacillaceae > Paenibacillus > Paenibacillus sp. MER 180. The sequence goes on along the minus strand of NZ_JAMAVT010000025.1, from coordinate 35,934 downwards.
CGTTGATAAGCAGATACAGCCTCATTGACGGAGCCAAAGATCATGCCTGTTCCTTTAGCTTCCTTGTTGTCCATCGTCAAGTAGAAGGATCCAAGAACCATATCCTGAGATGGTGTTACAACTGGCTTACCGTCTTTCGGGTTCAAGATGTTGCCGGAAGCGAGCATAAGAAGACGAGCTTCTGCTTGTGCTTCTGCAGACAACGGAACGTGAACCGCCATTTGGTCACCGTCGAAGTCAGCGTTGTAGGCTGTACATACGAGTGGGTGAAGACGGATTGCTTTCCCTTCTACCAGAATCGGTTCAAATGCTTGGATACCGAGACGGTGAAGTGTTGGTGCACGGTTAAGCAAGACTGGGTGCTCACGAATAACCTCTTCGAGAACGTCCCATACTTCCGGGCTAATGCGCTCTACTTTACGTTTCGCGCTCTTAATGTTGTGTGCCAAACCTTTATTCACGAGTTCTTTCATGACAAAAGGTTTGAACAGCTCAAGCGCCATTTCCTTCGGCAAACCGCATTGGTACATCTTCAAGTAAGGACCTACGACGATAACGGAACGACCAGAGTAGTCAACCCGTTTACCGAGCAAGTTCTGACGGAAGCGACCTTGCTTACCTTTAAGCATATGGCTGAGCGATTTCAATGGACGGTTACCAGGGCCTGTTACTGGACGACCACGGCGTCCGTTATCAATCAAGGCGTCTACTGCTTCTTGCAGCATGCGTTTCTCATTCTGCACGATAATGTCTGGAGCACCCAAATCAAGCAAACGCTTCAAGCGGTTGTTCCGGTTGATAACACGGCGATACAGGTCATTCAAGTCAGACGTCGCGAAGCGACCGCCATCGAGCTGTACCATTGGACGAAGCTCTGGAGGAATAACCGGAAGAACATCGAGAATCATCCAATCTGGTTGGTTGCCAGAGTTACGGAATGCCTCGATTACTTCTAGTCGCTTGATCGCACGGTTGCGGCGTTGGCCTTGTGCCGTACGAAGCTCTTCCTTCAGCACTTCAAGTTCTTTCTCAACATCCAAATCTTGCAACAGCTTCTTAACTGCTTCAGCACCCATACCTGCTTGGAATGCATGACCATATTTCTCACGGTAGCTGCGATATTCCTTCTCGGAAAGCAGTTGCTTTTTCTCAAGAGGTGTATCCCCAGGCTCTGTTACAACATAAGAAGCAAAGTAAATGATCTCTTCCAAGGAGCGTGGAGACATGTCCAGCGCCAAGCCCATGCGGCTTGGAATTCCCTTGAAGTACCAAATATGCGATACAGGAGCAGCCAATTCAATATGGCCCATCCGTTCACGGCGCACCTTCTGGCGTGTTACTTCAACGCCGCATCGATCACAGACAACGCCTTTGTAACGTACACGCTTGTATTTACCGCAATGACACTCCCAGTCCTTCGTCGGTCCGAAAATCTTCTCGCAGAACAAACCTTCTTTCTCCGGTTTGAGCGTACGATAGTTAATCGTTTCCGGCTTCTTGACTTCGCCACGGGACCAAGAACGAATCTTTTCGGGAGAGGCAAGCCCGATTTTCATAAATTCAAAATTGTTGACGTCCATCAAGGAGCGACCCTCCTTAATCTGTACTTGAGTGTACCGCTCTGTCAGTACACAGGAGCGGAATTCTGTGTTCGAACCATATATGGGCTGGCGGTGGCCGTATAGCAATTCGCTAACGGCCACCGTCCGATCCAACGTTATACGACTTCGGCAGCTTACTCGGTGACGTACTCGTCATCCATGCCGAGATTCAACTTATCCTGCGGAATATCGTCATCTTCATCGATTTCACGCATCTCAATTTCTTCTTCGTTCTCTGTCAAGATCTTGACATCCATACCCAAGCTTTGCAGCTCTTTGATAAGAACCTTGAACGATTCAGGAACACCTGGCTCAGGAACATTTTCGCCCTTCACAATCGATTCATACGTCTTCACGCGGCCGACGACATCATCGGACTTGACTGTAAGAATCTCTTGCAATGTATAAGCTGCACCATAGGCTTCGAGTGCCCATACCTCCATCTCCCCGAAGCGCTGACCACCGAACTGTGCTTTACCACCGAGCGGCTGCTGCGTAACGAGAGAGTATGGTCCAGTAGAACGAGCATGGATCTTATCATCAACCATGTGTGCGAGCTTGATCATGTACATGACACCAACCGTAACTTCGCGCTCGAACGGGTCACCTGTACGACCATCGTACAAGATTGTCTTACCGTTGCGCTGCATGCCTGCTTCTTCCATCGTATCGAACACGTCATACTCTGTAGCACCGTCGAATACCGGAGTAGCCATGTGCATACCAAGATAACGTGCCGCCATACCCAAGTGAACCTCGAGTACCTGACCGATGTTCATCCGCGATGGTACCCCTAGTGGGTTCAAGACGACTTGAACAGGCGTACCGTCCGGAAGGAACGGCATATCTTCTTCAGGCAAGATACGTGCGATGACACCCTTGTTACCGTGGCGTCCCGCCATCTTATCACCCTCGGAAATTTTACGTTTTTGGGCAATATAAACACGAACGAGTTGATTCACACCTGGAGGGAGTTCGTCCCCGTTCTCACGTGTAAATACTTTAACATCAACGACGATACCGTCAGTACCGTGAGGCACACGCAAGGAAGTATCACGTACTTCACGCGCCTTCTCGCCGAAGATTGCATGCAAGAGGCGTTCTTCTGCTGTCAGTTCCGTAACCCCTTTAGGTGTTACTTTACCAACGAGAATGTCACCGTCTTTAATTTCCGCACCGACGCGAATGATTCCGCGCTCATCCAAGTTCTTGAGCGCTTCTTCGCCGACGTTCGGAATATCACGAGTAATCTCTTCTGGCCCAAGTTTCGTATCACGAGCTTCGGACTCGTACTCTTCGATGTGAATGGACGTGTATACATCCTCTTTCACCATCTTCTCGGAGAGCAAGATCGCATCCTCGTAGTTGTAACCTTCCCATGTCATGAACGCGACAACAACGTTGCGTCCAAGGGCCAATTCACCGACCTCTGTGGAAGGGCCGTCCGCCAAGATGTCGCCTTTCTTAACGATATCGCCTTTCTTGGCAAGTGGACGTTGGTTAATGCATGTTCCTTGGTTGGAACGCATAAACTTCTGCAATTTATATTTGACGAGGTCACCTCTGACCTCTTTACCATCAATCACTTCAACCTTGCGAACTTGAACTTCATTCGCTGTAACACGCTCGATGACACCGTCTACTTTGGAGACGATACATACACCAGAGTCTTTTGCAGACTTGTATTCCATTCCTGTACCAACAAACGGAGCTTCTGGTATGAGCAAAGGCACCGCTTGCCGCTGCATGTTCGATCCCATGAGCGCACGGTTGGAGTCATCGTTCTCCAAGAACGGAATGAGCGCTGTCGCTACCGACACAACCTGCTTCGGCGATACGTCCATGTAGTCAACACGATCCGTAGGCATCGTCAAGATGTTATCTGATTGCTTGTTGTAACGAACGATAGCTGTTTCGTCACGGAATGTGCCGTCTTCATTCAGCGGTGCATTCGCCTGTGCGACTACATAGTTATCTTCTTCGTCAGCAGTCATGTAATCGATTTGTTCTGTAACCTGCCCTGTCTTCGGATCGACCCAACGATATGGTGCTTCAATGAAGCCATACTCGTTCACTCGAGCAAACGTAGACAAGGAGTTGATCAAACCGATGTTCGGACCCTCTGGAGTCTCGATCGGACACATACGGCCATAGTGGGATGGATGGACGTCACGAACTTCAAAGCCCGCGCGCTCACGCGTCAAACCACCAGGTCCGAGTGCAGACAGACGACGCTTATGCGTAAGTTCCGCAAGTGGGTTCGTCTGATCCATGAACTGAGACAACTGCGAGCTACCGAAGAACTCTTTAATGGATGCAATAACCGGTCGAATGTTAATGAGCGCCTGTGGCGTAATCACGTTCGCATCTTGAATGGACATCCGCTCGCGCACAACGCGCTCCATACGGGACAAACCGATACGGAACTGGTTCTGCAGCAATTCACCAACGGAACGCAGACGACGGTTACCCAAGTGGTCGATATCATCTGTGCTACCAATTCCGTGCAGCAAGTTAATAAAGTAGTTGATCGACGAAATGATATCCGCTGGAGTAATGTTCTTCACGGACTTGTCGATATTGCGGTTTGCAATAATTTTAGTAACTTTACCGTCCTCAATTGGCGAGAACACGTCGATGACTTGAACCGGAATATCTTCCGACTCCATAACTCCGCCTGCCACATGATAGGTTTTGAAACCTACATTGCTTTCAAGACGAGGCAGAATTTCGTCCAAGAGACGACGGTCAACAACTTGACCTGCTTCAGCAATGATTTCGCCTGTTTCTGTATCAACAAGCGATTCCGCCAAGCGTTGATTGAACAAACGGTTCTTAATGTGAAGCTTCTTATTAATCTTGTAACGACCTACATTCGCTAGATCATAGCGCTTCGGATCGAAGAAACGTGCAATCAGCAAGCTTCTTGCATTCTCGAGTGTAGGAGGCTCGCCCGGACGCAGACGCTCGTAGATTTCAATCAGAGCCTTCTCTGTTGAATCCGTATTATCTTTGTCCAGCGTATTGCGGATATACTCATCATGGCCAAGCAAATCTAAGATTTGCTCGTCTGTACCGAATCCGAGTGCTCTCAGCAATACTGTAACTGGAATTTTACGAGTACGGTCGATACGAACATAGATAATGTCCTTCGCATCCATCTCAAGTTCCAGCCATGCACCACGATTCGGAATAACTGTCGCCGTGTAAGTTTTCTTCCCGTTCTTGTCAACTTTAGTACTGAAATAGACACTCGGAGAGCGAACCAACTGGCTGACAATTACACGTTCAGCACCATTAATGACGAACGTGCCCGTTTCCGTCATGAGCGGGAAATCACCCATAAACACTTCCTGCTCTTTGACCTCTCCGGTCTCTTTGTTAAGAAGGCGCACTTTGACGCGGAGCGGCGCCGCATAAGTTACATCGCGTTCTTTCGAATCATCGACTGTATATTTGGGTTCACCCAAGCTGTAATCGATAAATTCCAAAACCAAATTACCTGTGAAATCCTGAATCGGCGAAATATCTTGGAACATTTCGCGCAATCCTTCGTCCAAAAACCATTGATACGATTTCTGTTGGATTTCAATCAAGTTCGGAACTTCGAGTACCTCTTTGATGCGCGCATAACTGCGCCGAGTGCGTCGTCCATATTGAACAAGATGTCCTGCCAACTTTAACTCACCCCTCATGTCTACTCACAAAAATGGATTGCGAATCCTTTTCGGTATCCTTTATAATAAAGTCCACGAAAGAGACTCTAAAAACAAATAATATAGTACAAAATGTCAGAAAAAAGAAAAACGCACGTTCACGGCAAAACGCAAATGCGATGGACGCCGTTTTCCCCCGTGTCGCCGTTTCCTGTTGACGATACAACTACATATCCGATAGACTTGCCCAAAATGTAAACATTATACGTCATTTCGCAAAAATGTATGCATCCTTTCAAAAAAAGGCTTGACATTTGGGCCATGTGTAGACATGGAGTCCATCCTAATACTGACATTTTATAATAATACCATATTGGGCACTCAGAGTCAACTTGGAAATGATTTCTTCGCTTGATAGATCCGATACCCTTTGTCCCTCACAACTAACTCTACGTTATCTTCTCCAAACAACTGCTGCAGCTTCGCTTCCGCTGATGGCGCTCCCTGTTTCTTCTGAATGACAATCCATAGAGAACCTCCGTCTGCTAAATGCTCATAGGATTGTTCAAAGATGCGATGAACAACCTCTTTGCCTGCACGAATCGGCGGATTGGTGAGAATAACAGAATAATGCTCACTACCTAGCGCATTGAGGCCATCACTCTCTTGAATCGTGACGTTATGGACTCCATTTAGAAGAGCGTTCTCTCTCGCTAAATCTAAGGCTCGCTCATTCACATCTACCATCGTTACTCGTCCGCGCTTAGCCAGTTTTGCAGCTGTTAATCCAATCGGCCCATAGCCACAGCCGACATCAAGAACGGTGGCGTCTTCAGGAATGTCCATGCAATCAATCAGCACTCGACTGCCGTAATCGACACCACCTTTGGAAAATACACCGGCATCCGACACGAATGCTAGCTGCATACCTCGCAAGGATACCGTCCATTTCTTGCGATTATGCTCTACATCTGGACGCTTGCTGTAATAATGCCCTGCCATCTTGATCCCTTCCTGTCATGGTAAAAATAAAAAGTGCTATCGTTCATTGGCTAAGATGCGCGTCGAGTTCCCTATTTACACTTCGTATTCGATGACACCTAAGCTAAATCGGTAAGTCGTATCTTAGACAACGAACCCCTTGAAAACAAGTTCCAAGGGGTTCGCACTTTGCAAGCAGAGATTACTTCACTTCTACAGATGCGCCAGCTTCTTCGAGCTTCGCTTTTACTGCTTCTGCTTCTTCTTTGCTTACTTTTTCTTTCAATGGTTTCGGGCAGTTGTCTACCAAGTCTTTAGCTTCTTTCAAGCCAAGACCAGTGATTTCACGAACAACTTTGATAACGTTGATTTTGCCTGCGCCTGGTGCAGTCAAGATTACGTCAAACTCAGTTTGTTCAGCTGCGCCAGCATCACCAGCTGCGCCACCCATTACAGCTACAGGAGCTGCTGCAGTTACGCCGAATTCTTCTTCAATTGCTTTAACAAGGTCGTTCAATTCCAATACGGACATGCCTTTGATGGCTTCCAAGATTTGCTCTTTGCTCATTTGTTAAACCTCCATATTTAATAAAGTGTATGTTACGCGATTAAGCTTACGCTTCCGCTTCGTTCTTCTCTGCAACGGCTTTGACAGCCAATGCGAAGTTGCGCATTGGTGCTTGGAGCACGCTGAGCAACATGGACAACAAACCTTCGCGGGAAGGCAATGCTGCCAAGGCTTTGATTTGATCCACGTCAACGACGCGACCTTCAACTACTCCACCCTTAATTTCAAGAGCTTCGTTTTTCTTTGCAAAGTCGTTCAAGATTTTCGCAGGTGCTACTGCGTCTTCACGACTGAATGCGATAGCTGTCGGACCAGACAATACTTCATCAAGTTCAGACAACTCAGCTGCTGCTGTCGCACGGCGTACCAATGTATTTTTCAATACTTGGAATTCGATGCCTGCTTCGCGCAGTTGCTTACGAAGTTCAGTAACTTGAGATACTGTCAATCCACGGTAGTCAGCAACAACCGTTGTAGCGCTGCTACGGAATTTCTCAGCGATATCTTGTACAGCTTGCTGTTTCGCTTCGATTACTTTTGCGTTTGCCACTCGTTCCACCTCCTACAAGGTTCTACTTAACACCGCATCCTGTCCGAGATCTTCTACCTACTTCAGCATAAGAAAAGCCTCTGCAGTTTACTACAGAGGCATCACGATAGCACTTGGTGCGCAGACGTGTCAACGACACGCTCCAAGCACTCAGTCTATTTCGAACACCTCGGTAGGAGATTAAGCCTTTCGGCACCTACTGTCTACGGTACGATTATTCAAAAGTTAATTGCACATCATGTGTTAGCAACTCTATTAGCATAGCATGGACAGTTGAACCATGTCAACCACTCACAAAACTTGCCAACAGATTCCCACTAAAGAATAAATCTTAGCGGAAAGATGCTGTGTTCACACGTGCTGCAGGGCCCATCGTGGAAGAAACCGCGATGTTTTTCAAATACACGCCTTTAGCCGCTGCTGGCTTCGCACGGTTCAATGCATCGATCAACGCTTTGAAGTTGTCATGCAACTTGTCTGCATCGAAAGAAGCTTTACCGATTGGTGCGTGGATTTGTCCTGCTTTGTCCAGACGGTACTCGATTTTACCAGCTTTGATCTCTTGAACAGCTTTAGTAACGTCGAATGTAACCGTACCAGCTTTAGGGTTAGGCATGAGACCTTTACCACCGAGGATACGTCCCAATTTACCTACTTCGCTCATCATGTCTGGCGTAGCTACGCAGACATCGAAGTCGAACCAGCCTTGTTGAATTTTGTTGATCATATCTTGATCGCCTACAAAATCAGCACCAGCTGCTTCTGCTTCTTTTGCTTTTTCGCCTTTTGCAAAGACGAGAACGCGTTTTGTTTTACCTGTACCGTGTGGAAGTACAACTACCCCACGAACAGCTTGGTCTTGTTTACGAGGGTCTACACCCAAGCGAACAGCAACTTCAACTGTTTCGTCGAATTTTGCTGTAGCCGATTTCTTAACCAACTCAATGGCTTCCATCGACTCATAAGCAGCATCTCTATCGATAAGCTTTGCAGCTTCGACATATTTCTTGCCACGTTTTGCCATGATTATTTCCTCCTTTGTGGTTTTAACGGATTAACCTCCCACATGCGCCAAAGAAGAACGTATTAGTCTTCTACGACAAAGCCCATGCTGCGAGCTGTACCTTCAACCATACGCATAGCCGATTCAACGGATGCTGCGTTCAGGTCAGGCATTTTTTGCTCAGCGATTTGACGTACAACGTCGCGTTTCACTGTTGCAACTTTTTTCGTGTTCGGTTCACCGGAACCTTTTTCGACCTTAGCCGCTACTTTCAACAATACTGCAGCCGGTGGAGTCTTCGTGATGAACGTAAAGGAACGATCTTCGAATACAGAGATTTCTACAGGAATAATCAAACCTGCTTGATCAGCTGTTTTCGCATTGAATTCCTTACAGAACGCCATGATGTTGACACCCGCTTGACCCAATGCTGGACCTACCGGAGGCGCTGGATTCGCCTTACCCGCTGGAATTTGCAATTTAACGACTTTAATGACCTTTTTCGCCATTTCAAACACCTCCTTGCGCTAGTTATGTGAGGTTCAGGTTGCCCTATCTCACAGTAGAAACCAATAGAAAGATGTATTAGATCTTCTCCACTTGGTGGTAATCCAACTCAAGAGGGGTTTCTCTTCCAAACATGTTGACATGAACCTTAAGCTTCTGCTTGTCTGTAATGATCTCTTCGACCGTACCGACGAAGTTTGCGAAAGGCCCTACCATAATGCGAACCGATTCCTTCAAGTCGAAATCGACTTTTGCTCTCGGATCTTCCATGCCCATTGTCTTTAAGATCTGATCGACCTCTTCAGGCAACAGTGGAATAGGCTTTGAACCAGAGCCGGTAGATCCGACGAATCCGGTAACCCCTGGCGTGTTGCGAACAACATACCAAGACTCATCCGTCTGAATCATTTCAACCAAAACATAACCCGGGTAAACTTTACGCATGACAACTTTCTTTTTGCCATCCTTGTTTACCATTTCTTCTTCCATCGGAACAAGAACGCGGAATATTTTGTCTTCCATGCCCATGGATTCAACGCGCTTTTCCAAATTGGCTTTAACTTTGTTCTCATAACCTGAGTAGGTATGAACAACGTACCATCTTTTTTCCATAACTAAGCCACCTTGGGACTTTATTAAATAATCGCTTCGACTATCGCGGAAATTCCGATATCAAGGACCCAGAAATAAAGCGTCATAAAGATAACCGTGGCTAAAACGACGATCGTATAGCTTGTCAGTTCTTTACGACTGGGCCAGCGAACCTTTTTTAATTCACCCCAGCTGTCGGCAAAGAAGGAAAACATCGAACCGAAACTTTGTTTCAGTTTCCCGAAGAAAGCCACGGACTACACCTCCATCAGACTTATCTCGTTTCGCGATGAGAAGTATGCTCGTTGCAGAACTTGCAGAATTTCTTCAACTCAATGCGGTCTGGGTGATTACGTTTGTTCTTTGTTGTCGTATAGTTGCGTTGTTTGCAGTTCGTGCAAGCCATCGTAACGATTACCCGCATGTAGTACACCTCCTGAAGACACCTTAATGATAAGAAGCGTCGAATTTCCCCAAGCAGAAACGGATTGACCATCCTTCTACAGGGGGACAAATCGTCTCTTGTTCGCTGAATAATCCACTCTCAGTCTAATAACCAATCATTTCTTATTCAGTAAATACGTACGCATATTTAGGGCTACCTAAAACACTTTATCACAAGGGGCAAATGATGTCAATGATAAGATGTTGACGCCGTGGGGGGCGATGTCATTCACTCTATCATATCCGACAGCTGCTTGACAAAGGAAAAGATCACTAATGTTCCTAGTCGCTATCAGTATGGTGGAATATTACGCAATCTAAACCTTCATTCTCGTAAACTTTCGATGTAAAATTAGTTGCCTTCAACCGGGGACAGTTACTTCCCTATGTACACAATGAAAAAGAGCCTATCTCCCATACTAGGTTGATAAGCTCCTACATCTGTATTCGACTAATTAACATCCGCTATCCCCGCCATCCCGTAATTCCAAATATCGCTCCAACTTTCGCTTGACTCGCTGCAGCGCATTGTCTATCGATTTGACGTGGCGATCCAGATCAACGGCAATTTCCTGATAGGAACGCCCATCCAAGTACAACATGAGCACTTTCCGTTCCAAATCGCTCAAAATTTCAGACATCTTGTCCTCGAGCCCAACGAATTCTTCTTGATTAATGATCAATTCTTCTGGATCAGACACCCGCGAGCCACCAATCACATCTAGCAAGGTGCGATCTGAATCTTCGTCATATATCGGCTTATCCAACGACACATAAGAATTCAATGGTATGTGCTTCTGGCGCGTCGCCGTCTTAATCGCAGTAATAATCTGTCTCGTAATGCACAGTTCGGCGAATGCCTTGAATGATGCCAGCTTGTCTCCCTTAAAATCACGGATTGCCTTGTATAATCCGATCATGCCCTCTTGAACAATATCCTCACGGTCAGCGCCGATTAGAAAATATGAGCGTGCTTTTGCTCGAACGAAATTGCGGTACTTGTTAATTAAGTATTCGAGCGCTTCGCTATCTCCCTCCCTGACCGCGTCGACTAGCTGTTCATCCGACGAACGATCGTATGAGGAGGTGCTTAATACTTTGAGGTCAACACTCACTAGCAATCCCTCCGGCCTGCAACGCAATCCACCCGTTACATCACAAATGATAGATTCAGTATATATGAATCTATCTATCATCGTCAACCAAAGGAAGCCTTATCCTGTGCGGAATTTGAGCATTATTCCAAAATAAGTCTATGCATTTGACTGCATACGCCAATAATAACGTTGAAAATGACGCTCATGCTCCTGTCCTACGCTACTCAATCTTCTTCCCCACGGCGCAGCCGTTCAAGCTTAAGCAGTTGATCCAGCTTAAGCTTGCCTTCAATCGGGTTACGCTTGATCGGCTGCAGCGCCTGTTCACGAATCTTCGTCTCCACCTCACGCCGGGCCTGTACAATAATGAGCCTCAGCTCGCGTGCCGAAATACGAAGTGCACCTTGTGCAAAAGCTACGTTCTGTTCTGTCATGTCCGATGTTGCTACGTAGATTTGACGGCGGCGATGCCCAAGTTCCCTGGCAAGACGCTCGATGCATTCATCCGCTGTCTCTTTCTCCTTCGTAAACTGTACAGAGACTTTACCCTGGGTGTATTTGGCGCCTAGGCCAGGAACGCGATATGCATCGAATACCACAATTACTCTTCGGCCGGAATATGCTAGATAGTCTGCAAGCATATTTAACAGTCGTTCTCTTGCTTCATCTAAGTCTTTATCTTTCAGCTCTCTTAATTCCGGCCACGCCCCGATCATGTTGTAGCCGTCAACAAGAAGCACATCGCGCCAATCCTGCCGATCCATACCGGGCAGCCTCAGCCGCGACGTCGGCGCACGACCTCATACATGAAGATGCCTGCAGCTACCGACGCATTAAGCGAGTTAATTTGCCCTGCCATTGGAAGCTTATACAACATATCGCAATTTTCCCGAACAAGTCTGCCCATTCCTTTATTCTCGTTACCGATGACAAGCGCGATTGGAAGATTGAATACATCCGCTTCATAAATGTCTTGAGTTGCTGTTACATCTGTACCTACGATCCACACTCCACGGTCTTTAAGCTGCTGCATCGTCTGAACCAAATTCGTCACCTTGGCTACCGGCACATACTCGACAGCTCCAGCAGAAGTCTTAGATACCGTAGCAGTCAGTCCAGCTGAGCGGCGCTTCGGAATAACTACGCCATGCGCACCTGTGCAGTCCGCTGTACGAAGAATGGAACCCAAATTGTGCGGATCCTCGATCTCATCCAGTAGGATCAGAAACGGAGTCTCTCCTTTAGCCTCAGCTTGAGCTAAAATATCTTCCACTTCTACATAATGATAAGCTGCAACCTGTGCGACAACTCCTTGATGCTGAACCCCCTCGACCATTTGATCGAGCTTGCGCTTATCGACCATTTGAATCACGACGCCAGCTTTCTTGGCTTCTGCAATAATCGGCCCTGTTAAATGTTTTTGTGCATTTTCCGCAATCCATACTTTATTTATCGTTCTCCCGGATTTGAGCGCCTCGGTTACCGAATGCTTCCCGGCAATATATTCTTCTTCATGCATGCGTAAGTGTGCCTCCCGTCTAGATGTTTCCCTTTTACTTTTGCTGCTGTTCTGTCCCATGTGCTTGAACAATCATAGTAACGAATTGCCGCATCCGTTCAAAATTTTCATTCAGATATAAATAGCCGAATAAAGATTCAAGCGCTGTAGCCTGTCTATATTCACTTACGTTCGCACTTTTCGGCACACTGGACTTCGTATTGCGTCCTTGACGAACGACGTCTGCTTCTTCATCTGTTAATATCGGCATCAGAAGCGATAGCGCACGCGCCTGCGCCTTGGCAGATACATACCCCGTCGCTTCACGATGCAGGTGGTTCGGCCGATGATTCGGCTGTGATATAAGATATTGTCTGATGGCAACTTCGAAGATTGCATCGCCTATATAAGCGAGTACAATCGGATTAAGTTGCTGCGGCCGCTTGGTCGGGGCGAAAGGGAACAGCCATGTTCCAGCATCCCCTGACCTTGCTTCTATTGTTGTCGATTGATGTTCCTGTTGATTATCATTCATTGCGTATGCATAAGCTCCTTCGTCGACCGTAATGCCGCTGCGACTATTTTCGGCGCCAGCGCACACCCTGAGGCGTATCTTCCAGAACGATCCCCTGCTCGGTTAACAGATCACGAATTTCATCGGCTCTCGCCCAGTTTTTCGCTTTGCGAGCATCGTTGCGTTCTTGGATAAGTTGGTCGATTTCCTCATCCAGCAATTCCTCTTCCTTCTCCAATACCAGTCCAAGCACCTCGTTCATCGCTTCAAAGGCATCCAGCAATGCTTCCAAGTCCCCAGCTGCAAGCGAATCAGCTTGCTGCAAATACGAATTCGCCTCACTTGCCCATTCGAATACAGCAGTAATGGCATCTGCCGTATTGAAGTCATCCTGCATCTTCGCATCAAAGGTCTCTAGAATGGAAGCTATCTTCACTTGAAGTGCCTCGTTCGCATCTTCCTGCACAGATGGATCTGTATTCAGAGATGCCAATGCATGGCGGACATTCGCAACTGCATTCGCTATGCGACTGACGCTCTTCTCCGCCTGTTCCATCGCTTCTGCATTGAAGTTCAGTGGGTTGCGATAGTGTGTCGACAACATGAAGTAGCGCAGCGCAGCTGGATCATATTGCTTACGCAGTTGTTGAACCGTCACTCCATTGCCAAGGGACTTCGACATTTTTTCATTATCAATATTAATGTATCCATTATGCATCCACACATTGGCTAACGGCTTGCCTGTTACGGATTCGGACTGCGCTGCTTCACATTCATGATGTGGGAACTGCAGATCCTGGCCACCGCCATGGATATCAATCGTGTCACCCAAGTACTTGCGCGACATCGCAGAGCATTCAATATGCCAACCAGGGCGACCTTCTCCCCATGGGCTAGACCATGAGATTTCGCCTGGCTTGGCTGCTTTCCACAATACGAAGTCAGCAGCATCTTCCTTGCGCTCATCAACTTCGATACGAATACCCAATTGGAGCTCATCCACGTTCTGACGGGAGATCTGACCGTACTTCGCAAACTCTCTGGTACGGAAGTATACATCGCCACCCGACTCATAAGCCCTGCCGCTTGCTACCAACTCCGATATGAAGGTGATGATTTCCTCCATATTTTCCGTTACACGCGGGTTATTCGATGCACGACGAATGCCAAGACCATCATTATCCTCATAGAAAGCCTGAATAAAACGCTCCGATACCTCAGGTACCGTAGATCCAAGTTCAGCTGCTTTGCGGATCAGCTTATCATCAACATCTGTGAAGTTCACGATGTAGTTTACTTCATAATCCAGCGTCTCTAGATAACGGCGGACAACGTCAAAAAAGATCGCAGGCCGCGCATTTCCGATATGGATATAGTCATACACAGTTGGCCCGCATACATACATCGTGATGCGATCCGGATCTATCGGCTGAAACGGCTCTTTCGTACGTGTCAGCGTATTATAAATGTGCAAGGTCATGCAAGTCACTCCTCCTTGATGTTCGGGCATTATTTGTTCACTTTCTCAAGTTCTTTCCTTGGTTGTTGGACAGACTCCTCAACTGGCAGGCTTTTTTGACTTTCAGTCTCTGCAATATCAGCGTCGCTGCCTTGGGGATGCTTAAGTTGGTGCAGTTCAGCTCTCAATGCATCCATCTCAATCTGCATGCTTCGAAGCATATCAATCACTGGGTCAGGCAGTTGGGCATGGTTCAAGCGGTCAATGCGCACTCCATCCTGCTTCACTACACGTCCCGGAATGCCCACGACTGTACAGTTCGGCGGCACTTCCCGGAGCACGACGGAATTGGCTCCAATGCTTGAATTGTCTCCAATAGTGAAGGAGCCAAGCACTTTCGATCCAGAAGCAATGACGACATTGTTCCCAATCGTCGGATGCCGCTTCCCCTTCTCTTTCCCCGTACCTCCAAGTGTTACGCCTTGGTAAATGACTACATCATCGCCAATCTCACAGGTTTCACCAATGACAACTCCCATGCCATGGTCAATAAACAGTCTTTGGCCAATCCTCGCTCCAGGATGTATTTCAATTCCCGTCATGAACCGGCTTATTTGCGAAATAATGCGCGCAGTCGTAAACCAGCGCCAACGATAGAACCGATGTGCAATGAGATGCGCCCAGATGGCATGCAGGCCTGAATAGGTAAAGATTACTTCGAATCGGTTGCGCGCCGCCGGGTCGTTATCGAACACCGCCTGCACATCGGATTTCATTCTTCGAATGACACGCCACATGCTCTGTCCCCCCCGGAACTCAGCGAATTGAGTTAGCATTCCTCTCTCTCATACACACAAGCGGATACATAAATTCATCACAATAAAAAACGCCCCTGCAGCATGATGCTGCAGAGACGCGATGCGCGGTTCCACTCTGCTTGGACAACATCATATCTCCGCTATTGCCATCGTTTATCTATCCTCCACTTACACCGGATACAGAACCATGACATAGCCAAATACTTGTTGCCCCTCTTGAACATCCTTAACGCGGATGATTCGCCACCCCCTACCCATGTACCAGGTACATGCTCAAGGACGGAGCTTCCGGGTGCATCGCATAAGCTTAAAAATGGAACGACTCACAGCCTGTAAGGAGCGATGGACACCAGATCCATAGTCTACCTTATCTCGATCGTTCTCTCTGTTCATTTTTATCCCGCTTATACTCTCCCGTTCAACGCTATTATTAGTATGCTCAATCATACTGTACGAAGCATGACTTTCCTTCAGAACGAAATAATGAAAAGGATTCTATCGTTAAGTATATTCGAAGCTCCTACTGCATGACAATAACAATCGATGAAAGTTATCCGCATGTGCATTCGAATCAAATCCTATCCAAAAACATCAAATCTGATCTATCCATTCAAGCGAGCTAGGACCTTCTCTTTACCAAGCAGAACAATCGTCTCATTCAAATCACGGCCGTGCATTTGCCCAGATACTGCAACACGAACCGGCATGAACAGACCTTTGCCCTTGGCGCCTGTTTCCTTCTGAACTTCCTTCAAGGATACCTTGATCGTATCTGCATCCCAAGTCGTTGCAGCTTCCAGCTTCGCACGAAGTGCTGCCAATACGGTAGGAACCTGCTCTTCAGCGAGCACTGCCTTAGCTTCTTCGTCGATGACAAGTTCTTCACGGAAGAACATCTCCGACAATTCCACAATGTCGGATGCACAGTTCATTTGCTCCTGATACAGCTTCACAAGTGCAGCCGCCCAAGCTTGCTGCTCTTCATTCAGCTGCTCTGGCAACCGTCCTGCACGCTGGAGGTGAGGAATCGACAATGCCGCAATGCGATCAGGTTCTGCTTTCTTCATATACGTATTATTAATATGCGTCAGCTTATTCGTATCAAATACAGCAGGGCTCTTGGACAAGCGCGTCTCGTCAAAGATCGAGATGAGCTCCTCCATTGAGAAGATCTCTTCTTCCCCTTTTGGTGACCAGCCAAGCAATGCGATGAAGTTAACCATTGCCTCTGGCAAGTAGCCGAGCTGCTCATATTGTTCAATAAATTGAATGATCGACTCATCCCGTTTGCTGAGCTTCTTGTGATTCTCATTTACGATGAGCGTCATATGTCCAAATACAGGCGCTTCCCATCCAAACGCTTCAAAGATCATCAATTGGCGAAGCGTATTCGTCACATGATCTTCTCCACGCAGAATGTGAGACATCCGCATCAAATGGTCATCGATGACAACCGCGAAGTTATAAGTCGGTATACCGTCCTTCTTCACGATAACCCAGTCGCCTGTTGTATCGGATTCAAACGTAATTTCACCTTTAACCATATCATTAAAGGTATACGAGCGTCCTTGCGGCACGCGGAAGCGGATGCTAGGCTTGCGGCCTTCTGCCTCCAGGTGTGCATGATCCTCAGCGGACAAGCTGCAGCACTTGCCGGAATACTTCGGTGTTTCACCGCGTTCAACTTGTGCTTCCCGCTCCGCTGCAAGCTCTTCTTCCGTACAATAGCAGCGATAGGCAAGCCCGCGCTCTAGAAGCTCGTCCACATATTTATTATAGATATCCAAGCGCTCCGTCTGACGGTACGGGCCGAAATCCCCGCCTACATCAATGCTCTCATCCCAATCCATGCCGAGCCACTTCATATACGTAAATTGGTTCTCTTCTCCGCCTTCCACATTGCGCTTCACGTCCGTATCCTCGATGCGAACGATGAACTTGCCCCCATGGTGGCGTGCGAACAAATAGTTAAACAATGCCGTACGCGTATTACCAATATGTAAGTGTCCTGTAGGGCTTGGTGCGTAACGAACTCGAATATCGTTATTCATGATTGCTTCACTCCCGTACTTTGTCTTTCCATTAATCATTTCATCATACCATATTGTGAAATAAGCAGACAACAGCCTGTGCGGCAATTCCCTCACCGCGTCCAGCAAATCCTAATTGTTCCGTTGTCGTAGCCTTCACATTCACCTGCGAATCCTCTGCGCCGAGCGCGCGAGCGATATTCGCTACCATCGCTGGAATATGCGGCAGCATCTTCGGTTTCTGTGCAATAATCGTGCAATCGATGTTGCCAAGTCGATAACCGCGCTCAACAGCTAGCTGCCATACATGCTCTAACAGCTTCATGCTGTCCGCATCCTTGAATGCAGGATCCGTATCTGGAAAATGCTTGCCGATATCCCCTAATCCTAGTGCGCCCAGAATTGCATCACTTACCGTATGCAGAAGCACATCAGCATCTGAATGCCCAAGCAATCCCTTCTCGTAAGGAATATGAACGCCGCCAATAATGCACGGCCGTCCCTCTACTAACTGGTGCACGTCGAATCCCTGTCCCACTCTAATCATACGTAAGCCTCCCTCTCCTTCTGCCTCAACATTCAATTTCGCTAAGCTTCAAGACGAGACAGCCACCATGCAGCCCAATCCAGATCATCCGGCGTCGTTAGCTTAATGTTCGTGTAGCTCCCCTCCACTACGTGAACAGCAATTCCCATCCGCTCAACAAGCATCGCATCATCCGTTCCCACGAATTGCTCCTGCTCCGCGAGCTCATGAGCAGCCATTACATCAGCAAGCCGGAAAGCCTGTGGTGTCTGAATCGCCCATAAGCTGCTGCGATCGGGTGTTGCCGTAATAATACCGGACTTGTCCACCTGCTTAATGGTATCCTTGACCGGAACGGCCAATACGGCCGCTCTGTGCTGCCGGGCCGCATCGTAACATGCGCTTACTCTGCCCGGCTCTACAAAGGGCCGTACACCATCATGGATGCACACATATTCGAGTCCACGCGCTTTCAGAGCCTGCAAGCCAGCATATACTGAATGCTGACGTTCCTTGCCTCCTGTAACGATGTCTTGAACCTTATGCAATCCGTATTGTTTCACCCATGCTTCGCAGCGCGCATAATCCTGTTCCGTGGTTACCCATGCGATCGATTCGCACTCCTCCATGGACTGAAACCGCTCTACGGTATGGATGATTACTGGCTTATCCTGTAAATGCAAATACTGCTTACTCTCTTCCGTGCCCATGCGCGTGCCTCTGCCAGCAGCGACTATGACCACGCCAAACCCTCTGTCCATCCTTACTAACCCCCATGATGGTAGTATCCCCATCATACCTGTTTATTGGGCTTTTTCCAACAGTTTTGGCTTAGCAAATATCATTCGTCCTGCTGACGTCTGAAGTACACTGGTCACCAGAACCTCCATCGTCATGCCGATATAATCTCTGCCGCCCTCAACGACGATCATCGTACCATCATCCAAGTAGGCTACACCTTGACCATGTTCCTTACCATCCTTGATGACTTGAACAACAATCTCTTCTCCTGGGAGAACCACTGGCTTCACAGCGTTGGCTAGATCGTTAATATTGAGCACTGATACTCCCTGCAGCTCACATACCTTGTTCAAGTTGAAATCATTCGTTACGACTTTCCCCTTTAGCAGCTTCGCGAGCTTAACCAGCTTGCTGTCTACCTCCGAGATTTCGTCAAAGTCTCCTTCATAAATGAGTACTTTTACTTCCAGTTCTTTTTGAATTTTATTCAGAATGTCCAACCCTCTGCGTCCACGGTTCCGCTTGAGCAAGTCCGACGAATCCGCGATATGCTGCAACTCCTCTAAGACGAATTCAGGAATGACGATTGTCCCTTCAATGAATCCGGTCTTGCATATATCTGCGATGCGACCATCAATGATGACGCTTGTATCCAAGATCTTATGTTCTTCCATTCCTCTGCTCTTCTCTTCACCTCGTTCAGGCATGCGGAAGGCGGAGACCCACTTTACAATCTCATCCTGCTTCATAAGTGCTGCTTGCAACCCTGCTGCTGACAGCAGGACAATCATACAAACCGATACCATACGCCCTACTGTCCCAAACGGCTCAAATAGCGGTACAAGCAACCCCCCAAAGGACAGTCCCATCAATGCGCCAGAAGCTCCAATCACCAGCATCCCTGCTGACATATTTACCATGCGTTCTTCCAAGCTGCCCCATAACCGTGCCAATGGCGTAAAAAGTGCACGACCCATCACAATAAAGCAAAATGCCCCGCCAAGTGCCCATAACAGTCCGTTAGAAGTTATTCCAGGGTTGGATAATGACGAAAACTCCATTGTCTGCATATTCCAATACCGATGGAACTCTGTCCCACTCCATGCTCCGATCAATCCTGCAACCGCATAAAATAATCGTCTGAACACGAAGTCCACCTCCTTATCTAATTTGAATATCTTTACAATTATGGCCCAACCCTCTCGCTCCTAATCGTCCATTCTTACATTTTTAAATTCGAGGCGAAGTTGAAATGTAGGAAATCCTAGTCGTATAATAGGGGAGTAGTACGGAATGGGGAGAGCTGAAATAACGTGAGTCCCTTGAGCAGTATGGCTCGGGCCGAACCACGATTCCATGAATAGAGGTGGATGAGTAATGAGTACTTCCAGTTTGCAATCTTTGCAGGATCAAGTTGGCGATTTATTGTTAAGACACCGAAGCTTGCTGGACATTCTTTCGAAATACGGACAGTCTGACGCCTCGGTAAACCGCGCGGTAACGAAAGCCATAACAGAATGTGGCTGCTTGGAGCTGCATGCGAAGCGGCAGCCCTACCATGACGACATGGATATGGATCAAGCGAAGCAATCTCTTGAATCACATGTTCAAGGTCACTTATGCGAGAACTGCAAGGATGTTGTGAAGAGCGAGCTTGGCAAGCACCTATTCTATATGTCTGCCCTGTGCAATCTGCTTGATATTGATCTTGACGATGTCGTCAAACAGGAATCGAGCAAGTGCCAAACTCTCGGGATATTCAACCTGTCCTAATGGAATGAAGAAGAACTGAAAATTGATACAAGATAATTGGAACGGAAATCATATACAACACAAAAAGCACCTGCCGCCCAATTATGGACTGCAAGTGCTTTTCTTTTGGGTTTATTCGCTTAAGAATGCTTCGACTGGTACCACTCTTCCGCATCAAGCTGTTTCTTGCGGCGGCGATTCAGCATTCTAACGTTTTTTTTTAAACCAAGCAGCGCATACAGTACCAACGGCACAAAAATCAGCTTCGGTGTCTGTTCTGGCTGCCATACCGCGATCGCTACTGCCCCTGCAATAACAAAAGGCGTAATCCAGATGGCCTTCTTCGGAATACCGACTTTCTTGAAGTTCGGATATTTCACAGTACTAACCATTAAGTAAGATAATAAAATCATCGCTATCATAAGATAAGCCGCTGGGATGTTCTCATGGAACAAGGCAAGTGTACATGCCACACCGCCAGCCGCTGGGATTGGCAAGCCGATGAAATACCCCGGAATACCATCCTTAACGTTGAAGCGTGCAAGTCGCAGCGCACCACAAATCGGGAAGATTGCGGTAACGATGCAAGCCAGCACCGGGTTACTATCTGTAAAAGCGACGGCATACATAATAAAGGCTGGCGCTACACCGAATGAAATCACATCGGATAGGGAGTCAAGCTCCTTGCCGAATTCACTCTGTGCGTTCAATGCTCTTGCTACACGCCCATCCAATCCGTCGAGCAACATGGCAATAATAATCATAAGAGCTGCTAAGTTGTAGTCATCGTGAAACGCAAGCATGATGGAAATGATTCCGAGAAACAAGTTACCGATCGTAAACAAGCTCGGAATGGACTTTGTAATCATAGGTTCACCTCTAATTTTACTATGCCCAACGTACGTCCTTTCATTGTAGGAAAATCAAATTTGCCTGTCAATGAAGACCTGCTCCTGAATCCGCTTAAGCCCTTCCTTAATCGCACGAGCGCGAACTTCGCCAATGCCGTCTACTTCATCCAATTCCTCAATCGTTGCCATCATGACATGAGGGAGGTATTGGAAGGTTTCGACTAAGTTGTGAATAATGACATTAGGAAGTCTTGGTATCTTGCTAAGAACGCGGTAACCGCGCGGCGAAACGGATTCTTCCTGAATCGTGCTCGTCGTCGGGTAACCGAGCAGTCTTATTAAATGATGGGTATCAAGCAGTTCATCTGCCGTGCATTTCTTAAGTTGGGCTATGATCTCACGTACCTTCTCATCGCTTCCGTCCCGGGCATAATCCTTCAACAGCAGCCAAGCGTCTTCTTCGGTGTTGCTTACAAGCTCTTCGAGCTGCATGCTGATAAGACGTCCCTCTGTTCCCAGTTCGTTGATGTAACGCTTGATCTCCATCTTAATACGTAACACCATCTCAATACGTTGCACAACGTTTACGACATCGTATAAGGTAACCAATTCTTCGAACTCGGAT
This sequence comes from Paenibacillus sp. MER 180, assembly GCF_023713665.1. Classification (NCBI taxonomy): domain Bacteria; kingdom Bacillati; phylum Bacillota; class Bacilli; order Caryophanales; family Paenibacillaceae; genus Paenibacillus; species Paenibacillus sp. MER 180. The sequence continues at coordinate 14,122 of NZ_JAMAVT010000025.1, read as the reverse complement.
GCAGTTAAATTTGTCATGCCTTGTACAAGCACAACCTTATATTTTTCCAATGTCTGAATCGCTTGGTTCGCCTTCGTGAGAATAACGCCAATCTCCTTAAGTGCATAACGCAGACTGCCTTGGTACAGTGTAATGACATTCCGGCGCTGGGAGATGGAGACTACCAGCTTCCCCGTCTGCTTCGCTACCCGCTCCGCTGTCCGGTGCCGGATGCCTGTCTCCGTAGATGGAATGGAGGAATCCGGAATGAGCTGTGTGTTCGCATATAATATCCGCTTAATGTCTTCACTCAAGATAATGGCGCCGTCCATCTTGGCTAGTTCGTACAAGTAGCTCGGTGAGAAGTCACAGTTAATGGAGAATCCCCCGTCTACAACTTCCATTACTTCTGGACTGTATCCAACGACAATAAGTGCCCCTGTCTTCGCGCGCAGCACATTCTCAAGCCCGTCGCGGAAAGGCGTTCCTGGTGCGACCATCCGCAGCAGGTCGTTCATAATATCCAGTTGGCTTTCCTTCATTCTATATCTATGCCCCCTAACCTAACGCCACAGCTAATGCTTCAGCAACCGTATTTACTCCAATAATCTCAATATTGGCAGGCGGCTTCCAGCCGCGCAAGCTCTTCTCTGGTAATATAATGCGCTTGAATCCAAGCTTCTCTGCTTCCTTCACTCGCTGTTCTGCACGAGATACCCCACGCACTTCACCGGTTAACCCCACTTCGCCAAAGACAACATCGAATGGTTGTGTCGGCATATCTCGGAAGCTCGAAGCAATTGCAACCGCCATAGCCAAGTCAACAGCTGGCTCATCAAGCTTAATTCCACCCGCTACATTCACGTATGCATCCTGATTCTGCAGGAACATTCCCATTCGCTTCTCCAGCACCGCAATAATAAGCGCCAGACGATGATGATCAATCCCTGTCGCCATCCTCCGCGGAGAAGGGAAGTTCGTCGCCGATACGAGCGCCTGCATCTCAACAAGGACGGGACGGGTTCCCTCAAGGCTGGCTACAACCGTGGATCCTGCAACGCCTAGCGGTCTCTCCTGCAGGAACATCTCGGATGGGTTCTTCACCTCGACAAGTCCGCCCTCCGTCATCTCGAAGATTCCTATCTCATTGGTCGAACCGAACCGGTTCTTTACAGCCCGCAAAATGCGATAGGAATGATGCCGCTCTCCTTCGAAATAAAGGACACAATCGACCATATGCTCCAGCAGCCGTGGACCGGCAATCGCACCTTCCTTCGTCACATGTCCAACAAGGACAGTTGCGATGCCCTTCCCTTTAGCGATGCGCATGAATGTGCTTGTACATTCGCGTACTTGTGCAACACTGCCGGGAGCTGATTCCACCGAAGGTTGAAAGACGGTCTGGATGGAGTCGATAACGAGGAAGTCAGGCTGCGCCGCCTCAAGCGCCTCCTCGATATATTGCAGATTCGTCTCACTGAGGACGAATAAGTTCTCCGACAAGACACCAAGACGATCTGCCCGCAGCTTCGTCTGACGCATCGATTCCTCACCAGATACGTACAGCACCTTGAGGCCGCTGGCAGCCAGTGCATTGGAAGTCTGCAGTAGAAGTGTTGACTTCCCGATACCCGGGTCGCCCCCCACTAGAATAAGTGATCCAGGAACAACACCGCCGCCCAGTACGCGGTTCAACTCACTAAGTGTCGTAGTGAGTCTAGGTTCGCGTCCACTTTCTATGTGTATGATAGATTGCGGCTTTTCTTTCGTTTGAATCAAGGAAGAATGCACACCTGCTGTCTTAATGACTGTCTCCCGCTCTTCCACCATCGTATTCCACTCACCGCAGCCAGGGCATTTCCCCATCCATTTCGGTGTTTCGTATCCACATTCCGTACAGAAAAATTTCGTTTTCACTTTGGCCATGAAGCCGACACTCCTAATCAATATGCTGCAAGTCGTCGGTCGCCATGTCCGCAAACAGGTACCTCGTTACTCATTACTCATTAGTTTACCATTTTTAAGAAGGAGGATAAAGTGCTTTAGCATATCGCAAGCAGAAACAGGCATATGTGGAGCAATAAATAACGAAGAAAAAAAGAACCGTACCTTCCTCCGGGAGGGAGAAAGTACGATTCTTTCCTAAATACTACAGTTCATTATACATGTGCTGTGTTAACCTCGTTGTTGCGCAGGACGAGCAGCTCGCCATCTTTCTCGTCGATGACGACGGCATCGCCCTTGCTGACATTACCCTTCAACAATTCCTCTGACAGGCGATCCTCGATATGCTTCTGAATCGCTCTACGCAATGGACGGGCGCCATACGCTGGATCAAAGCCTTCCTTCGCGAGGAAATTCTTCGCATTGTCTGTCAATTGGAAATCAACATCCTGTTCCTTCAGACGCTTGCGAAGCTCACCAGCCATCAAGGATACGATTTCAGCGATGTGCTTCTGCTCCAAGGAGTGGAACACGATAATTTCATCAATCCGGTTCAAGAATTCTGGGCGGAAGCTCTTCTTCAATTCACCCATCACTTTATCCTTCATGTTGTTGTAGTCTTTGCCTGCATCATCAACTGCAGTGAAGCCAAGCGTAGAATTACGCTTAATTGCTTCGGCACCTACGTTGGATGTCAGGATAATAAGCGTGTTACGGAAGTCAACTACACGTCCCTTCGAATCGGTGAGACGGCCATCTTCCAACACTTGAAGCAAAATGTTGAATACTTCTGGATGTGCCTTCTCGATTTCGTCCAACAAGACGACTGAGTATGGCTTACGGCGAACCTTCTCCGTCAATTGGCCGCCCTCTTCATAGCCGACATATCCCGGAGGTGCTCCGACGAGACGAGCTGTCGAATGCTTCTCCATGTATTCGGACATATCAATTCGGATTACCGCATTCTCATCACCGAACAAAGATTCGGCCAAGGCACGAGCAAGCTCAGTCTTACCTACCCCAGTTGGGCCAAGGAAGATGAAGGAGCCCATCGGACGCTTCGGATCCTTCAACCCTGCACGCGCACGGCGGATTGCACGACTCACTGCTTTCACCGCTTCATCTTGGCCGATGACACGCTCATGAAGAATCTCTTCCATCTTGAGCAAGCGCTCTGTCTCTTCTTCCTTCAGCTTCAATACCGGAATCCCGGTCCAGCTCGCTACGACTTGAGCAATATCCTCTGGCGTAACTTCAGAATCCACGCGTCCCTGCTTCTCTTTCCACTGGTTGCGAACGGTCTCCAGTTCTTCGCGCATCTTCTGCTCCGTATCACGCAGCGCAGCAGCCTTCTCGAATTCTTGGCTTTGCACAGATGCGTCCTTCTCTTTGCGGATGTCTTCCAAACGTGCTTCAAGCTCTTTCAAATTTGGTGGTACTGTATACGAATGAAGGCGAACTTTCGAGCTCGCTTCATCAATCAAGTCAATTGCCTTATCCGGCAGGAAGCGGTCTGTAATATACCGATCCGAGAGCTTCACCGCTTGCTCAATTGCCTCATCAGTAATTTTCACACGGTGATGGGCTTCATAACGATCACGCAGCCCAGTCAAGATCTGGATTGCTTCCTCTGGAGTAGGCTGGTCAACCGTAATCGGCTGGAAGCGGCGTTCGAGCGCTGCATCCTTCTCGATATATTTGCGGTACTCATCAAGTGTTGTCGCCCCAATGCACTGCAGCTCTCCACGAGCCAATGCAGGCTTCAAAATGTTCGATGCATCAATGGCGCCTTCAGCACCGCCGGCACCGATGAGCGTATGCAATTCATCGATGAACAGGATGACATTGCCTGCTTGGCGGATTTCATCCATGATCTTCTTCAGGCGATCCTCGAATTCACCCCGGTATTTCGTTCCGGCTACAACCGAACCCATATCAAGCGTCATAACACGCTTATCGCGAAGCGTCTCTGGAATTTCATTGTTAATAATCTTCTGTGCCAGACCTTCTGCTACGGCCGTCTTACCAACCCCAGGCTCTCCGATAAGTACGGGGTTGTTCTTCGTACGGCGGCTAAGCACTTGAATGACGCGCTCAATTTCCTTCGAACGGCCGATAACCGGATCAAGATTGCCTTCCTTCGCTACTGCTGTCAGATCACGAGCTAAGCTGTCCAGTGTCGGTGTGCTTACATTTTGCGACTGTCCATGATGGCTGGATACCGCTTCGCTGCTTCCAAGCAGCTGCAGCACTTGTTGGCGTGCCTTGTTCAAGCTAATGCCAAGGTTGTTCAACACCCGTGCTGCTACGCCTTCTCCTTCCCGGATCAAGCCAAGCAGAATGTGCTCTGTACCCACATAAGTGTGGCCAAGCTTGCGCGCTTCATCCATGGACAGCTCAATCACTTTCTTCGCACGCGGGGTATATGCAATATTGAGTGGCTGTTCTTGACCGCGCCCGATCAAGGTTTCGACTTCGTCCTGAATCTTCTCCAATCCAAGGCCAAGCGCTACAAGTGCCTTAGCTGCGATGCCTTCCCCTTCGCGAATAAGTCCAAGCAGAATATGCTCCGTTCCGATATTGTTATGCCCGAGTCGTACTGCTTCTTCTTGTGCCAAAGCCAATACTTTCTGCGCACGTTCTGTGAATCTACCGAACATCATAAGTGTTGCACCTCCATATTACATTATGATTTAGATTTGGATAACGTCTCGCGAATCATCTTCGCGCGATATGAATCCCGATCTTCTTGAGATAATGTCGTGTTGTATTTATATTGTAAGAAGCCTGGCTGTGTCATGACCAATAATTCATTCAGTTGTGACGATTGAATATGCTGCAGGATGCCAAGGTCAGAACCAAGCCTAATGTCGGACAACCGCTGTGCGGCTTCTTTTGAATCCATAATAACTGCATGCTTCAAAATTCCATATGAGCGGCAAATGCGATCCGTAAGCCGCATGCTATTGCTTGTCAGCAGCTGTTCACGAGCTGCCTTCTCATGCTCGATTAATTGCTTCACAACACTGTACAAATTATCAATAATCTCAGATTCGGATTGGCCTAATGTAATCTGATTTGATATTTGGAACAGGTTGCCGATCGCTTCGCTTCCTTCTCCGTATATGCCTCTAACCGCCAATCCAACTTGGGTAACGGCCTGAAGCATGAGGTTAATCTGCTGTGTCATTACCAATGCTGGCAAATGCATCATCACCGATGCCCGTATTCCTGTTCCCACATTCGTCGGGCAGCTCGTTAAGAAACCTCTCTTTTCATCGAAGGCGTAGTCGATTTGCGATTCAAACACATCATCGATGCGGTTAGCCTGCTCCCAAGCCTCACGAATTTGCAGCCCTGGAGATAGGCATTGAATACGAAGATGATCTTCCTCGTTAATCATGATGCTTATCGACTCATCCTCACTGACAATGACCGCGCCATTGCGGGACTCATTTGCCAAACTCGGGGATATCAAATGCTTCTCTACTAGAACTTGCTTCTCTGTATCGCTAAGCTCTGCCAGCTCTAATTCATGAAAGTGATTCAATTGCGCAAATTCCGGGTCTTTCATGACTGCTGACAAACGATCCAACACCTCGGCCGATTGTTGATTCGTAGCCAAGAGTGGGAACGGCAGTCCGCTAATATTCCGTGCTATACGGATACGGCTGCTGATGACGATATCGGAATCTGGACCCGTGCCGCGCATCCAATCGCTTAGGGCTTCTTCAATAAATCGTCGCTCTGTCATCTCGTCATCTCCTTCCAATTCGCACTGCTTATTGTCATCTTACTCTCTCGATAGCGCTTGTATCCTAGGTGCTATGAACTGCTATGAACTGCTTCTCTCCGAACCGCTTGGCGGCTGCTTCTCCAACTCGCGAATACGGTCACGCAAGGTTGCGGCCTCTTCGAACTCTTCACGCAAAATACTGAACTGCAGCTGCTTCTTCAATTCTTCCAGCTCGCGTCTGCGCTGAATTCGGCCTCCCCCACGCTTCGGAATTTTGCCAACGTGAACGGTATTGCCATGTACCCGCTTCAATAGCGGATCTAAGCGCTCACCGAAAAAGGTGTAGCATTCATCACAGCCAAAGCGGCCGAGCTTACCGAACTGTGCATAAGTCAGTCCGCACTTCTCACAGCGCATAGGCTGTGGCTTCGCATCTTCCTTAGCTCCCTGTTTGCTGCCTGTCAGATCAAAATCAAGCAATCCCGACAATAAATTATGGATGGAGAATCCGTTCGCCGTGCCTGGAATCCATTCGCCTTTTTCCCGGGCACATGATTCACAAATGTGAAACTCCGTCTTCTGTCCATTAATGATTTTCGTAAAATGCAGGGTAGCCGGTTTCTGACCACATTGTTGACACACCATAACCGTCTCTCCTCCTTTATAGGTAGCATCCATCTTACATACTTACATCTCTACTTGCTAAGCAGTGCCAGCAGCATCGACCTTAGCAGCCGGGCACGTATCTCGTCGCGGTAGGGAAGCTTTACTGTTATATTGTCCCGAGAAACAGCAGCCCGCAGCAGATTCGCTTCCCGGCGGGAGATGAATTCCGCTTCTTCTAGTTGATAGATAAGACCTTCAGCGGCGCTCTGCTCAATCTGCTCCCCAATGGATTCGCACAAATGATTATGAATCGCTTGATGGGCTGGCAAGTCAATTCGCTGAATGCGAATATACCCTCCACCTCCACGTTTGCTCTCAACAACATAACCCTTCTCCAACGTAAAGCGTGTGCTGATCACATAGTTAATCTGCGATGGAACACAAGAGAATTGTTCTGCCAAGTCATTGCGCTGAATCTCAACGGCACCTTCCGAACTCTCAAGTAATATATGCTTCAAGTAGTGCTCGATTAGGTCGGAAATGTTGCGCATCTTCTCCCCCCTTTCCGCCTGCAGCAGTCTCTATATTAGGTTTAACCAAATATAAGCCTCACTTATTCTAGTTTGGCGCAATATTTTGAACTTTTTTGACTATTAATCTGACTTTGACTTTCTTTGACTTTATTTTTATTATAGCGCACTCGTTTGATTTTGCAACTATTTTAGATCGATTTCATCAGCTATTCTACACGATGATGTGGATAACCTTCTTCTTGGTTAAAAAGCACACGCTCATTCCATCTCAATTACGCAATATATTCAATTACACGGTTGATGGTAAGCCCTATTCGTGAAACTCTATATGTGGATACCTGGGAACTTCTCCACACTCGTGGATAAATGATGGGTTAAATGTGCATAAGGAGACTCATTTATCCCTTCTCCACAGCTTGTTCATTGAGAAATATGCATGGTGTACATTTTACCGCAATGTTCGTCCAATTATGCACATGTGAATAACATATTGAAACAAGCTAATGAATGCCTGCGTTCGTTCCAGTATAAAAACTCCCGCTGCCGTCCTTACGGATGACACGGGAGTGATGGTCGTGCTATTCAGCAATATATTGTAGAGCAAGGAGAAGTCTGGTCAATGCAACTCCCGCTTCTGCTCGTGTAGCGTTGCCGCTAGGACGCAGCGTGCGGTCTTGGTAGCCATTAAGGAACCCAGTTGAGAGTTCCAGATGATGACCTTCAAGACGAGCAGCATTGACAAGCATTTGTGCCAATTCCTCTCGAGTAATGGATGCATTCGGATGGAATGATCCGTCACCATCCCCCTCAACAAGCTTCAGTTGCACCGCAGTCACAAGTGCATCTGCATACCAAGCTGATGCTGGCACATCCATGAAGGCATCCTTGGACAGTTTCTGTCCTTGGACATCGCCATAGCCTAACGCCCGCACAAGCATGGACGTGAATTCTGCTCGAGTTACCATATCATTCGGGGCAAACTGTCCATTTCCTCTGCCTTGAATAATGAACTTAGAAGCTAGCAGCTCCATATTTTCTTTCGCCCAATGGCCATTCAAATCATGGAAGCTCGGTCCATACTTGAGTACTGCGAAGATACCGTTATAATCGTGCTTCATGTTCATTATCGAATTCGATTCGCCCTCAGTGCGCTCCATCCAGGACGGAACGAATGAGAATGTCTTTGTCTTTGCATTATACTTTACAGCTGTCATCTTCCCAGCACTTTGGCTGCTCGGCAGTCGGATAGAGCCCGTTGTAAGAATGCCTGCACGATCAGCAATTGGCTCCTGCTTCCCATCCTGCTCCAAACGCAACTGGAACTGAACAGCTGCCATCAAATGAGCACCTGGCTGTGTGGATGTTGCAGATGTAAGCACCTTCAGCAATTCAGCCGAAGGCTTCATCATGTGCACGGTCAGCAATTGTGATGCATTCCCATTGCTCAGATCTGCTAGCTGTTTCATCGGAAGTTGATAGCTGCCTGCTCCCGAGCGTACCACAATGTTCAATTGCGTATGTTCCTTCATTGCCTGACTCAATTTCTTCATCGGGATTCGAATACGAACGTCTTCTGACTCCGACGGCGCTGCAATTGTCCAAGTTCTCATTCCTGTTGCCGAACCCGTCAAACGAGACATCTCTTCCATATCTTCATTTCGAATGAACAGCTCAACTGTCGTCGTTCCGTCAGCATTCTTCAGAAGATTCAACGTTGTTGGCTCATAACGAACGCCATCTTTCGTGACGGTCATTCCCTTAAATGACTCTTCTGTTCCCCCTTGAGCAGCCCCGCCGTTTCGTTCATTGCTGCCATTTTCGTTTTCAGAGCCGCTTCCTGTGTCAGTGCCCGTTTCTGGCTTCGTACCTGGGTCTGTTCCTGGGTCTCTCACGACGACAATCGAGCGCCCGTTTACAGTATTGTGCGGATCATTCAGTTCGTTTGTTACTCCATCCTTGGTAATGAAGAATTTGTACGTATAATCGCCTTTCGCTGCGTTCTTCATTACGTAGATGAACCATTCGTTTTCTGCATCGTACGTCATCGAGTAAGACTTGCCGTTGATCGCAATATCAGCCTGCGTGATCCGATCCTGCGCTCCACTCGCAAACAACGCTTCATCCCGATAATAGAACGCAACCTGACTCTTCCCTTGAACCGGGCCAGCTACTGAAGGCAGCGTCCGAAATGATTCCTGCCCACTATATACATACACCTTGGTTAGCGTGTCATCCACACTCGTCTTAATGAAGCGATTGGCATCGATATCTTTCTCTTCCCAGTTGCCCCGTTTGACGATAAACCCAATCGATTCAGACTCTGGAGCGATTTCAATCATGGCAGTCGCCATTCCTTTGTCAAAATGCTGGAACTCATGACCGTCATCTTTTACACCTGTCTGCCATACCCATAATCCCCAGTTGTCGTATTTCGCGTCTGGACGAACATAGTTGATTTGTACATAGCGCTTCAGGAAAGGCTTAACCACTACCTTCTTCGAGGCCTCTGCTGTTCCAACCCGAGCTGTAATGACCGCTGTTCCTTCCTTCACGCCTGTTACCTTCCCAGCACGGTCTATTCTAGCCACTGATGCATCCGACGTACTCCACTCCGCAGCTGCACCAGACATCGTCTGTCCGAATTGATCCTTGATAGCAACTGTAAATGGTGATGTGCGACCCTCAAAAATTGAATCTGCACCGTTAATGGACAGCGTCGTAGGAACAAGCTTCGCTACTGTCACATTTACCTGTGCTTTCAAATTGCCCGAGGTTGCGGTAAGAACTGCGGCTCCTTCCTTCACTGCCGTTACTTTGCCTCCACTGTTGATGACAGCCACAGCAGCATCGGATGTTGACCATGATACATTCTCAGTAAACATTGGACGTTCCTTCTGATCACGCACCACTGCTGTCAAACGAGTGCTTGTGCCTGGCTCTAACCCAAGCGTAGCAGGCGCTACTTCAAGCTTTGACGCTATCGGTGTATAGCCATTCTCCTGATCGTACAACACCATCATGGACAATCCGGCTACTTCTACCTTGCCGCCCTTCACCGTACGTATCGTCTCCACACCAGCTGACGTATGGTCAACAACCACACTCCATTCTTCCGCAGTAGGCAGTGCAACTTCTTGTGGAGCAGACGAACCGTTATAAATGACGGCGATATTGCGCCACGTATCCCCATTTGCATAGTTATTCAGCTTGAATGCGATAACTTGACCTTCTTGGCGATACACTTGTAAGTTCGATTTCACCTCATCCTTCGTTGTCATGCGGAATGCTGGATGTGCTGCTCGCAGCTCGATAAGACCTTTCAAATAATCGAATACTGGCTTGTACTCCGCCTTCTGTTTCCATACGATCTGATTAATCTCATCTGGGCTCTCATAGCTGTTATGATCTCCGAACTTGCTGCGAAGCAGCTCATCTCCTGCATGAAGGAACGGAATGCCTTGTGCCGTAAGAACAATGCCATTTGCAAGCAAAGAACGCTTAACGGTCTCGTTATCCATTACATTTGACTCCGTCAAGGTTGCGAACGGATTGCGTTTTATATCAATATCTTTCCCCTGCGTCTTCAGCACCTTATCCCACAAATTCAAGTTATCATGTGCGGTTACATAGTTAATCGTCTCTGTCGGAGAGGCCGTAAAGTCTGTGATTGCACCAAGCAGACCTTTCACCACATCCGCTTCTTTGCCTTCGGCTCCTGTTGCGAATCCTTTGGAAGCGTCGTCACTTCCACCCTTTATTGCCCCGCGAATATTGTCATTGAATACAGCGAATCCTTCTCCGCGCTGCTTGCCTTTCTCAATCTGCAATTCCGCAGCAAGCGGTGTGCTGCCTCCCGACCACGGCTCGCCATAGATTATGATGCTTGGATCAATCTCTCTCAGCTCACGCACGATGGCGCGTGTTGTCTGCAGATCGACTAGCTTCATCAAGTCGAAGCGGAATCCGTCTACATTGTACTCCTCAGCCCAGTATTTCACGGAGTCCTGCACGTATTTGCTAACCATCGGTCTCTCTGTTGCTACTTCATTCCCTACACCGGAGCCGTTAGTGAAGTTGCCTTGCTCATCGCTCCGATAGAAATAACCCGGTACAATCTTATCAAATACCGACATATCCGATTCCAGGCCGGTTACAAATGTATGATTGTACACGACATCCAGCACGACCCGAATGCCTTGGTCATGAAGCGCTTGCACCATTGCCTTGAACTCACGAATTCGCTTCGCTGGGTCCTCCTGTTCTGCATTGGTCGTATAGGAACCCTCAGGCATGTTATAGTTTACCGGATCATAGCCCCAATTGAATTTTCGTTCTTTCGAACTTGGATCATCCACCAGCTTCTCATTTACCGAACCGAAGTCATAGGTCGGAAGCAAGTGAACATGCGTGATACCAAGCTCTTTCAAATGGTCGATCCCTGTCTTTATATCTGGCTTTCCAGGCAAAGTCGTTCCCGTTTCCGTAAAGGCAGTAAACTTGCCTCGACTTGCTGGGGATACTCCTGAATTCTCATGAATTGAAAAATCACGGACATGCAATTCGTATATGACAGCGTCTGTTGGATTCAGGAATGGGGGCTTCCGATCTCCGTCCCAGTTCTTCGGATTGGTTGCTGCAAGATCAATAATTGCCGATTTCCCACTATTCACCGATGCCGATCTCGCATATGGATCAAGTGCATACGCAATACTGCCATCCGGGAATTGCAGCTTGTACATGTAATAGGTTCCATGCAAGTTGCCATTCACGTTAGCGGCCCATACCCCTGTAGCTGCATCCTTACGCATCGAGACTTCCCTGCTAGGCACGTCATTCGCCATGTCCGCTCTATCGTACAAGGCTAACGAAGCTTGTGCAGCCGTAGGCGCCCATACTTTGAAGCTGCTTGAAGTCGAATGATACGTAACACCTAAGTCATCCCCAGCATATACGTAGCTATCCAAAATACCACGCATCTTGATCGGCATATCCCGATACATGTTCTGTGTATTTCCTTCATAGCGTACTGTATATGCCTTTGACACATCATCAACCGGATTGGACAAATGGATCTTCACAGATTTCTCATCTGCGCCCTGAGAGGATATGCCCTCCAATTTGGTTGTACCTTCATATGCGGCAAATGCGGAGTAATCCAAGTTCGGAACAATGTCCTTCAATGTAACGCGAACTTCATGATCCTGATCCATCCATGCAGCATGCATAGAAGGCTGAGCCTTCGTTGTAAAGGAAAACTCATATGCTGTGTTCGGTGTATTCGTGTCTTTCCCCGTTGCCACTCCCGCTGGTATAACAACCTTATACTCTGTATCATAGCGCAGCGGTTGACTCGGTGTAACGACCAACTGCTGCTCCTTTATCGTCACATCTATTGGTTGGGCCGCACCTAGCTTATCCTCAAGTGTGATGCCTTGCCCATTCATCTCAATTTGTTCGGAGAAGGTGACGATAATCGGCTTATTAACTGCTACATGCTGCTGTTTATTAGCCGGATCTGTGCTAATCAGCTCCAGAGTGTCACTCATCCCCTTTATCTCGTAATTTCCGGCATATACACGTTGTACATTCGGGTTCGATGATTCATTCCAACTACTTGCTCGTGTATTCCCCGGATCTTCTGGTATTACATTGAATGCACCATGCGTGTCCTCATTTCCGCTTAGAACAACAATTGGACGCAAAACGTCATGATTTTTTAGCTTGAGCTGATGCAGTGGTATAGACGCTTCAAATCCTGACTGTCTGGATACAGCGAATTCTGCTCCTTTACGATCTCCCCATGTGGATAAAATGGGGGTATTGTAATCCGAGGCCTCATATAAAGCAGCGCCTTCTATTTCATTGTCTTGTTTCAAACGCATCATAAGATGATACTGCGGCTTCTCTGTTGTACCGCTAAAATTATATTTCGCTTTCCATGGGTTGTCCGCATTGCCTGAATCAACCTGATTCACATTGAGGGCAATATCAATATACTGCCCCTTATCTCCCCAATTCGGCAATTGTGCATCTACCCATATATACAGCTTCTTACTATCATTGATCAGTTTGATTGCACCTAGTTTCGTATCGCCATATGTGCTCTCTGTTACAGATGTCCCAAGTGCCGCCACATCGTCCCAGAGACTGTCTTTAACCCCATCAATGATTGGAGCAAAAGTAACCGTAAATGGCTCGCAATAGGTAGATAAGCCGTTCGGGTTCTGTTTCATATTCCAGCCTGTCGCAATTTCATTGTCTGCCGTTTCGGGAATGACATCGAATACACCATGCTCATCCGCGCGATCACCGCTAAGAACAACAATCGCTTTGACGGTGTCATTCAGCTTCAATTGAAGCTTGTTCAGAGGAATTGCCCCTGTCATCACTTTGGCTTGGTCTGTAACTTGGAAGGAAGCCCCTTGCAAATCTCCTGTATGAAGCAAAGGCGTTGATGAGGCACTCTCATATACAGCCACCTCGCCGCCTTGTTTCGCTTCCATCACGATATGGAACTTCGGCTTCAGCTGTGTATGGTTATAATTGAATTGTCGTTGATAAGGATTGGTTGCGACTCCGGAATCAAAATCATTGATCTGCAAAGCGATATCAAGATACTGCCATGACTCAGCATGAGCTGCATCGACACGGAAATACAAATACTTTGCATCGCTTGTCAATTTCATCTGATCCAACTTGGCACTATTCCAGCCTGCTGTCGATGACGAGCCTAATGGCTTCACCATATTCCAATCAACAGCCTTCAATGCATCTTCTGCCGTTGTCTTTTCTGCTGATTGGGGCTGTAGTTGCTGCTTCTTCTCGCCTAAGGAGTCTTGGACTGTAGATGTAGAAAATGCATAAGTCATCCCTCCTCCCCATACTGGCATCAAGCTGATTAGCATGACACCAATTAACATACCAGAGATCGAAGCCTTCCATTTCCTCATGACATTACTCCTCTCCAAATAAATGCAAACGTTTGCATAAATAACAAAGAATAATGATGCTAGATTGATTGTCTTTACCTAATTATGTAGTGGTGCAATACCTCCATAGATAAATCACCCTTAATGTAAACGCTTGCAAAATCAAGCATACTGGTTCGTTTATTCCCTGTCAACCATCCTTAAGACCTAGCCTAAGTCCTTATATACAAAAAGACCACCGTCGAGATATCTCAACAGTGGTCTTTCGTTGCTTGGCGACGTCCTACTCTCCCGGGACCCTGCGGTCCAAGTACCATCGGCGCTGGAGGGCTTAACGGTCGTGTTCGGGATGGGTACGCGTGGAACCCCTCCGCCATCGCCACCAAACAGCATTG
>NZ_JAMAVT010000024.1:0-83734 GCF_023713665.1 Paenibacillus sp. MER 180 | reverse complement strand
GACTTCCCTGCTCGGTACGAGCATCTTCGCAAATTGCACTCAAACGATTGAACCGCCGTATACCGAACGGTACGTACGGTGGTGTGAGAGGTCGGCTACTCAATTAATGGGTAGCCTCCTACTCGATCATGCTCATTCAAAATTAGGGGCACCCTCTGGTTCCATTGTGTAGGAGTTATAAGAGAATTAGGTGAATCATAGAGATGCCCAATCCGAGCTTATGCTTGTAAATCCGGCCAGCGCAGCAGCAAGATCGATTGCGAGAATCCGCCGCCGAATCCATACAGTAAAGTGAGTGCTCCCGGTTTCAGACGGCCGTCTGCTAATCCTCCCGCTATCGCCAGCGGAATACTGGCTGCAGATGTATTACCATAATATTGGACACTAGTAAGCGTGCGCTCAAGCGGAATCCCACTTCGTTCACATATGGACTCTATCATCCGTAGATTTGCGCTGTGTGGCACAAAGATGTCAATTTGCTCTGTCGTGTAGCCAGTGTCTTGAAGCAATTGCTGAATGCCTACCGGAACTTGGCGGAGCGCCCACTTAAGGACTTCGCGCCCATTTTGAACTAACGTACTGTCAGGTTTCATCTCCACATCGCCAATCCGATCGGCGACAGCCTTGCGATGCAAGATCCCGCCTAAGTCTCCTGTCGTTAATGATCCAGAAGCAAGGAAACAAGATTGCTGCTCAGCAGTCCCAGCTTCTAGAAGAATCGCTCCAGCCCCATCTCCGAATAAGATGCAAGTGCTTCGATCCGTGTAATCAACCGTGCGGGTGAGCACTTCGGTTCCAATTACTAATACTTTGCGATGCATACCAGCATCAATGAGTCCTATCGCCAATTGCATGGCACTAACAAATCCTGCACATGCATTCGATATATCAAGCGCCATTGCTTGAGGGATGCCAAGTCTTCCTTGAATGATGCCAGCCGTGCTTGGGAAGAAGGCATCTGGTGTTGATGTTGCTACAAGTACTGCATCAACCGTTTGCAGATTAACATGATACGTGTCTGCCAGATTCTTAGCAGCTTCGAACGCAAGATCGCTGGCATATGTTCCTTCATCTACAATCCGTCGTTCAATCATGCCCGTTCGTTGAACAATCCATTCATGGTTCGTATCAACCATGTGCGACAGATCCTCATTTGTTAAGCGGCGCTCAGGCACATAGGTGCCGAATGCTGTAATTTGCGCTTTGGTGTGCAGTTTCACCGTTTGCATGCTTATCCTCCTTCTTTATGTTCGGACCGAAAGGGAGCGTGCGATCCAAGTAAATCGAGATGAATGAACGCCTAAACAAAAATTAGTGTATATAATTTAAATTAGTACCAGGTACTATAGTCTAATACTAATATGATAATACGTCCGGTAAAAAATTGTCAATCCATGCCTTTGTAATTTGCACGATTGGGGAATTCGTCATTCTTTTTAGGACAAGCTGATAACAAGATGCAAGGAGTGGAAGTATCGGAAAAACCTATCGGCATAACATCAGGCGGTCAGCGCATGCTAACATTGTTGGCACCTCAATTATGAACTGAACAAGGAGGAACATTGATGCGAGCAAAAGCAGTTTTGCTAACGTTGACGGCAGCATTAGTGATGACAATGGGGCTTACAGGTTGTGGAAATCGGGACAATATGTCCACGAAGAGTGTGCGTCAGCATAATATGAATTATGGCAATGATGGTGTAAGACCGCTCGGAACGGATCATCGTTATAACGCGAACCGCTACAATACGAACTTCTCGGGTGATGGACTACGTTCCTATAACATGAATCAGTTCAGCCCAGATGGTTATACACGTGGTTACGGTTATGATGGAGGTTACCGCACCAATAATTTCAACAATGGTACGTATGGACAGTATGGTACGTATGGTAACAATGGTACGTATGGTAACAATGCCTTTAACGGAGGGCGCTACGGCACTCATTCCGCGAACAAGCTGGAAATGAACCAAAAACTGGCCAAAAAAATCGCTTCCATTAAGGGTGTGAAGTCGGCACATGTCATGATGACGAACAACAACAATGCTTATGTTGCTGTTGTAACTGATCATTCATCTAAAGGAGTTCACAGCAAGAGCGTTAAGCCAGGACAAGGACCACGGCCATACTCTGCTGGCAGCCTCGGTTCTTATGACGGTACGTCTAATGTGAATGATAACATATCTGGTGACTTGAAGGCACACATTGCCAACGCGGTGAAAAAGGAAGATCCGAGCTGCAATAATGTGTATGTATCTGCCAATCCAGACTTCGTCAACCGCATGAATGAGTACAGCAAGCAAGTAAGTGCAGGCCATCCGATTGCAGGATTTGCTAATGAATTCTCTGAGATGGTGTACCGTTTGTTCCCAACCAATGTAACAAATCAATCGTACAATCATCCAACTCGCTTGCACAATATGGCTCCAGGAACAGGAACAACAGGAACTCGTTAATTTCACGCTTCGAACGGACTTCATTCCTCACTCTGTTGAGGGCGGAGTCCTGTTTACATATTCGGATAAGGGTAGCATTCGACGAACATAAGGAATTATACGGTTTTAGCCAAACAAACACGTTAGTTAGCCCATTTTTGCGCATTACCGCACCAAGTGTAATGGCTCTTCATAGTATAAATTTGACTGTATCCCTAAACCTTGTTAAATTACAAAAACTCGGGCAAGGAGGGGTGACACTTGAAGGGTAGCGATCACAAAAATAAGTTTCTACTGACTAATCGTGAGCGCGAAGTTTTTGAATTATTAGTTCAGGACAAAACGACCCGTGATATTGCACAACAATTGTTCATTAGTGAGAAAACCGTTCGAAATCATATTTCGAATGTGATGCAGAAATTGAATGTAAAAGGTCGTTCGCAAGCGGTAGTCGAGCTAATCAAGCTTGGGGAGTTAAAAATCTAACAATAAGCTAAGCCCATCGCCCTGACAATTCAGCCTTCTGGAACACATCGGTTGATGTGGGAAGGAAGGTCTTTGATGAGTAGGTCCGGATGACAGACTCGGATAGATTCGAGCGTATACCCATGCTGCATAGAACGAGCATCGTGGCAAGTACGCTTTATTTTTTGTTCCGATGGTCATGCCCTGCAATCAACAAATGGCTTCCCGAATACGATGCAGGTATCGTTTCGGGAAGCCATTCTTTTTTATGCGGATATGGTTGTAACCAAGGTATGATAACAACAGCTGCTTACATATGCGTGCTGCCTTTTACCCATACGCGTTCAATGTCCAGATCAGCATCTGTCCATACCAAGTCAGCTTGCTTGCCAACTTCGATGCTGCCTGTATAGCCGTCGATTCCAATTTGCTTCGCAGGATTCAAGCTTGCAAGGCGTGATACTTCATGCAGCGGGAGTCCTGTAAATTGAATCATATTCTTCACAGCCTGAATCATCGTAAGTGTACTGCCTGCGAGCGAACCGCCGTCAGTCAATCGGCATACGCCTTCCTTCATCGTTACAGCGAGACCGCCAAGATCATACTGTCCATCAGGCATACCAGCTGCGGACATCGCGTCTGTAATCATTACGAGCTTGCCGGAAGCCTTCGTACGGCTCAGCATCTTGATGCAAGCAGGGTGTACGTGAATTCCGTCGGAGATAATCTCAGCTGTAATGCGGTCATCGGTAAGCACGGCTCCGGCTACACCTGGATCACGATGGTGGATTGGAGTCATTGCGTTGAACGTGTGAACCGCTTGGTTCAGACCAGCATTGGCTGCGGCCGTCACTTGATCGTACGTAGCTGCTGTATGTGCTGCAGCAGCATTTACGTCGTGAGCGCGAAGCCAGCGGATGGCTTCCGTAGCGTTGTTACGCTCAGGCGCTAAGCTCACTTGCTTCATCAGGCCAGGGAAGCGTGCATGCCAATCCTCGAACCAGTCGATTTGAGGATCGATCATGTAGATATCGTTCTGTGCGCCCTTGTACTTCGGATTCACGAACGGACCTTCCAAGTGAACGCCTGCCAATTGAGTATACTTCATGCCTTGCTTGATGTAGGCATCAACCGCTACCATAACACGATCCAGTGCTTCATGAGATTGTGTCATCGAAGTAGCGAGCATAGCAGTTGTACCGTGCTCCATATGGAACTTCGTAATTTTATCGTAAGATTCGGCATTTGCATCCATGAAGTCTGCGCCGAAGCCGCCATGAATATGCAGATCGACAAAGCCTGGTAGCACCCAGCCGCCCTTAGCGTCTACTGCTTCCTTGCCCCAAGCATCCTGCTCAGGCTGTGCCAATTCTGACCACTTTCCAATAAAGGAAATAAGGCCATCTTCTACCCGAACGACTCCATCATACAATACGCCGTTCGGTGTTACGACATTTGCATTGGTTAGGGTAAACGTTGAATTAGCCATGGAAATGTTGTGCCGCCTCCTTGTCAAGCAAAACTACTACATTCGGATGAGTTTGCAACAATGATGCCGGAATTTCTGTTGTAACCGGGCCAGTCAAAGCGCGATGAACAATGTCAGCCTTGTCCGCACCGCGAACAACGAGCATAATCATTTTAGCCTTCAAGATCGAGCCAACGCCCATTGTTACCGCTTGTGTTGGCACTTCATCAATGGAATCGAAGAAGCGCTTGTTCGCTTGGCGAGTCTCTTCTTTCAATTGGACAAGATGTGTGCCTGCATGCAGATTTTGGTCTGGTTCGTTGAAGCCAATGTGACCATTGTGGCCAAGGCCAAGCAGCTGCAGGTCGATGGATGCATCAGAGAGCATCTCATCATATTGCTTGCACTCTTGTTCCAAGTCGGCTGCATTGCCGTTTGGTACACGAGTGTTCTCTTTATTGATATCGATATGATCGAACAATTGCTTGTTCATGAACGACATGTACGATTCTGGATGGCCTTCAGGCAGACCAACGTATTCGTCCAGGTTGAAGGAACGCACATTTTTGAAGCTTACATACTTTTTCTCATTCAGGCGAATCAGCTCTTGGTAGATGCCGATTGGCGTACTGCCAGTTGCCAAGCCGAGTACGGCATTAGGCTTTGTCTGGATGAGGCTTGCAAAGATGCCTGCAGCGATTTGGTTTAATTCCTCGTTTGTTTGGAACGTTAAGATGTTCATGAACTGAGTTACCTCCCTTTATCTTTACGGTACTTGCGTACCATGCGATACGACTGTTCTAGCTTCGGAATATGATCATCGAACTGCTCCGTGACCATTCCCGCGAACAAAATATCAATTATATGGAGCTGTGCGATACGGGAAGCCATGTCACCGCGACGCATGCCTTCTTCGAGAGAAGAAGCAGATAAATGAATATCAGCAAGACTAGCGAGGCGATTAGAACCAACCTTCGTTAGTGAGATGGTGGTCGCGCCGCGCTCCTTGGCGCATTGCAGCGCATCGATCGTCTCTGGTGTCTCTCCAGAATAGGAGATGGCGAACGCCACATCAAGCTCATTCAAGTTGGCGGCGGATGTAATCTGCATATGCGGATCGGAGAAGCAGGTCGCGCGTTTGCCAACACGAATCAGCTTCTGGTAGAAGTCCAGTGCTACGATACCGGACGTTGCCATTCCGTACAGATCAATCTGTCTTGCCTGCTGAAAAGCATGCATTGCCCGCTCCAGCGTAACCATGTCTAATAGCCGCGTCGTGTCGGATATCGAGCGTATATGATTGGACTCGATGGCCGTAATAATATCGCGCAGCGGATTACCTGCGATAATGTCCTGATAGGATAGTGGTGTGGACTGCTGTGCCATGTCGGCCGCCAGCTTCGTCTTGAAGTCCGGGAATCCACGGAAATGAAGGGTTTTACAAAATCTAGTGACGGTTGCGGGTGAAGTGCCGGATTGTTCAGCCAGCTCTGTGATGCCCATCGTCACTACATTGCCCGGAAACTGCAAAATATAGTCCGCCACTTTGCGCTCCTGCGGGTGAAAATCTTGAACCTGCTGCCGGATCGCATGCAAAATGCTCGACAAAAATATCATCCTCTTACGTGAAAAATGGTGAAAATAATTTTAACCATATATCTAATCTTGATGAAAATTATTTCAATATCATCATAGTCAATCCACAGCAGAAACACAAGCTGATTATGCAAAATACCACAATTTCCTCACAAATCATTTCGCGACCGTCAATTGCTCGAATCCGCATGGTTGTCCAGCTGCCGCTGCTCCCGGAAATCACGTGGCGCTATGCCAAGGCGAGTTTTGAACGTTCGATGGAAATAGGAGTAACTTTGAAATCCACACATTTCAGCAATTTGCTCCAACGGCATATATCCATGCAAAATCCGTTCGCAAGCCATCGTCAATCGGAGTTGGATGGCATAGTCCATGACGGATTGATGGAATGTTTCCTTGAAAATATGTGATGCTCTGGACACACTTAGCTGCACGCGGGTTGCAACATCCTGCAGCGTAAACGGCTCTGTAACATTCATTTCAATATAATGCTTCATTTGATGGGCGACCTGCTCACTGCGATTGCGATTCAAATAAGAGGGATGTGCGCGTTCATTTAAGGTTCTCTCCAACATGCGGAAGTAAGCAAAGCTTAGGTGTCTAACAATATCGTTCATGTTGTGGCTTCCATAGAGCCGCTGCTCCTGCATAATCTCCCGCCATATCGACAGAAGACGATCGTCGATTCCGATGTCTACCTTGCCCTGAGTGGCAACCTGGTTCCACCACGCTTGTACCCATGGACCATTCAATATGAAGTAGTAGTCGAGGCTGTGCACTTTTTTGTGAGGGATGCCTGATTCGGGGTGGCGGTACCCTATTTTCAAATCATAATGAGAGCCCGGAGACAGCATGAGCATATCGCCAGGTGTAATTTCCGTATATTGATCATCCATCCAGACATGAGCATTGCCTTCCAACTGTATGCGAATGAGGTAATGCTCCAGCTTGGGGATGACGAGAGTGAATGGCTTCGTGTGTCTCGCATGCCCGGAGTACATAATCGTAAATTCTTCTTGATTGATAGCAGATTGCGACATATTCTCCTCCATCATGTCCATATATGTGTCTACGCTCTTTACAAAGAGTATAGCAAAGATAGCAAGATTGTTCATGTTAAAAGGATATCCTTCATTCACACCCCGAAAGCAATGTGGCACAATGAAATCAGTTCATTGAAAACCTTTTCAAAAAGTAAGCCGATATCATAATCGTTCATAACGATTTATACAAAATGAGGTGGATCCATTGAAAATTGGAGTACAGCTTTATACATTGCGCGATGAGATGCAAAAAGACTTTATCGGAACACTGGAGCAAGTGGCGTCTATGGGCTATGAAGGTGTAGAATTTGCCGGCTACGGCGGATTGGCGCCGGAGAAATTAGCAGGTGAACTGAAGCGCCTGAATTTGAAGGCGGCCGGGTCTCATGTCAGCATCGAGCAATTGACTGAACACCTAGATGAGCAAATTGAAATGAATCTTGCCATCGGCAACCGGAACATCATTTGTCCGGGAATTCCGAAGCTGCACGAAGCCGATGAAGACATCTTGGAAGAGTCGGTTCGCGCGCTTGCAGCTGTTGCAGAGCGACTTGCAGCGCATGGAATTAAGCTGGGCTATCACAATCATGGATATGAATTTGAAGCTAAGATTGGGCAGGAGACGGTTTTTGATTTGCTGTTCGGCAAGCTGCCTGAAGACAGTCTCTTCGCGGAACTGGATGTATGTTGGGTGAAGCATGGTGGTTTCAACCCGTTGGAAGTAATCGCTCAATATTCAGGTCGTGTTCCGTTCATTCATTATAAGGATCTCAAATATGATGGAGACGGCAAGCCAATGACAATGGAGCTTGGTCAGGGTGAACTCGATTTAGTGGGTGTAGCTCAAACTGCTCGAGAAGCAGGAACGGAATGGCTTATCGTAGAGCAGGATGATTGTCAGCGTGCACCACTTGATAGCGTGCGCGGAAGCCGTCAATGGATTAAGGACAATCTCGGACTTTAATAGAAGACTTCAAGAGAAAACTTCAAGAGAAAACTTCAAGAGGTACGACCTCTACACATATTACAGTTGAATACATGACCTACACCATCAATCTAAACTCGGGAGGAATAGATTCATGTCAAAAGTATATAAAATTGCGATTATCGGATGCGGCGGCATTGCCAATGCCAAGCACATGCCTAGCTTGGCCAAGCTGAAAAATGTTGAAATGGTAGCATTCTGCGACATTGTTGAGGAGCGTGCGGTTGAGGCGAAGGAAAAGTACGGCACACCGGATGCTAAAGTCTATACCGATTATAAGGCTGTATTGGAAGATAAGAGCATCGACATCGTTCATGTATGTACGCCGAATGATTCCCATGCAGAGATTACAATTGCTTCGCTGGAGAGCGATAAGCATGTATTGTGTGAGAAGCCAATGGCGAAGAAGGCGGAAGATGCACGCCGCATGGTTGAAGTGGCGAAGCGTACAGGCAAGAAGCTTACAGTAGGCTACAATAACCGCTTCCGCAGTGACAGCCGCTATTTGAAGAAGCTGTGTGAAGAGGGCACCTTGGGTGAGATTTATTTCGCCAAAGCGCATGCGATTCGTCGCCGCGCGGTTCCTACATGGGGCGTGTTCTTGGATGAAGAGAAGCAAGGCGGAGGTCCGCTTATCGATATCGGTACACACTCGCTGGATATGACGTTGTGGATGATGGACAACTACGAGCCGCATATCGTGCTTGGCAAGGCTTATCATAAGTTGAGCGGCCGTGAGAATGCAGCGAACGCTTGGGGTCCATGGGATCCAGCGAAGTTCACGGTTGAAGATTCCGCGTTCGGGATGATTGTGATGAAGAACGGAGCGACAGTTATTTTGGAATCCAGTTGGGCGCTTAACGTAACATCCAACATCGAAGCGAAGTGCACGCTATGCGGTACAGAAGGCGGCGCAGATATGAATGACGGCTTGACGATTAACGGGGAAAGACACGGCCAACTGTACGATCAAAAATTCCATTTGACTGCAAGTGGCGTTGATTTCTATGAAGGTGAGTCTGATAATCCGCCAGATGTAGAGATGCATATGTGGATTGATGCGATTGAAAATGACAAGACGCCAATCATTACGCCGGAACAAGCGTGCGTCGTTTCTGAGATTTTGGAAGCCATTTACGAATCCTCGCGCACAGGCAAAGCAATTTACTTTGACTAATCGGAATAAGCAGCACGAATGCACATGAATCGTACCGAAGGAGGCAAAGAACACTCATGAAATTAGGCGTATTCTTAGTTCTGTACGGACAATTGCCATTAGAAGAGGCATTGGATACAGTAGCAGCTAAAGGTGTGGAAGCTGTTGAGATAGGTACTGGCGGGTATCCAGGTGCGAAGCATTGCAACCCGCATGAACTGTTAGCTAGTGAGGCGAAGCTCAAGGCATTTAAGGAAGCTGTTGCTTCCCGGGGCTTGACGATCAGTGCGCTAAGCTGTCATGGCAATCCGCTTCACCCACAGAAGGATATTGCGAAGCAGTATCATGAAGATTTCATGGCGACGCTGGATCTCGCTGCGAAGCTGGAAGTGCCAGTTGTGAACGGCTTCTCCGGCTGCCCGGGTGACCATGAAGGTGCGAAATACCCGAATTGGCCTGTGGCACCATGGCCTACAGACTATCAGGAAATTCTGGACTGGCAGTGGAAGGAAAAGGTTATTCCGTACTGGACAGAGGTGGGCAAGTTAGCCACTGAACGCGGCTTGAAGATCGGACTCGAGCTGCACGGCGGCTTCTCCGTTCACTCGCCAGGTACGATGCTTCGTCTCCGCGAAGCGGCAGGCGAGGCAATCGGAGCGAACCTTGACCCGAGCCATATGTGGTGGCAAGGCATAGATCCGGTACAGGCAATCCGTATTCTGGGGCAGGCGAATGCCATTCATCACTTCCATGCCAAGGATACGACCATTGATCCTGTGAACATCCATAAGCACGGGATAACAGATATGCAGTCTTATACGATGATGTTGGATCGCGCTTGGCAGTTCCGTACTGTTGGTTATGGTCATGATACGAAGACATGGGCTGATATAATTAGTGCCCTTCGCCTTGTCGGTTATGACTATGTTGTGAGCATAGAACATGAGGATGGCTTGATGTCCGTTGATGAGGGCTTCACGAAAGCTGTTGAGAATTTGAAGCCGATTTTAATGAAGGAACCGATTGGCGAGATGTGGTGGGTCTAGGCCTCAAATCATGCACGCCAAGTAACGTGATATAGGCATCGCATCTTCCTCGTTCTCGTGCATCAATGGATGAATGGAAGGTGCGATTGCTTTTCTAACTAAGATGTTATCATTAATGAGCTTATCTATATGAATGGACAAAGGAGCATGCAGCGATGACAAAACAAAACGTAACGATCTGGAATGAATACAGACATGAACAACACAACAAGACCGTAGCTGATATTTATCCGCAAGGGATTCATACAGCGATCGGCGAGGGACTGGGTCAGGAGTTTCATGTGCGCTATGCAACGCTCGATATGCCTGAACATGGGTTGACTGAGGAAGTATTGAATGAGACAGACGTATTGATTTGGTGGGGGCATAAGGCACACGAAGAGGTGGACGAGGCGATTGTAGAGCGTGTCTATCAACGCGTGCTTCACGGGATGGGGCTAATTGTACTTCATTCCGGTCATTTCTCGAAAATTTTCAAAAAGCTTATGGGAACCGGCTGTGATTTGAAATGGCGTGAAGCGAACGACAAGGAACGGTTGTGGGTCGTAGCTCCAGGGCACCCGATCGCAGAAGGAATTGGGGAGTATATTGAGCTTGAAGCGGAAGAAATGTACGGCGAGCACTTCGACATTCCGGCACCGGATGAGCTTGTATTCGTCAGCTGGTTTACTGGCGGAGAAGTATTCCGCAGCGGCTGCTGCTATCAGCGCGGCATGGGCAAAGTTTTCTACTTCCGTCCAGGTCATGAGACATATCCAACCTATTACAATGAGCAAATCCGTCGTGTCATCGCCAATGCGGTGAAGTGGGCGAAGCCGTCGGAACGCACATATCCGAAGTATGGCAACGCTCAGCCGCTTGAACCATTGAATTAATGGGACAAGTTAGACAACATGCACGGATTTCGTTGGAGTTATCATCATACAGCCTAATGTAATTTGAAAGAAAGAGTGGGTATAAACATGACATCAATTGAATCTTCACAACCATTACGCGTCGGAGTTGTTTCAACAGGCAACATATTCCGTGGGGCGCATATGCCTGCATTTCTCTCAAATCCGCATGTTCAGATCGTCGCTGTATGCGATCCGCATAAGCCATCTGCTTGCCAAGTTGCGGATCAAATTGGTCAGGTTCGAGTCTATGAAGACTGGCAGGAGATGCTTGAACACGAGGAGTTGGATATTGTAGATATTTGCTCCCCGAACTATTTGCACGCTCCAGTTGCGATTTCTGCCTTAGAAAAAGGGTTGCACGTATTCTGCGAGAAGCCTGATGCGACGAATCCAGAAGATGCGGTACGTATGCAGCAGGCTGCCGAGAAGTCGGGCAAAGTGCTGATGGTCATGCGGAATAATCGCTTCCGCTCGCGTTCTCAATTTCTAAAACAGTACATTGATGAAGGACAGATGGGGCAGATATACACGGGAAGATGCGGCTGGGTGCGCAGATATGGCATTCCAGGTGCAGGAGGCTGGTTCACAACCAAATCCAAATCTGGAGGAGGGCCTCTGATCGATTTGGGTGTGCATATGATCGACTTGGCCATCTGGCTGATGGGCAATCCGAAGCCAGTTGCAGTATCAGGAGCGACATACGGCCATTTCATGGATAAAGCCGCTCCATCAGGTAGTCGGGATACGTTCAATGTAGAGGATCTGGCAACTGGATTCATTCGCTTTGACAATGGGGCGACGCTCCAGTTGGAAGTAAGCTGGGCTTCACATATCGAGAAGGAACAATCGTTTGTGGAGCTGCGCGGGACACAAGCTGGCTTCAGCCTGCATGATAATGAGCTTCAGATGTTCACAGTTGCAGCTGGCAAGCATATGAACATGAAGCCGGAAGGATTTACAGACGGATCAGGACATAAGGAGAATGTGGATCACTTTGTCGATGTGATATTAGGCAAAGCTGATCCGATATTCACACCAGAACAGGGTGTAGACATGATCCGCATACTAAATGCGATTTATGAATCAGCGAAGCTTGGCCAAGAAGTAAGATTGTCTCTATAGCCATTCATGCTGATGTAAACCTGAGAACAAATGTGCTTTACGCTCATTTGTTCTCAGGTTTTTTTGTGTTCAACAAGCACATCCTAAAATTTACGTATGGTTCATGGTATGGACAACTCGCGACTATTGTCGGGAAGCCTTGTTGCCTATTCTGTCATGAAGTCGTCGGTGTTCCAGGCTGTCCAGAAGCAGGACAAGCATCCCATCTTCATCGGCCATCGCGAAGGGTGGACACTGGAGGGGGAAGTATGGCATCCTGAGAAGGATGGACGCATTCATATGAGGCCATTTCCTTGGAATGCAAAATGGAAGCATTCATATATTGCCATCTCCTTGGAATGCAAATCGTTCCGTACTGACGATCAGATCTGGGTTCGATTTGAGATAGAGGCTGTATTTGGATTGCGCTATTTGCAATCACTGTACTTATATGGAGAGCGATTCAGCGGAGACGGAAATAACGGAAACTAAGGGAGGAGCCATCTCCAATGAATTTGAAGAGAAATCGATCGATAGGTATAAAGATCATAGGGGGCGCCTTATTCATTGCATTAATATGGGTTGCTGCGGATATGTGGTATTCAGACACGAAGCAGGTTGCTGCTGTTCCTCTGCAGCTAACGGAGCAGCAATCGCCGCTCCTGTTGTTTGTCGCGAAACACATGATGAGCAGCGATGGCGGAGTCTTTACGAATTTGCGTGACGACTTGCCCGAGTCAGAGCATCAAGCAGCCAATCATCAGATGCTCTCAGAATCAACAGGGCTGATGATGTTGTATGCAGTACAGATGAACAATCGTAATCTGTTCGATAATCAGCTCGCGTTTTTGCAGCGGCGTCTATTAGCGGAGAAAGGCTACGTCCGCTGGCGCTACTCCCCTAAGCATGAACCGACTGACGTTAATGCGGCGGTCGATGATCTGCGTATTGCTCGGGCACTGCTCGATGCGGATCAATTATGGGGGGTCGAGGAAGCAAGACGGATTGCGAAGGGAATCAGCAAGACGCTGTTGGATGGCAATGTGAGCAAGGACTACATGTTCGACCATTATGATTGGAAGTATAAATCCCGCTCAGACCGTGCAACGATCTCCTATATGGATATTCATACGATGGGAATGCTGGCTGTGTTCGATAAGAAGTGGGAGACGGTTCGGAATAACAGTTTGCAGCTAATGAAGAAGGGCTCGCTTGGGAACGGGTTGTTCAAGACGTACTGGACACCTGATCAAGGTTATTCCTCAACGGGATCCATCAATATGATCGATTCCTTATATACTGCGTTGTACTTGGCGGAAGAAGGCGAGGATGTAAGTGCGACAATCCGATTTCTGAAACAGGAATGGAGCCTCCACAAAGGGAAGATCCCGAGTGTATACGCAGAGGATGGGAGTGTCCGAGAAACCTTTGAATCTCCATCAGTTTATGCGCTTGCTGTTCGGATCCTCCAGCTGAAGAATGAGCATGGACTTGCGGAGCAATTGAAGCGGAGAATGTATGAATTTGCCGTGCAGCGTTCCTCCTCGCCGAATTTCGGCGGCTTTGTCGAAGAGAAGGACAATAGTGCCTTCTCATTCGACCAGCTGCAAGTATTGTTGACGGAAGTCAATCCTGTAGGAAGCAAGAAGAATGAAATCAAGGGAAAGTGAAGTAAACGGAAACGAAATCTACAAGTAGATACGATGATGGATGAACTGGTTTAGGTTATAGGAAAGGGACTGCCATGGCAGATAGTCACTTATCTGTTGGGCGGTCCTTTTACATAATAGAAATAGGTAATGCTGTAGGAAACATTGCTTTTAGATCCTAACTCGATACAATGAAATGGAGAAATAAATTGAGGTGACAGGTATGAAAGAATGGTACGAGCGGAGTTTCGGTCGCGACTATTTAGTTGTATATAAACATCGTGATTTTCAAGGGGCCGCACAAGAAGTGCATCGGATGATGAAGTGGCTGGAGCTGCCCGAAGCAGCCTCTGTGCTGGATCTATGCTGTGGGATGGGCAGGCACTCACTGGCGCTCGCGGAAGCTGGGTACAAGGTGACAGGAGTAGATTTGTCTGAGGTGCTTCTACGAGAGGCGGCGAAGCTGGATGAAGAGCATGTCGTAACCTTCTTGGCAGGGGACATGAGAGAGCTACCAGTGGAGGGGGCGTTTGATGCCGTTGTGAATTTATTTACGTCTTTTGGATATTTCCAAGCGGATGAAGACAACGGCCAGGTATTCCATGAAATTCATCGGGTGCTCCGGCCGGGCGGGCAATTTATTATAGACTTCTTAAATCCGAGCTATGTTATGCAGCATCTGGTTCCAGTATCTGAGCGCCAAGATAAGGGGACATGGATTCAAGAGAAGCGGCATATTGAGAATGGATTCGTGAAGAAGGAAATTACGTTGACGGATGAGGGCACAGGGGAACAGCGCCATTATGAGGAGCGTGTTAGACTGTATGAATTAGGCGATTTCCATCATATGATTGAAGAGGCAGGGTTGCAAATGGAGAAGGTATATGGTGGGTATGATGGTTCCTTATACAATGAAGCCGTTTCTTCTCGACTCATCATGGTTGGAACACGTCCGGAGTAAGTCCGAACTAGCAATTGGCAGCGATAACATGGGTGCATTAGACCGGTATAGATGATTAAATGTTGACTCAATCTTTGGATGAGGGGGAACAAGTAATGAAGTTGCAGCAGGTGAATGCGAATATTTATGTAGCCAGAATGCCGCTCCCTAACTCACTTCGGTGGGTGAATACCTATTTGCTTCATGGCTCAGCAGGCTGGACTATCATTGATCCGGGGCTTCGTAACAATGAGACAGAGAGTGCATGGGTCAGCTTAATGGGGGAAATGGACATTCATGCTGGCAACACGGCTTCCATTGTGCTGACACATTACCATCCTGATCATAGCGGGATTGCCGGCTGGCTTCAGCAGCAGTTGTCCGTACCCGTATGGTTGTCGGAAATAGGCTGGAATCACGTTGAGAGACTGTGGGATGGGAGATCTCCTATGACTGTGGACATGCAGCAGTTGTACCGTAAGCATGGGGCGCCGATAGCGGTAGTGGAATCCATCGGAGTTCATATGGATAGCTTCATTCCCCAGGTAACCCCGCTGCCCGATATATCGTTCATTAGGGATGGAGATTTGGTGACGCTAGGGGATGATGCTTGGCAGGCACTTGAGACAGGAGGGCACGCACCAGGCCATATGAGCTTCTATCATGCGGAAGAGCGTATAATATTGTGCGGTGATCACGTTCTGCCGCAAATAACGCCGAATGTCAGCTTCATGCCGAATAGTGATCCCGAGCCACTGCAGTCCTTCCTCATCGGGCTTGAGCGTCTTGCTGCTCTGGATGTAGAACTGGCGCTTCCAGGGCATCGACATCCATTCCAACATTTCAGGAGTCGTGCGGAAGAGTTAATCCAGCATCATGAAGCACGTCTGCAGGAGATGCAGGACGTGCTCCACAAGCCGATGACAGCCTACGAGCTGTGCTGTGCCAGCTTCGGTACGCTGGATCGTCTAACTGTGCACCAATTCCGCTTTGCAATGGGCGAGACTCTGGCTCATCTCGTCGAACTTCAACGGCGCGGCTTAGCGATGACTACTTCTGCTTCTGGCGAGTTCATGCTGTGGAAGTCATCATAAACTACATAGATTGCATTTCTTGCTCGCGTTCCGCCTGCTTGCGGTGAGCAATTCGACTGCTTGCCGCAGCGGCAATGGCGCCTACGATATCATCAAGGAACGTATGGATCTGCCCGCTATCCTTATTGTTTAATCGTTCCAAGACTCCTGGCTTCAGTTTATCAACATATCCGTAATTGGTGAATCCGATGCTTCCATATACATTAACAATGGAGAAGGCTAGAATTTCGTCCACGCCATACAGTCCCTCATCATTCTCAATCATTTCCTGCAGCGCGGGTGTCAGCTTCCCTTCTTCTGCCATGATATCAAGCTGGATACCGGTCAGAACCGCATTTTGAACCTCACGTTTGCGCAGCACCTGTTCCACATTGTAGATACAATAGTCGATTGTCAATTCAGGGAAATATTTTTGTTGCAAGAACATAACCAACTCTGCAATTTCTTCTACGCGAACTCCCCGTTTATGCAGCCACTCGCGTGTCTCAGCTTCGACTTTCTCACTGTCTAGGCTATACGCCTTGGCAGTATGTTTATGATCTGTCATGGAAGTCACCTCTATCTCTTTGTCATCATTCCTATACCTATCATTTTGCACCATTGCATGAGGAAAGTATACGACAATGATATACCCAATCCCTGCTTTCCTTACTCTCTTTCTCTTGTATTTTCTCGTTGCAATATAGAAACCTCGTCATGTTTTGGACAGCCCTCTCGTATATATAGGTGTATGACGAAGGGACGCCTTATGCACGCATTATATAAGGAAACGGGCTCCCGCTGATCACACGATAGATGCATAGAGGAGGTTGCTTCGCCTATGGTGCGGACACAATATTTCCGACAAGGTGTACTGGCAGCAGTACTGACGCTGCCCTTGCTATTAACAGCTTGCAATGGCACGAGCGGTGCGATCGATCCGCCGCCAGCAGATGTTGAGGCTAAGATGATGACTGCAACAGATGGTAAGAGCGAATTAACTGTTAATCCAATGGATGCAGCGCAGCAGCAAGCGAATATGACGATATATGCACAGGATCGCCATGGCTACTTGGCTCCAATATCGTATCAATGGAATTCCGAGGATCCGGCGGTAGTGGCGCAGGCGTCACTGGAGATGCTGGTGAAGGACGGGGTGCATAAGGGAATGCTGCCTCCGGGCTTTACGGCCACGCTGCCGAAGGGGACGAGCTTGAAGGTAACGCTCAAGCCGGAGCAGAAGACTGCATTTGTGGAATTATCGAAGGAGTTTGCCACTTACGACAAGAACGATGAGCGCAAGGTGATGGAGTCTATCACGTGGACGCTTACTTCTCTGCCGAATGTAGATCAGGTGCAATTATGGATGGATTCTAAGAAGCTGTCTGAGATGCCAGTAGACCACACCCCAATGGATACGCCGCTTTCCAGACAATTAGGAATTAATTTAGAGAAGGATTTGTCGGTCAATTATCTGCGCTCCATGCCGGTTACGTTGTATTTTTCCAGTTACAGTGAAGAGGGGAAGGCTTATTTTATTCCTGTGACTAGACTGGTTGAGCCATCATTGGATTCAGTGAGAGCAACACTGGAACAGATGATATCCGGGCCGTTGAATAAGAAAGCGATGAACATGGTCATGACCAAAGAAACGAAAATTAATGATATTATGGCCAACGGCGATACACTGACAGTGGATCTCGCTGATACGATGTTCGAAAAAGGGGATCAAGTTCCTGCGGAATTGGTGAAGGCGGTTGTTCTATCGCTTACTGAACGGCAAGGAGTGAAGAAGGTTCAGTTGAAAATAAACGGCAATATGGATATTCAAGGAACAGACAAGATAAACTATTCGGAGCCGGTCACGCGGCCTGTTGTAAATATGGCTTGGAAAGGATAGATGCTTTTCGCCAAGCTCTTTGGTAGAATAGGGGATGTTACTTTTTACGGACGACAGTGGAAATGTAGGAGGCACTATTAAATGAGAAGCAACGGACGCAAGGCGGATGAACTCCGCCCGGTTACGATTCGAACAAACACGAACAAATACGCGGAAGGATCCGTATTCATCGAAGTAGGCGACACGAAGGTGCTGTGCACGGCTACGGTTGACGAGAAAGTTCCTCCTTTTATGAAGGGGCAAGGTAAGGGCTGGATTACGGCAGAATATTCGATGCTCCCACGTGCAACGCAGACACGCAACCAGCGTGAAGCGAACCGGGGCAAGTTAACTGGCCGTACGATGGAAATTCAACGGCTGATTGGGCGGGCTCTACGCTCGGTTGTTGACTTGCATGCATTAGGTGAGAGAACAATTACGCTTGATTGCGACGTTATTCAGGCTGATGGTGGTACACGTACCACTTCTATCACCGGTTCCTTTATTGCGATGGCAATGGCGATTCATAAAGTGGCGAACCAGCATTCATTGAATAAATACCCGATTACAGATTTCCTTGCATCGGTTAGCGTTGGTGTCATTCAAGGAAATACGCTTCTTGACTTGAATTACGAAGAAGATTCTTCAGCGAAGGTCGATATGAATGTTGTGATGACAGGACAAGGCAAGTTCGTTGAAGTGCAAGGTACGGGGGAAGAGAGTCCATTCTCACGTGAAGAGCTTAACCAACTCCTTGCCAGCGCGGAGAAAGGGATCTTGGAGCTTGTTGAGATGCAGAAGGAAGCACTTGGCCCTATTGCAGACAAGATCGCTGCACGGGCAGCATTGGAGCGTGGGGAGGCAGCCGGTCATGCATCTAGCAAGTAATACGATCATTATTGCGACGAGCAACCAAGGCAAGCTGAAGGAATTTCAGCTTGCTTTCGCCTCGCTTGGCAAGCGTGTGCTCAGCATGGCAGACTATCCGCAATTGCCTGAAGTAGTAGAAGACGGAGATACCTTCAAGGCAAACGCGCTGAAGAAGGCACAGGAAGTCGCTGAAGCGATTCAACTTCCTGTTCTTGCTGATGATTCAGGACTTTGTGTGGAGCGCTTAGAGGGTGCCCCTGGCGTGTATTCTGCACGATATGCTGGTGGGCATGGCGATACGAAGGCGAACAATGCCAAGCTTCTCGAAGAGTTGGAGAAGCTGCCGGTATCCCGTACAGAACATGAGGAGCTGGGAGAAGTAGCAGAGCATGTACGGAGTGCGGCTCAATTCGTCTGCTGCCTCGTGCTGTATGATCCAGCAGAGAAGCGGTATGTCGATGTCACGGGCACATGTGATGGATTCATCATTGATGAGGCGCGTGGAGAGCATGGATTTGGCTACGATCCGCTCTTCTATGTTCCTGCATTCGGCAAGACGATGGCGGAGCTGTCTCCAGAGCAGAAGCAGAGCATTAGCCATCGCGGCAACGCGATTCGCAAGCTGCTTGAAGTGATGAAGGCGGAGCAAGCGGAAGTATAGCGGGTAGCCGCAAGATGCATCTTGATCCGCGTGCTGAATCCTGATTACTACATGTTACATAGCTGCATAATGTATGTTCCTCTTGTAGAGAACAAACGCACAGAAGCATTTTTAACCTATTTACAACGGAATAACAAGCATCGGAGGGCACCTTACTGCATAGTTAGTTAAGGTGTCCTTTTTTTCACATCAAAATACTCAGAATTGATACTTTCCAACATCGGAAAAATATGAGAAAATATTGGGCAATAAGGCGAAGGAGGATTGGTTAAAGATGAGTGAAGCTCCACGTGAATTTGGATTGGAAACTTTAGCTGTGCATGCAGGACAGGAGGTTGACCCGACTACATTGTCCCGCGCGGTTCCGCTGTATCAAACAACGTCTTACGCGTTTAAGGATACTGATCATGCTGCGGACTTATTTGCTCTGAAGGAATTTGGCAACATTTATACACGGTTGATGAATCCTACAACAGATGTGTTTGAGAAGCGAGTCGCTGCCTTGGAAGGCGGTGCAGCGGCGCTGGCCACTGCCTCTGGTCAGGCTGCGATTACGTACGCTATATTGAATATCGCGGGAGCAGGGGATGAGATTGTCTCTGCGACGAGTCTGTATGGCGGAACGTATAATCTGTTCTCGACAACATTAGCAAAGCTCGGCATTACGGTTCGGTTCGTTGATTCCAGCGATCCGGAAAACTTCCGCAAGGCGATTACGAGCAAGACGAAGGCGCTGTATGCGGAGGCGATCGGCAACCCTAGGGGCGATGTTCTCGATATTGAGGCAGTAGCCGATATCGCACATGATCATGGTATTCCGCTCATCGTAGACAATACATTCCCAAGCCCATTCCTGCTTCGCCCCCTTGAGCATGGTGCGGATATTGTAGTTCATTCCGCAACGAAGTTCATTGGCGGTCATGGCACCTCGATTGGCGGGGTAATCGTAGATGGAGGCAAGTTCGATTGGGCTGCCAATGATAAGTTCCCGGGATTGACAGAACCGGATCCTAGCTATCATGGGGTTGTATATACGGATGCTGTTGGGCCAATCGCATACATTATTAAGGCCCGTGTGCAATTGCTGCGCGATATGGGTGCTGCCATTTCTCCATTCAACGCATTCCTGCTTCTTCAAGGGCTCGAGACGCTTCACCTGCGTATGGAGCGCCATAGTGAGAATGCATTGAAGGTTGCTCAGTTCCTTGAAGCACATGAAGGTGTACAGTCGGTCAGCTACAGTGGTCTGTCTAGCCATCCATCTTATGAGCTTGCGCGGAAGTATTTGCCGAAGGGCCAGGGTGCCATCTTAACATTTGAGATTAAGGGCGGAATCGAAGCAGGACGCCAAGTGATCAATCACGTCAAGCTCTTCTCTCATCTTGCGAATGTTGGTGATTCGAAGTCGCTCATTATCCATCCTGCCAGCACAACGCATCAGCAATTGAGTGAAGATGAGCAAATTGCTGCAGGTGTAAATCCAGGACTTATTCGTTTATCTATCGGTACGGAATCCATTGACGATATCTTATTTGATTTGGATCAGGCGATTCGTGCAAGTCAGCCTGCTGCTGTCAAATAAGAAGCCATAAAAACAAAGACACACGGACGATACGCTGCTGCGTATCCCGTGTGTCTTCTTTTTATTGGATGAATGAGCTCTTGTGGGCTTCAGGTTACCATGCTACACGAATGCGGTATTCTCGCAGCCAAGTGTCCATTTGAAGCAAATAAGCAAATAATTGAGGGCCGGACATCAGTTGACCGAACCAAGGAAAGTTCGAGCTCGCTTCCTCGGAGGCTGCGATACTGCGGATTCGCTCCACATTCACAAATTGATGGAGTGGGGATGATGTATCATCCAGCCGCTCCAACGCAAGACGACGAACGGTATTCAAGTAGTTCGGATTGTGGGTTTTCGGATAAGGGCTCTTCTTGCGGTACAGTACATCTTCCGGCAATACGCCTTCAAGTGCTTTGCGAAGCAGACCCTTTTCTCGCCCACCATATGTCTTAATGCTCCATGGAATGTTGAATACATACTGGACGAGGCGGTGGTCTGTATAAGGTACACGAACTTCTAATCCTACCCCCATGCTCATTCTGTCCTTGCGATCCAGCAAGGTAGGCATGAAGCGGGTAATATTGAGATAGGACATGACCCGCATCTTGGCGGCTTGTGCATCTTCGCCAGGCAGCACAGGGACTTCGCGAACGGCATCTGCATACCGATCGGCTACGTACTGCTCTGCGCGAAGCAAGGAAGCGACTTCAGGCTTCAGGAGGCTGGAACGCAGTGGGGTAGCTAGTGCCCACGGGAAGGTACCGGCATTCAGGGCATCTTCTCGATGGAACCAAGGATATCCGCCGAATACTTCATCGGCTGCCTCGCCGGAGAGAGCGACAGTGGCGCCTTGCTTGATTTCCTTACAGAATAAGAGGAGAGAACCATCAATATCGGTCATGCCTGGCAAATCACGAACCTTCACAGCCTGTTCTAGGGAGGCGACAAGCTCAGGGGTATCGAATTTGATCCAATGATGGGTTGTGCCAAGTTCCTCCACCATACGGTAAATCCAGGGCTCATCGGCATTGGGCTGAAATGCATGAGATTGGAAGTACAGATCGTTATCAACATAATCGACCGAGTACGTATGCACCTGGCCAAGTTTATGCCGCTCGTAATGTTGAACGGTAAGGGCCGTCAGCGCACTGGAGTCCAGCCCGCCAGATAACAAGGTGCAGACGGGTACATCAGAGATGAGCTGCCGCTCAACGGTATCCTCCAGCAGCTCACGCACATGTCTAGCTGTCTGTTCGGCGTCCTCTTCATGCGGGATGCTCTCCAGCTTCCAGTAGCAATGAATTCTAAGACCATCCGGACTGTACTTCAAGGTGTGGCCTGGCCGCAGTTCTGATAGCGCTTGGTATATACCGTGTCCCGGAGTTCGAGCGGGACCAATCATCCATATTTCAGCGGCTCCCTCCAGCCCGATGACCGGTTCGATGTCCGGGTGAGCAAGCAATGATTTAGGCTCAGAACCGAATGCGAACCAGCCCTCGCCCTGTGAATAGAACAATGGCTTTACCCCGAGCCGATCACGAGCCATGAACAGATGTCTTTCCGATTCATCCCATATTGCAAAGGAAAAGATACCGTTAAATCGTTCAACACAAGCCTCTTTCCACTCCAAATAGGCAACAAGCAGAACTTCCGTATCACACTGCGTGACAAATGAATGCCCGCGGCTGATTAATTCTGTTCTTAATTCCTTCATATTGTACAGTTCGCCATTATATACAATGGCAAACACCCCTTGCTCCGTGTGCCGAATCATCGGCTGGGCGCCATTCGCGGGATCAATGACAGATAAGCGCCGGTGCCCCAGCGCACATGAACTGGTTAACCATGTTCCCTTCGCATCCGGCCCACGAGCGGATAATGTTGCGGTCATTTGTTCGACAACACCAGAACATTGGGTCAAATCACGGTTCCAGTCAATCCATCCTGTAATTCCACACATGTTACGTTCATCCTTTCCGCACCAATCTGTCCATCCGGAAGAACGAGCACCGGCATGCTGGAAGATTGAGATAATACCATGGGTATGCGCAAATCGGCATAAGATGTATGTCCATCGGGAGATGATAAAAAAAGCTTCACATAAAAGCTGAACCCCGAAGTAAACAGGGCGAGGCAATGGCCCTTAAATGGAAAGGAGGTGCTCCATGGAGCGCCAGCCTTATTATGTATCCGTACAGAATCATTCTGTTGTTGCGGAACAACATGCAGGGAGTTATGAATTTGTAGTCCATGTAAATGAAGCGGAAAGGGATGAGCTTCAAAGGCTGCTGAATGAAGTGGGGGATGCCGAAACGGATCAGATGCGGGATAGCCTCTTGTTATTGACAAGCCTATCGGATGATACGATTAACGTTCCGTATCAGCATAACCTCAACAAAGTATATGCCTACATATACAAATTCGGGACTACTGATACCAAGCGGTTTGTGGAGCAAATTTTAAATAAGGAGTGAGTCAAAAATGGAATTTAAGGCTGCAAAATTTCGTCGTCCTGTTGAAATCGAAGGGCGTCTGTGTGCAGAAGTAGGACTTATCCCTGATGATGACAAGGAGACTCCTCTACTTGCGTATGTGGCTCCTGTACGAAATGGTGGTTATGAGATTGTTCGCCTTCTGCGCAACGATGCGCATTATGAAGCAGATTGGTATGACAACAATTTGCATAACGCCTTCGAGGAAATCGCTGCGGAGGAATTCATTATAAGCAATAACGAAATCAGCTGCAGTGATCGCGATTCGATTGTTGATGCTGTCTTAGGTTCCACAGAAGTTCGAGCAGCGGTGGACGAGTTGTTTCAATTAGACACGTAATGCTATCCGTTATCATGCAGCGGAAATGGTTCGCTTTCTTATCATCGGCTTCGTGGAAAGAAATGATCAAGGAACGATGAAGGGAGGTGAGAAACGATGTCAGAGCAATTCAAGCAAAACAAGGGCAATAAATATGCCCATCAGAAGAAACATGCGGATGCCGTACTATCGAAAAACTTCAAGCATCCAGGCGAGAAGAACCATTGGGAGTTTCACAATAAGTAAATAAGTAAGTTCTGTATCAAAAGAAGGCGGCAATTATACAAGGCTCTGCGATAAGCAGAGCCTCTCATGCAGAGGTATTCTGGGATCGATGTGAGTGGGAAATAAAAAAAAGCCTCACCAACCAATAAAAGGTTCTGTGAGGCATGTTCATGTTATATTAGTAAGCAAATGAATGGCGTCCCAGGAGGGATTCGAACCCCCGACCGACGGCTTAGAAGGCCGTTGCTCTATCCAGCTGAGCTACTGGGACATGAATAAGTTAAATTTAGAACATAAATGATTGTATCAAAGAAATTGACTCTTAGCAATAGGAAAATGAAAAAATATTAATTTACATATCTTTTACAGTTTGAGTATCAGGAAAGCACATATGGTGACCGCGCAGGATAAAGAGTGAATATGATATAATGCATCATATAAGAAGCTCACCTAATTGAGGGAGAACGAGCTGCATACATAGGAGAGATTATCGTAATATATAGGCGCAGTACAGAAAGCAGGTGTTCGTATGACAGAAGATTACAAAGAGCCGGCAAAGAATAATGTCATCCTGTTTCCGAAAACTCATGATTACTACCAAATTGAGCTGACACGGATGCTGGAATCTGAGCGTTACGGCGAAGCAATTGCCTTTCTTCAATTCCTGCTGACATGTGATGGTGAGGACGAACGGATTCGGGAAGAGTGGGACGCGCTGCTGCAATGGCTCGTGTCGGCGTTCCCGGAGGCAGAAAATGCTGCTCGTGATTTGAATATGGCTGAGGGAATAGCCAGTTGGCCGGAGTCCACACCGGAAGAGGAGTCTGAAGAGACCGAACAAGATATCCTGCGACGCCAATTCCAGCAGAAGCTGAATGCGGATGGACAATATACAGAGCGATTGTTTGCTACCCTTGTAGAGGGAGAGATGGATGACCGCAAGCTCCTTATTCTTGAGCAGCTTGCAGCAGCAGAAGATCCGGGTGTTGATGAAGCTTTGGCTAAACTGCTCAAAGAGGAGAACCTTAACTCCTTGCTTCAATTCGGAATTCTTCAAGTTATGAAGAGACGGGGAATGCATGGAGAAATCCGCTTCCCTCGCGGGCAGGAGTCGCTGGTCGTACAAATAGAGGATACTCCGCTTGATAATTCGGGGTTCCCAGAGGCCGCCAAGGCACCAGCGGTGCGTGTGAACGAGGCTGCTTCTGTAAGAGAGCCTTCTCTCGCTTATTTTGCTCAGGAGATATGGCAGCAGTATTTGAAGCATATATACGGTTCTCCATCCTATGAACAGTTGTGCGGGCATGGGCAAGATGATTCGAACGCTTGGGCGGCGGCGCTGCATTTCATCGTGGCTCGAATGCTACGTGTCGACGAAGAAGTAGAAGTGAAGCAGCTGTACGGTGTCACGAATGAACTGCGTGTGCAATATGAGCTAGCGCTCCGATCATTAAATCGATCATTGCGCGTACAGTCATAGGATCTGAGGCTAAGCAATGAACGGTCGATAGCGCTTTCGTAGAAGGACGAATGTGGGAATGACGCCCTCCTTGAAAAAGTTATCGTAGTCGGCTATACTAAAATGGTTATTCTGGACGTGTTATGTTAGGTACACTCTAGCCATGATCTTTTTTTGGAGGGGAAGGCATAAAATGAAAGCAACTTGGGAAAAAATAGAGAAGAACATTGGGGTATTGGAAGTAGAGGTTAATGAAGATCGCGTAGCAGAAGGATTGGACTTGGCATTCAAAAAAGTGTCCAAGCGTGTTAACGTTCCTGGCTTCCGCAAAGGTCGCGTACCTCGCCCAATTTTCGAAGCAAAATATGGTGTGGAAAGCTTGTATCAAGATGCGATTGACATCATCTTGGGCGAAGTTTACACACAAGCTGTAAAAGAAACAAACATCCAACCGGTTGATCAGCCGGAAATCGAAGTTGAACAATTTGCAAAAGGCAAAACGTTCAAGTTCAAAGCAAAAGTAACAGTTAAACCTGAAGTGAAGCTTGGCGACTACAAAGGTCTTGAAGTGGAAGCTAAGGAAGCTGAAGTTACTGAAGAAGAGCTTGACGCTGAATTGAAGCGTCTGCAAGAGCGTCATGCTGAACTCGTTATTGTTGACGAAGAAACAGCACAAAAAGGCGACAGCGTTGTTATGGACTTCGAAGGATTCGTTGATGGCGAAGCATTTGAAGGCGGCAAAGGCGAGCGCTACACATTGGAGCTTGGCTCTAACACGTTCATTCCTGGATTCGAAGATCAATTGGTTGGCCTTGGAACAGGCGACTTCAAAGATGTTGAAGTTACATTCCCTGAGCACTACCATGCAGAGAACTTGGCTGGCAAGCCTGCAACATTCAAAGTAAAAGTTCATGAAATCAAGCGCAAGCAGCTTCCGCAGCTTGATGATGAGTTCGCTAAAGACGTTAGCGAGTTCGAAACTTTGGATGAGTACAAAGCTGATCTTACAAAACAGTTGAAAGAGCGCAAAGGACGCGAACTGGAAGCAGCTCGTGAAGCTGAGCTCGTTGAAAAAGCATCTGCAAATGCAGAAGTAGAAATTCCACGTGCGATGATCGAGACTGAAATTCAGCACATGGTTAAAGACTTGGACAACCGTCTTCGCATGCAAGGCATGAACATGGATATGTTCTTGACATTGTCTGGCCAAACGATTGCAGACTTGCGCGAGCAAATGCAACAAGAGGCTGACAAGCGTGTGAAAAACAACCTCGTTCTTGAGCAAATCGCGAAAGAAGAGAACATCACAATTTCCGAAGAAGAGCTGCAAGAAGAGCTTGATAAAATGGCAGCTTCTTACCAACGTTCTGCGGACGAAATCCGCTCCATCTTGGAGAAGAACGGCACGATTGAAAACTTGCGTGAAGAGGCTGCTCTTCGCAAAACAGTTAAGTTCATTGTGGATAACAGCAAGAATTAATTGCATATCGGCTGCAACTGCATCATGCATGTGAGAGCGGCGTAACAGGATAAGGCACGTTACTTTTTAAGGGCGTGCCTTATTTTTTACCACCTGTCTGGTGAAAGTTTGCTGGATTGTAAGTTCTTGATTCACTACATAACGTTTCACCACCCAGTAATGGGTGTACATAATCAGTATGTAACATATTAGGCGATTCCGACCCGCGAGAAGTCACGAATATAGAGCTTAATTGCAGGGATTACGGGCATTTGCCGCACATAGAATAATGGTAATCGGTGTAAAAATGACACCACGTTCAGAAAATGTTAGAATAGAAATGTAAAGCTATGTAAAGAAAAGAGGTCGGTACCATGAATTTAATCCCGATGGTCATCGAACAGACAAATCGCGGCGAACGCTCTTATGATATTTACTCGCGTCTGCTGAAAGATCGCATTATCTTTCTGGGCAGCGCCATCGATGATGACGTAGCGAACAGCGTCATTGCGCAGTTGTTGTTCCTTCAAGCAGATGATCCAGAGAAGGACATTTTCTTGTATATCAACTCACCGGGCGGTTCAGTTACGGCCGGCATGGCAATTTACGATACGATGCAGCATATCAAACCTGACGTATCTACAATCTGCGTAGGCTTGGCTGCAAGTATGGGTTCGCTCTTGCTGACGGCTGGGGCACCAGGCAAGCGCATTGCTCTGCCGAACAGTGAGATCATGATTCACCAGCCGCTGGGTGGCGTGCGCGGTCAAGCGTCCGACATTAAGATTCATGCGGACTGGATCTTGAAGACAAGACATAAGCTGAACCAAATATATGTGGATCGCACAGGTCAGCCGATTGAGAAGATTGAACGCGATACGGATCGTGACAACTTCATGAGCGCTGATGAAGCGAAAGAATACGGTCTTGTTGACCAAGTTTTACATCCGGCAAGCCCGGGGCTCAAGTAAGGGGGGACACCGATTGTTTAAATTTAATGATGAGAAGGGGCAATTGAAGTGCTCGTTCTGCGGCAAGTCGCAGGAGCAAGTACGCAAGTTGGTTGCCGGTCCTGGCGTATATATATGTGACGAGTGCATCGAGCTGTGCAATGAGATTGTAGAGGAAGAGCTCGGTCACGAAGAGGAAGTTGATCTGAAGGATATACCGAAGCCGAAGGAAATTCGTGCGATTCTGGATCAATATGTCATTGGTCAAGAAATAGCGAAAAAGTCGTTGTCCGTAGCGGTATATAACCATTACAAACGGATTAACACCCAGAACAAGATTGAGGATGTTGAGCTGCAGAAGAGTAACATCTTGCTTGTGGGGCCTACTGGTTCCGGTAAGACACTCTTGGCGCAGACCATGGCTAAAATCTTGAACGTGCCATTCGCAATTGCGGATGCCACATCGCTTACAGAAGCAGGTTATGTGGGCGAAGATGTTGAAAATATTCTGCTGAAGCTGATCCAAGCGGCAGACTATGACGTGGAGAAGGCGGAACGCGGTATTATTTACATCGATGAAATCGATAAAGTAGCTCGCAAATCCGAGAATCCTTCGATTACACGCGATGTATCTGGCGAAGGGGTACAGCAGGCATTGCTGAAAATTTTGGAGGGAACCGTTGCTTCTGTTCCGCCGCAAGGTGGCCGTAAGCATCCTCACCAAGAATTTATTCAAATTGATACGACGAACATCTTGTTCATTTGCGGCGGTGCGTTTGACGGACTGGAGCAAATTATCAAGCGTCGTGTAGGGAAGAAAATTATTGGCTTCAATGCTGATGGTGGTCAGAAGGATTTGAAGCCTGGCGAATACTTGACGATGACACTTCCGGAGGATTTGCTGAAATTCGGACTTATTCCTGAATTTGTTGGGCGTCTTCCAGTCATCTCGACGTTGGAGCCGCTTGATGAGCATACATTGGTTCGTATCTTGAGCGAGCCGAAGAATGCGCTGACGAAGCAGTACCAGAAGTTGCTTGAGATGGACAATGTGAAGCTTGACTTCGAGTCTGGCGCACTGGAAGCCATTGCTCGCGAAGCGATCAAGCGCAACACTGGAGCGCGTGGATTGCGTGCCATCATCGAGGGCATTATGCTTGACGTGATGTATGAAGTGCCATCGCGCGATGATGTAACAACATGTGTCATTACGGAGCAAGTAGTAAAAGAACGAATGATTCCGGAACTGACGACAGATAAGAAACAAGAGGAAAGCGCCTAATAGGCGCTTTTCCGTCCGTTTCCGACATGGGAGAGAATGTATCATGTATTTGCGACATCAGACTAGAGCTGTAAAAGTGGGCGATGTAACGATTGGCGGCAACAATGAGGTTGTCATTCAGAGCATGTGCACGACGAAGACGGCAGATGTAGAAGCCACTGTTGCGGAAATTCATCGACTTGAAGAAGCTGGATGCCAGCTTGTTCGGGTTACGGTCAACAATGAGGAAGCAGCGGATGCGATTAAGGAGATTAAGAAGCGTATCTCGATTCCGCTCGTTGCTGACATTCACTTTGACTACAGGCTCGCTTTGAAGGCGATTGAGAACGGTATTGACAAGGTCCGGATCAATCCGGGCAATATTGGGCGCCGTGAGAAAGTGGAAGCGGTCGTGAAGGCGTGCAAAGAGCGCGGCATTCCGATTCGAATCGGTGTTAATGCAGGATCGCTGGAGAACCACCTGCTCGAGAAGTATGGATATCCAACGCCAGAGGCGATGGTCGAAAGTGCTCTATTCCATATCGGAATTTTAGAAGAACTTGATTTCCACGATATTATTGTCTCGTTGAAGGCATC
The DNA here is from genome assembly GCF_023713665.1 of Paenibacillus sp. MER 180. Taxonomy (NCBI): domain Bacteria; kingdom Bacillati; phylum Bacillota; class Bacilli; order Caryophanales; family Paenibacillaceae; genus Paenibacillus; species Paenibacillus sp. MER 180. The sequence goes on along the minus strand of NZ_JAMAVT010000024.1, from coordinate 54,145 downwards.
AGATGTGCCTATGGCCATCGCTGCCTATACAAAGGCTTCTGAGGTAATTCCGTACCCGCTTCACTTAGGGATTACAGAAGCTGGAACACTGTTCTCAGGGACGATTAAGAGTGCGGCAGGGCTCGGAGCCTTGTTATCACTTGGAATTGGCTCGACGGTTCGTGTCAGCTTGAGTGCGGATCCAGTAGAAGAAGTGAAGGTTGCGCGTGAGATGCTGAAATGTTTCGGCTTGATTTCCAATGCAGCTACACTTGTATCATGTCCAACATGCGGCCGACTTGACATCGATTTGTTCTCGATTGCGAACGAAGTAGAGGAGTATATCTCCAAAGTGAAAGTTCCAATTAAGGTATCGGTGCTTGGTTGTGCGGTAAACGGTCCGGGCGAGGCTCGTGAAGCGGATATCGGCATCGCTGGAGCTCGTGGTGAAGGGCTGTTATTCCGCTACGGAGAAATGATTCGTAAAGTACCGGAGGCAGAGCTTGTCTCTGAGTTGAAGAAGGAAATCGACCATATCGTCGCTGAATATGAGCGTACGGGTCAGATTCCAGGGCGTAAGCACTAATCGAAATATAAGAAGCTATCTTGTTATCATATGATACAAGAACACCCACATGCAGCAGTGGCGCATGTGGGTGTTTTCTTTGTCTGTATCCAAGTTTCTAATTCAATGATCTCGTTCATGTGTCAGACGAGTTAGTAACCTCAGCGATAGGAGCATTGGTTAGTGAGGGAGCATTTTGCTGCATTTTGCTGTTTCCGTTGAATTTGCCGCCTTCTTTGATAATGAAGGATTGGCACAATACATTGCCTTCCAATCTGCCAGAGCTCTCGATGATGACACTTTCTGTGACGTTGACATCACCTTGCATGAACCCTGCGATAACTAGGCTGGAAGCTTGAATATGGGAATAGGCTTTGCCCGACTCTCCAATAATTACGTTCTGACTGCAATGAACATCACCAGTAATGGTTCCCTCGATCCGTAGGTCAGTTTCGCATACAAGCTTTCCTTCAATTGTAGTAGCCTGTCCAATTAAGGTGTCGGTTCCGCTAATTTTTTTGCCAGAGGATTTGGCGAACATATCGTGCTCCTTTCTTATATAAAAATCTTATTCAGGAGTGTTTACATAAGTCATTGGATCAATAGGCTGTCCGTTCTTACGAATTTCGAAATGTAGATGAGGCCCTGTGCTCCGACCTGTTGTACCGATTTTGCCAATGAGTGTCCCTTTTTTCACCGAATCTCCGCTGGCCACAACTCTCTCGCTTAGGTGCAAGTAGCGTGTAGTAAGTCCGCTGCCATGATTCACGATGATATAATTCCCCTTCAGCTCATCCCTGTCGGAATCAATGACGACCCCTTCGGCAGTAGCGTAAACCGGATCGCCTGTATCTCCGCCTATATCTAATCCAGCATGGAATGCTTCACTGCGTTGAAACGGATCACTGCGTTCTCCGAAAAGAGAGGTGATTCGTGTGCTACCTGTTGGCCATAGGGTTGGTGTAGCGTTCAACTGCTGCTGGAAGGCTTCGGCATTCTTAAACAGAGAAGGCATTGTTCGTTCCCAATCCTGCCACTTCTTATTCATATGATGGAGCTGCTTATTCGTGTTCTCCCATGCTTCAAGTGGTGAGACAGGCTTTTGGTCGCTGCTGTTCACTTCTGTGGCGGCAGAACGAAGCATCGACAACTTAGATGCAGGAAGCATAATATATTCACCGCCTAGCGGCAAAGGCAAGGAAGCGGTATCGCGCTTGGATGACATCGAATTGGGCTTACCCATGCTAGGAGACTGCTTGCTATTCTTTGGGTGGTTAGCGCCAGTTGGAACTTGTAAATAGGATTGCAATTGCTGTTCCCATTGTGAGATTTTGTCCATTTTCTGTTTCATATCGTTGGAAGAAGCGGTAATAATGGATAATTGCTTGTCCATCTCTGCTAACAGTTGATTCTTCTCCTGCAGCTCAAGCTGTAATTGTTCATGACGAGCAACAATATCATGCATGGTAAATCGTTGAATGACTAACGATAAAAGTAATGCGCTAATCCCGCCAATGACAATAAACATGACAAGTTTAACCACAACAGTTGGAATACTGTATTGAATAACTGGCCGATTTGGTCCTCGCATGAGCATCCACGTCCAGTGGCGATCGTTTGATTTCGTCATATTTCAAGGATTCCTCCTTAACGACACAAAGGTAAAATAAGCTAGAAACGTTTACATAACATTCCTATTGTACATGATTTTCGGTGAAAAGTAAGTAGATAATGCAACGATTCGACATAAAAATCGGTTTGTGTCGAATGACAAAAAGGTAAATTTTATCACTAATTGAAAAATGATAAAAAACATTTTGCCATCGCCCGCGATTTACGCTACAATCAGTTAGTACCGTGTTAGCAAAGTTGACATATGCGTACGACAGGACTAGACAATAAGAGAGGTGCGATATATTGATCGATCAACTTCAGGATTGGATCGGGAAGTTTAATGATTTGTGGTATTTGATGCTTATATTTGTCCTAGTAACAGCAGGATTATATTTCTCATTCCGCACAGGCTTCGTGCAGCTTTCTGCAATTAAAGAAACATTCCGTCTTATTTTGGGACGGGATAAAGGAAAGCCATCCGGTGAAAAGCAAGGCGTTTCCTCTTTCCAGGCATTCGCAATGAGTACAGCCTCACGTGTCGGTACGGGGAATTTGGCTGGAGTCGCTATTGCTATTTCGTTAGGTGGCCCTGGCGCTGTATTCTGGATGTGGATGATTGCCATTATTGGTGCGGCTTCGGGGTTTGTCGAATCGACATTGGCACAAGTGTACAAAGTGCGTGATGGCAAGCATTTTAGAGGCGGCCCGGCTTACTATATGGAACGGGCGTTGAACGCACGTTGGTTAGGCATTATTTTTGCAGTCCTCATTATTTTCAGTTTCGGATTCGTCTTCAACTCTGTGCAGGCTAATACTGCAAGTGCAGCATTCCAAGATATATTTAACTTGGATCCGATTTGGATGGGGATCATCTTGGCGGTTCTTGTTGTCCCAACGATATTCGGAGGGGTTCAGCGGGTTGCGCAGGTTACTGCGACCGTAGTTCCTATCATGGCGCTAGCATATATGGCCATTGCTTTGTTCGTCATGCTGGTCAATTTTAGCGAAATTCCGGAAGTGTTTGCTTCTATTATAAAAAATGCCTTTGGATTTGAGGAGGCGCTGGCTGGCGGTGTAGGCGCAGCGGTGATGAACGGAATTAAACGTGGTCTGTTCTCGAACGAGGCCGGGATGGGTAGTGCTCCGAATGCAGCGGCGACAGCCAATGTTAGTCATCCAGTCAAGCAAGGATTGATCCAGTCGTTCGGGGTATTCGTCGATACATTGCTTGTTTGTTCGTCAACAGCGTTCATTATCCTGTTTTCTGGGATTTCAACGACAGGCGAGCAGAACGGCATTCGATTGACTCAACATGCGCTTGCGACTCAGGTTGGGGATTGGGCGCACATTTTTATTGGCTTAGCTGTCTTTTTATTCGCATTTACTTCACTTATTGGAAACTACTATTACGGTCAAAGCAACATCGAATTCATTACAAAGAAAAAGGGATGGATGCTTGCCTATCGGTTAGGTGTTGTAGCGATGGTTCTCTTCGGTTCTGTTGCGAAGATGACTCTAGTTTGGAATTTGGCAGACTTGTTCATGGGCTTCATGGCGTTCATTAATCTTATTTCCATTATGCTGCTTGGTAAAGTGGCTTTTGCGGCTTTGAAAGATTATATGGGTCAGCGTAAGCGTGGCGAGGAGCCAGTCTTCTATGCGGATTCTGTTCCAGGACTGAAGCATGCAGAATGTTGGGAAAGAAATAATAACTCATAATCGCATACGCTTATAATGCATCCGGCAAAGGGTAATACTACCAAGTAGTAAACTTTGCCGGATTTTTTTGTCCTTGCGAGGGCGTTATGGGAGGATGAAACGATGAATTTAAGCGTAATATTGATGCTGATCAATGCGTTCTTTGCCGTAGTTATTGGCATATACTTCTGGAATCTGCTGCGCAGTCAGAAAGGAAATCGCACAGCTGTTGATCGAGAATCGCGCAAGGAGATGGATAAGCTGCGCAAGCTAAGGTCTATTTCCTTGACGAAGCCGCTAGCAGAGAAGACAAGACCTGCGATCATGAGCGATATTGTTGGGCAGAAAGATGGATTGAAGGCGCTCAAAGCTGCTTTGTGCAGTTCGAACCCGCAGCATGTGATCATCTATGGCCCACCAGGCGTAGGTAAGACGGCTGCTGCGAGAGTAGTGCTGGAGGAAGCGAAGAAGAATGCGAGCTCGCCATTTACAATGGAATCCAAGTTCACTGAAATAGATGCGACGACAGCAAGATTTGATGAACGTGGCATTGCCGACCCATTAATTGGCTCGGTTCATGATCCTATTTATCAAGGTGCTGGTGCGATGGGAGTCGCTGGGATTCCACAGCCGAAGCCGGGAGCGGTGACGAAGGCACATGGGGGCATGCTGTTTATTGATGAGATTGGTGAGCTTCATCCGATACAGATGAATAAACTGTTGAAGGTACTTGAAGATCGTAAAGTATTTTTGGAGAGCGCTTATTACAATTCGGAAGACTCGAATGTACCTTCGTATATTCACGATATTTTTCAAAATGGATTGCCTGCGGACTTCAGGCTTGTGGGAGCGACGACCCGCTCTTCCCAAGAACTCCCGCCAGCGCTTCGTTCACGTTGTATGGAAATCTACTTCAGGCCGCTGCTTCCTGATGAAATCGGAGCTATTGCAGAAAACGGGCTGAAGAAAATTGGCTTCCCGCACTCGCCAGAAGCGGTAGATATGGTGAAGAAGTACGCGACCAATGGGCGTGAGGCGGTGAATATTGTCCAACTGTCGGCTGGACTGGCGATGTCAGAAGGGCGGACATCGATTGATGCGGCTGATGTAGAATGGGTTGCCAACAGCAGCCAGATTGCTCCGCGTCCTGATCGCAAAGTTCCCGCAGAACCACAGGTTGGTCTCGTGAATGGCTTGGCTGTGTACGGTCCTAGCATGGGAGCGCTGCTGGAAATTGAAGTGAGTGCGATCCGTGTGAAGAGTGGGCACGGCAAGTATACAATTACGGGTGTTGTCGAGGAAGAAGAGCTGGGCGGTGGAAGCCGAACGCTGCGCCGCAAGAGTATGGCGAAGGGGTCTATTGAGAACGTATTGACCGTGCTTCGCAGCCTGGGACATGAGACATCCAACTTCGATTTGCACATTAACTTCCCAGGCGGATCGCCAGTAGATGGTCCATCCGCGGGCATGGCAATGGCGATAGCCATCGCATCAGCATTGAATGGATGGCCTGTGGACAATAAGCTTGCGATGACAGGTGAAATCAGTCTTCATGGGCGCATTAAGCCGGTCGGCGGCGTACTTGCGAAGGTGGAAGCGGCTTTTCAAGCAGGAGCAACTCGCGTGCTTATTCCGAAGGAGAATTGGCAGGATATCTTCGCAGGCTTGGATGGAGTGCAAGTCATACCCGTCGAACACATTGAGGAAGGCTTCCAACATGCATTCGGCAGTGAATGGAAGGGAGATGCAGAGCATAAGCCGCAACCGTTCGAACGTGCCGTGGGCACCTCGCTGCCGTTGCTGCATGCAGAAGGATCGGAGAAGAATAGCAGTTCTTCTGATGGGAGCAGCTATAGCTGATCGGCCTGTGGAAAATTGGTGTTTTACTTGAACATTTGATAAAATGTTGGATGCAATGTACTAGATAGATCATGATAGCCATGGGGGTGCCGAACGATGGGGCTTAAATCGAACAAAGACCGCCGCCTGCCTCTGCTCCCGCTACGAGGCTTGCTCGTGTACCCGAGCATGGTGTTGAACTTGGATGTGGGGCGCGATAAGTCGGTACGGGCACTTGAACATGCGATGCTGGAAGATCAATTGCTGCTGTTGTGCACGCAGTCAGAGGTCAGCATCGAGGAGCCTTCTCAGGATGATATTTTCCGTATAGGCACGATAGCGAAGGTTCGTCAAATGTTACGTCTGCCTAATAACACAATACGTGTGCTTGTTGAGGGTGTTGAGCGCGCTGAGATCGTTGAATATGTGCCTAATGAGGAGTTCTATGAGGTTCAGGTGCATGTATTGCATGAAGAGACGTCGGGTGATCCTTCAGAGACAGAAGCGCTCATGCGCATGGCATTGACCCAGTTCGAGAACTATGTGCAAATGTCGAAGAAGGTGTCGCCTGAGACACTAGCTTCCGTAACGGACATCGAAGAACCGGGGCGGATGGCGGATGTAATCGCCAGCCACTTGTCCATCAAGCTCAAAGATAAACAGGCGCTTCTGGAGACGGTGGATAGCAAAGCCCGTCTGCATAAGCTGCTTGAGCTGCTCAATAATGAGAGCGAAGTGCTGGAGATGGAGAAGAAGATTGGCCAGCGCGTGAAGAAGCAGATGGAGAAGACACAGAAGGAATACTATTTGCGTGAGCAAATGAAGGCGATCCAGAAGGAATTGGGAGATAAAGAAGGCCGCACGGGCGAGGCCGAGGAGCTGCGTGCCCAATTGAAGGAGCTCGAGGCTCCGGATAAAGTTCGTGAGAAAATCGGCAAAGAAATCGATCGATTGGAGAAAATGCCGGCTTCTTCCGCAGAAGGTTCGGTGATTCGAAACTATATCGATTGGCTGCTTCAGATTCCGTGGGCTCAGCTCTCGGAGGATGATCTGGATCTGAGCAAGGCAGAATCCATTCTGGAGGCCGATCATTATGGACTTGAGAAGCCGAAGGAACGTGTCCTTGAATATTTGGCTGTACAGCAGCTAGTCAAAGAAATGAAAGGGCCGATTCTATGCCTTGTTGGTCCGCCGGGTGTCGGGAAAACGTCGCTTGCAAGGTCAATTGCGAAATCGCTTGAACGGAAATTTGTTCGTATCTCGTTAGGTGGGGTGCGTGACGAGGCGGAGATTCGCGGTCATCGTCGTACCTATGTAGGTGCGATGCCAGGACGAATTGTTCAGGCGCTCAAAAATGCGGGCACGATGAACCCAGTAATGCTGCTTGATGAAATCGACAAGATGGCATCTGACTTCCGTGGGGATCCGGCATCTGCACTGCTGGAGGTATTGGATCCAGAACAGAATAATGCATTCAGTGATCATTTCGTTGAGCTCCCGGTCGACCTGTCCAAGGTTCTGTTCGTGACAACTGCCAATGCGGTTCACAATATACCGCGTCCGCTGCTAGATCGGATGGAACTGCTGTCCTTGTCTGGATATACGGAGCTTGAGAAGCTGGAAATCGCGAACAGGCATCTGCTTCCGAAGCAGAAGGAAGCCCATGGATTGCAGGCGAATCAGCTGACGGTTCAAGAGGACTGCCTTCTGAAAGTGATTCGTGAATATACACGTGAAGCGGGAGTTCGTCAACTGGAACAGCAATTGGCTGCGCTATGCCGCAAGGCTGCAAAGCGAATTGTATCTGAACAGGTGGAAGACATACAGATTCACGCCCAGCAATTATCCGAATATTTAGGTGTAGCTCGATATCGCTATGGTCTGGCAGAACAAGATGATCAGATAGGAACGGTGACAGGTCTTGCGTGGACCGAAGCGGGAGGGGATACGCTTAATATTGAGGTTACCGTTGTTCCTGGTTCCGGCAAGCTGCAATTGACAGGCAAGCTTGGCGATGTCATGAAGGAGTCTGCACAGGCTGCATTTAGCTACATCCGCTCGAAGGCGGCGCAGTGGGGATTGGAGCCCGACTTCCATGAGAAGCTGGATATTCATGTCCATGTCCCAGAAGGAGCGATTCCGAAGGATGGCCCTTCCGCCGGAATCACAATTGCGACGGCACTTGTATCGGCGTTCACTAATCGGTATGTATCCAAGGATGTTGCAATGACCGGTGAGATTACATTGCGCGGGAGAGTACTCCCGATTGGTGGATTGAAAGAGAAGTCGCTGGCCGCGCTTCGTGCAGGAATCAAGACGGTTCTGTTCCCGCATGACAATGAACGCGATCTAGCGGATATCCCGGATACAGTACGGCGGGAGCTGACCTTTATACCAGTAGCTCATATGGATGAAGTGCTGCAGCATGCGTTGCTGGAGGCGACTTCATCATAATGGCATAGCAACAAGACGGATGCGCGTGCAGCGCATCCGTTTTTCTTTTTGTGAAATGACGGGAATCGTGTACAATTGTACAATAGACAGAACAGAATGTAAGGTGAGGATAATCGCGTATGAAAATAACAAATGCTGAATTTATTATTAGTGCTGTTGGATCTGCACAGTATCCAGATGACGGGTTCCCGGAGATTGGTCTGGCAGGCCGATCGAATGTAGGGAAGTCATCGTTAATCAATCGCATGATTATGCGCAAGAACTTGGCGCGTACAAGCTCGCAGCCGGGAAAGACACAGCAGTTGAACTACTATCGCATTAATGACAATATGTATTTCGTGGACGTGCCGGGATACGGGTATGCAAAGGTATCGAAGACGCAGCGCGCTGCGTGGGGACGCATGATTGAAGCGTACTTCCAAGAGCGTGAGACACTTCGCCTTGTGCTGCTGGTTGTTGATTTGCGCCATGCGCCTACAGCAGACGATTGCATGATGCATGACTGGCTTACGCATTACGGCGTCCCGGTATGTGTGGTTGCGACGAAGGCTGATAAAATATCGAGAAACCATCTTCCGAAGCATGTGAAGCAAGTTCGTACCACCCTTGGGTTGTCATCGGATGCTCCGTTTGTCATGTTCTCCGCGGAGACAGGACAAGGCCGTGAAGAGTTATGGGACATTATTAACCAGCATGCAAGCGTTAATTCGTAAGCATGTTGGATAAAAAGCGGGGTAGTTCCGGCCTCAGTCCGTTTTTTTGCGAAATGCACCATAAAATGGCGGCTCATGAACAGGAATTCATATTCTCCCTGTAGTATAATAAACATGTATAAATATTATATGTTGAATACAGGTAAGGAGAGTTTTTATGGCTCGGCGGTTAGCCACAGAGTATGTGAAAGCCAGTTTACAGTTAACGGAAGCTCAATTGACCCGATTTGTGCAATCGCTCGCGAAGCAATCTATTGTGGGGCGGGTGAAAGTATTAGAAAACGGTAATCAAGAGGTGGTTCTTGAGGACGGCCAGGGTGATGAGATCATATTCCTGTTCGAGAAACAAGGCAATCGGTATGTCTGTGTAACGTCTTGCCGCTTGGTTCATCCGAAATTGACACAAGTGATGCATAAGCTTGTGGCGACATTTCGTGGCGAAGCGGTAGTCAATCGGATTTTTGCGGGATTTACAATCACTTATTATTACGCAGATGGGGCTGTTCGCAAGATTGTAGAGCAGAAGGAAGAGCCTCGCGTTATTTTCGAGCATAAGGATACGGTACAGGACTTGCATAACATGTATCGTAACGAACATGTAGAAATACGAATTGCGAGTATTAAGGAGCGCATCAACAATTTGCTCGATAAGCGCAATCGAAGCCTGTCAGCAGATGAGGTTCAAGCTGTAGATCAGCAGCTAACAGCACTGGCAAAGCAATTGTTCATCTTGGAAGCCTGAGCGGCACTTGAATATGAAAGAACTTAAGGCGTATGCCTTAAGTTCTTTTTTTGTTCTACAGCGAATATTGGGCGGGCGTACTAGACACCTATTAGAGGCTTTCGCCATATAGTAGACAGGGAAAATGGAATAGTCAGGGGATAAGTGGATAAAAAAGTGTTGCATTTATGTGAGTAAGATGTTATTTTTAATCTCGTTGAAAACAATATAGGAACCAGGATTCACTCAGGACATTGCATGTTGCGAGAGATTTTTCCCTCGGGAAGTGAATGACGTAGGTCCTAGCGGATGAAATTATTTTTTCAAACATTTTATTCCTAGGAAGGGGGAACCGAAAGATGGAATACTCAACTTTCGGAAGACATGTTGCTGTTGACACGTGGGGAGTCGACTTCGATTTGCTGAACAATGCTCAATTGCTTGAAGCACAACTGGTAGAAGCCGCTGAAGCGTGTGGTGCAACGGTCTTGTCTGTTCAATCTAAACAGTTTGACCCACAAGGGGCAACAGTTCTAGTTATGTTGTCAGAAAGTCATCTTTCAATCCACACTTATCCTGAACGTGGATTTGCAGCAATCGATTGTTACACTTGCGGAGAAACAGTAGACCCGCAGCTAGCCATTGATTACCTGGTCTCTGTGTTGAAACCGGAGAAAACGTACGCGAAGAAACTTATTCGCGGATTAGGCGAATTGCAAGTGGTTACTCCGGATATGAAAGTATCCGAATTGGTATAAACGACAATAAAGTCCCGCTCATCCTCGTGCTTGGCACAGGGTGGAGCGGGCTTTTTTTATTCTTATAGAGAGTCAACCTCATAGCTCGGTTATTTGTCCACTTGTTGCTCCATAAGCTATATACATAATCATATATAGTAGGAGAATGCTGATGAGACCTAGACGATTTCGAGGCGGTATCGTATGGATGGTTGTGTTGTTCATGCTGTTAATATGGCCTTCCATTCAAGTGTACAACTTATTCTCTCCGAAGGCAGAAGCGTCCGATCCGCTTAAAATGCTGTACGAAGTAGCTCAATTTCAAACGAACCTGTTAAAAGGATCATTGCAGGAAGCGGCGCGATATGACTCGACAGAACCACTTCAAAAATTGAAGCTTGTTGCTTATTCAGCAGCATTTGCACATGAAAGACTGGTTCGTGCGGCAGGGAAGAAGCAGCTGCCAGAGCTGCCAAGCCTAAATAAGGTTGTAGAAACCATCACATTGATGCAGTTAAATGGCGATCGCCCATTAACGGACAGTGAAAAAGAGATGATCAGCATGAGCGCTGAGGCAATGACCCGACTCTATGACAGCTATGCGCTCGTCTATAACAGCAGCGGGGGATGGATCGCATCCAAGCGTGAAGAACTGGTTAGCGCAGACAAGGATTTGAAGGAAGTGCTGGAATCTTATTTTACACCGAAGTGAACTGGCAAAAAGTACATAAAAAAAGAATGACATTGGGGCGTTGCAATGATAGTATAAGGTGCAGTTAGCCCGTACAAACTAAAATTTGACATGCATTTCATAATATTTTCAAATTACGAACGAATGTTCTTGTTGATCTATGTTATAATGATTATCATCTGAGAATGTACTAAATTTTGAAAAGCAGGTGAAATGAATGCACATCATCGTCGTCGGCATGAACTATCGTACGGCGCCCGTAGAAATTCGGGAGAAGTTTGCGGTGCCCGAAAGTGATTGGCAAGAGGCGCTGAGACAATTGAGACAGACGAAGAGCGTGCTCGAATGCGTGATGGTGTCGACATGCAATCGCACAGAACTGTATGTGGTTGTCGACAGATTGCACATGTGCGGTCACTTCATCCGCAGCTTTATGGAGACGTGGTTCGGCATTTCCAGACAGCAATTTACACCGTACCTCTATATATATGAAGATGATCAGGCTGTCGAGCATTTGTTCCGAGTCAGTTGCGGCTTGGATTCCATGGTCATCGGCGAAACGCAAATTTTAGGCCAAATCCGTAATGCCTTCTTGTTCGCGCAAAATGAAGGGGTAACCGGGACGTGGCTGAATACAGTATTTAAGCAGGCGATAACACTCGCGAAGAGAGCACATGCCGAAACAAGCATTAACGAAAATGCGGTATCGGTCAGCTATGCCGCAGTGGAGCTTGGCAAGCGAATATTCGGATCGTTCCAAGGAAAGAAGGTGCTCATTCTAGGCGCAGGCAAAATGAGCGAGCTGACTGTGAAGCACTTATATGCCAACGGGGCTGCGGAGGTAATGGTGGCAAACCGTACCCTATCTCGCGCGGAAGAGCTGGCGAAGCAGTTTAACGGCCGGGCAGGTACGCTTGATGCGGCCGAACAGATGCTGGTTGAGGCTGATATTGTGATTAGCTCAACGGGTTCGAAGGAATATGTACTGACAGCGGATGATGTGAAGCGGGCGATGAGCAGGCGCAAATCTCGGTCGCTGTTCTTCATTGACATTGCCGTGCCGCGTGACCTGGATCCGGCGATTAGTGACGTGTCGAATGTATTCTTATATGATATCGATGATCTGCAAGGTATTGTGGAGAGCAATCTGGCACGTCGCCGCAAGGAAGCGGCGAAGATCGAAGCTTTCATCGCAGATGAACTCGAGGAGCATCGTCATTGGCTCAAAATGCTGGGTGTAACTCCGATGATTCGGTCTTTACAGTCCAAAGCAGAACGTATCCATCAGGATACGCTGCAAAGCTTGTTCAATAAGCTTCCCGAGCTGTCTGAACGGGAAGAAAAATTGATACGCCGTCTGACGAAGAGCATGTTGAACCAAATGATGCACGACCCAATTAATCAAATTAAAGAGCTCGCCGCTGAGAAAAATGGGGACGAGGCATTGCGGTTATTTTCGCAAATTTTCGCACTGGAGCAGCCAGAAGCAGGTGGCAAGGAGGAGCGAGGCAAGGAACAGCCCTCATCCCAAGTCACCGTGAATCGAAATACGGAACCCGAGCGGGGGAAGTCTGTGCTGTCTTGGGCAGCCGTCACATGGTAGAGGAAGAACAGGAGGCGGCAGGCATCGATGGTTACGAATAGTTGGATTTACGATGCGATTATCTACACATACGCCCTGAGCCTTCTGTTTTATTTTTCCGATGTGGTAGGAGTCAATCGGAAAGCGAAGCGGATGGGTGCAGGGCTTCTTACTTTTGTATGGGTACTTCAGACGATCTTCTTGATTGTGAGAATGGTGAGGCATCAGGATGTACCCGTTTTTAGTAGTTTTGAATTTATGTTTTTATTTTCATGGTTCCTCGTGACCGTATCCATTGTCATTAGCAGGTTCTTTCATATCGAATTTATCGTTTTTTTCGTCAATCTTATTGGGTTTGCCTTATTGCTCGTGAACATGCTTAACGACCCGACAATGCCTGCATCGATGAAGGAATGGGAGATGATGCGCAATTTGCTCTCTTTCCATATCTCGCTTGTAGCCTTTGGTTTCGCGGCCCTGACGATTAGTGCCGTATTCGCGGGCATGTATGTATTTCTTCATCATAAGCTGAAGGCCAAGCAATGGTCTGACGCAGTGCGGCGCTTGCCTAGTCTTGAACGAATTGAACGCTTTTCGTTTCTGGCTGTCGTAATTGGCATTCCGATGATTTTACTGTCGCTTGCCGTAGCAGTTGGGGCTATTCTGCTCGACAATCGTACGGAATTGCTGATTGATTTTAAGATATGGTTTACGTTATTAGCGCTTTTATTCTATGGCTCTTATATTGTGAAACGCTCGCGTAATGATTCAACAGGATTTCGACTTTCTTTGTTGAATTTAGGATGTTATGCGGTAATGATGCTCAATTTCGCATTGAATTCATTGTCGACATTTCATCGCTGGATTGGAGTGTAGCGAATGGGAGATTCCCCTCTGTATCCGATTATGCTGAAGCTTGTTGGCAAGCCATGTACGGTGATTGGCGGCGGCAAGGTAGCTGCGCGCAAGGTTCGTCACTTGCTGGCGAGTGGTGCTGAAGTGAAAGTGGTCAGTCCCGTATTGACTGCAGAGCTTTGGCACTTTGTCCATGAAGGTAGCATTGTTCATATCGCAAGAGAGTATGAAGAGGGGGACGCCATTGGAGCGCTGCTTGTGTTTGCTGCGACAGATCACTGTGAAGTGAATGAGCGAGTAGCTGAGGAAGCGAGGCGCCGTGGGGCGCTCATCAATATTGCTCATAGTCCGGAACAGAGTGACTTCGCCAATCCTGGGACGGTGCAGCACGGAGATGTTCATCTCGCTGTATCAACTGGCGGCGCTAGTCCAACCTTGACGAGAAGCATATTAGCCAAGCTGTCCAAGTTAATGGACGATGAGTTGGCGCAAGTAGCGGAGATGCTGCTGCACGCACGCAAGGCTTCGCATGATGTGCTGCCAGACACGGTAGATCGCCAGCGAGCAATGCGGCACTATGCAGAAGAATGCTGGCGGGCCTATGAATGTAATGTCACACTTCCCAAATGGGAGGACTGGGTCATGGCGTGGCTCGCAAATATCAATAAATGAATGAATACTATAGGCAAGCAGGAGGGGAACTAGATGCGTACTATCATTGTTGGGACAAGGCAGAGCGCCTTGGCATTGACGCAGACCGGGCATGTGATTGCGGCGTTGGAGACCATTTGCAAAGAGAACAACCTTCCGTTCCGATTCGAAATTAAGAAGATCGTAACGAAAGGAGATCGCATCCTGGACGTCACCTTGTCCAAGGTTGGCGGCAAAGGGTTGTTCGTGAAGGAGATTGAACAAGCGTTAATGGATAAGGAAGTGGATATCGCGGTTCACAGCATGAAGGACATGCCTTGGGAACTTCAGGATGGACTGACGGTTGGCGCTGTGCCCAAGCGGGAAGATCCAAGAGATTGCTTGATTATGAAGTCTGGCACCTCGATTGAGGATTTGCCTATAGGTGCGAAGGTAGGCACGAGCAGCCTGCGCAGAGCTTGTCAATTGCAGGCGCATAGACCGGATTTGCAGATCGAGCCATTGCGCGGCAATATTGATACACGGTTAAAGAAGCTAGAGACGGAAGGATTCGATGCAATCGTTCTTGCTGCAGCAGGACTTCATCGGATGGGATGGCAGGATCGTATCACATCCTATTTGCCGACAGAACTGTGTCTCCCAGCGGTAGGGCAAGGGGCATTGGGGATTGAATGCCGTGCAGATGATGAGGAAGTATTGTCGCTGCTTACGCGTTATCACGATGTAGATACTGCTCGTACCGTTCAGGCGGAGCGGGCTTTTTTAGGCCGCTTGAATGGCGGGTGCCAAGTGCCGATCGGAGCGTATGCAGAGCTTCATAAAGCAGATGACACGATACGCTTAACAGGTCTTGTTGGATCTGCGGAAGAGAATATGATTTTGAGTGACACAATGGAAGGTGGACAACCAGAGGAACTTGGCATTGCAGTTGCTGAGCGGCTGCTGGACCGAGGAGCGGAACAAATGCTATCCCAATTAAGGGGCTGATATGAATGGAACGGCATTCCTCTGAAATAGGTATTGTCTATCTGGTAGGCGCTGGGCCAGGTGATGTGGGATTGATTACGGTCAAAGGCATGAATTGTTTGCAGGAAGCAGATGTTGTTGTCTATGATCGTCTCTCTAGCCCTCAATTGCTCAGATATATGAAGCAAGGCGCTCGCAAAATCTATGTAGGCAAGCTGCCTGATCGACATGCGATGAAGCAGGCGGATATTAACCAACTGCTTGCTGATTTAGCTCAGGAAGGAAACAAGGTTGTTCGCTTAAAGGGGGGCGATCCTTGTGTGTTCGGTAGAGTGGGAGAAGAAGTAGCTGTACTGAAGCAGCATGGAGTTCCGTATGAGATCGTTCCGGGTGTCACCTCCGCTGTTGGGGTTCCTGCGTATGCGGGCATCCCTGTGACTCACAGGGACTACGCATCTTCCTTTTGTGTAGTGACTGGTCATGAGAACCCGGACAAGCTGGATGAGTTCATCGAGTGGGAGCAGATGACCCAATCTGCTGGAACTTTGCTGTTCCTTATGGGTATCGGCAAGCTGCGTGTAATAGCCGAACGATTGATGAGTCACGGGCGGGCAGCGGATACGCCTGTTGCATTAGTGCGCTGGGGAACAAGGGCTGAGCAGCGCACGCTCGTAGGGACTCTAGCGACGATTGCGGATGAGGCAGAGCGTGCTCGCTTCGAGTCGCCGGCAGTCATTGTTGTGGGGGATGTCGTGAAGCTGCGAGAACAGCTAGCTTGGGCAGAGGAGCGCCCGCTGTTCGGTAAGAGAGTACTTGTCACGAGGAGTCGTTCGCAGGCTAGCGAGCTTGTTAAGCCCATTGAACAGCTTGGAGGGGAGACGTATGAATATCCCGTCATTGAGATGCGGGCGCCTGTCTCTCATGGGAAACAGCAAGCGATTCATCAGGCTTTTATCCATGCACAGCAATATCAATGGCTAGTTCTGACGAGTGTGAATGGCGTCAAGTATTGGTTCCAACACTTGCAGGAGCAAGGACAGGATATTCGCCAATGGGCGAATGTACGAATCGTAACGGTAGGCCCCAAGACTGCTGAAGCGCTTCGCGAATATGGAGTGCAGCCAGATGTATCTGCTGCTCAGTATAGCCAAGAAGGGGTATGGGATGCCCTTCGTCCATTAATCTCGCCAGAAGAACGCGTGCTTCTTGCGCGGGGTGATCTGGCGCGCCCTTGGCTGAAGGAGATGCTGCAGCAGCATGGCCTGCTTGTGGATGAGGTCGATTTGTACGAGACTGTGCTGCCTGAGTACGATGATCCTTATTTAGTGGAATTGCTGGAAGAGAACGCGATTCATCTGATTACGTTTACAAGTTCCTCGACGGTTACGAACCTGATCGCCGCACTCGGACGCATGGGGGTTCCTGACCCTGTAGCGAAGCTGAGTGGCGCTCAAGTGGTGTGCATCGGGGAGATTACAGCGCGCACGGCGCGTGATGCAGGCTTGCAGGTTGCTGCAGTCGCAGAACGATCTACCATTAGCAGTATGGTGGACGAAATGTGCAGACTTAGCAGTGCTGACAAGGCGCATATACACATTCAAGGAGGTTGCTAACATGGTATTTCCAACTACAAGATTACGCCGCCTACGGAAGACGGCAGCTCTCCGCAATATGGTTCGCGAGACTGTATTGACAGTCAATGACTTGATTATGCCTATATTTGTGACGCATGGTACAGGGATTAAGGAAGAGATTAGCTCCATGCCGGGAGTTTATCATTTCTCCCTTGACCGTATGGATGAAGAAATAGACGAAATTGCTCAGTTGGGTATACCAGCTATTGTGCTGTTTGGTGTCCCAGCTTCGAAGGATGCTGTCGGAAGCTCTGCATTCGCCGCGGATGGAATCGTCCAACAAGCGACAAGACGAATTAAGGCGGCTCACCCTGACCTGCTTATTATTGCGGATACATGTCTATGCCAATATACCGATCATGGGCATTGTGGAATGGTTCATGTGCATGAAGTGAATGGATGCGAGGTAGGCGAGATTGATAATGACGAGTCGCTCGAGTACTTAGTGCGTACGGCGGTGTCTCAAGCAGAAGCGGGGGCTGATATTATAGCGCCATCCAATATGATGGATGGATTCGTGCATGCGATTCGTGCAGGTCTTGATGAGGCAGGTTATCATGATGTGCCGATCATGTCCTATTCGGTGAAGTATGCATCGGCATTCTATGGTCCATTCCGAGATGCGGCTCATTCCGCGCCTCAATTCGGTGATCGCAAGACTTATCAGATGGATCCTGCCAATGTGCGCGAAGCAATTCGTGAAGCAGAAGAGGACGTTCTGGAAGGCGCGGACATGCTTATGGTGAAGCCAGCCATGGCATACATGGATGTTATCCGTGTGATGAAGGATCAATTCGATTTGCCGCTAGTGGCTTACAATGTGAGCGGCGAGTATTCCATGGTGAAGGCAGCGAGCAAGCTTGGATGGGTTGATGAACGCGCTATTGTGAGCGAACTGCTGCTTGGTCTGAAGCGCGCGGGAACAGATATGATTATTACGTATCATGCGAAGGATGCTGCACGTTGGCTGTCTGAGCGAGCGTAACAATTGTTGCAGTGGGGCTTGATTAAAAGAAGCGACTTCTGTATAAATAGCAAACTCCCCGTGGCAAAGTTCGTTGAATGTGCCGACGGGGAGCTTGTCTACCCGATGTATGGAGCTAGCTAACGTAAGGACTCTGGAACAGTCGGGATACGTCCAGCGTGTATTCGGTCGGCTGCAGCGTCAGGATACGCTGATGCTCGAGATCACGAATCACTTGTTCTAATACGTTCCGATGTACGCCAGCAAGACCTGACATGGCATCAGCGTCGAAGGCGGCACGGATGTAGATTTTATCTCCGCGGCGCTCGCCTTGTTGCTGAGCGATGCGAACGATGTTCTTTACGATGCGGCTTGGTGCATCTAAGAACGTTAAGTCATAGACATATCCGTTCGTCGAGCGCAGTCGACCGCATAGTTGAATCATAACCTGCTTCGCAATATCGTAGTGGGCGCGCAGCAGTAAGTGGAAGCTCTCGGATGTGACGGTAAAGAGAACCGTATCCTCTAATGTCTCTGCTGTTGCAGAACGCGGCTTGCCATCAATAAGCGCAAGTTCACCGAAGTTGTCGCCGCTCTGAAAGACAGAGAGGATCTTCTGCTGGCCTTTCTTGTTGGATGTGTATACTTTGACGGCACCGCGAAATACGATGCAGAATGTGTGCCCTGGATCTCCCTGCTGGAACAAGATCGTATGTGGGGCATACTCCCGGCGGGATGTGATGGACGATACGATTTCCAGCTGTTCATCAGTCAAATCAGAGAACAGTGGGACGCGTTTGAGCAATTCAATCATGACTTTCCCCTCTTTGCCAAGCCGATTTTTTATTAGTGTAACATAGAACAGAGGAATAAATAAGAAGGAGCAACCAACATGTCTGAAAAAAAATCTGGCCGTGTAGACACACGTTCGCAGGCAGCATTTGCAGAAGCAAAGAAATACATACCTGGCGGTGTGAACAGCCCTGTACGCGCATTCAAATCCGTCGGTCTGACACCTGCTTATATTGAACGGGCGGAAGGATCCCGGCTGTATGATATCGATGGCAATGTATTCGTAGATTATGTATGCTCATGGGGGCCGCTAATTATGGGTCATGCGCATCCCGAAGTCGTGCGTGCGATCCAAGAGACGGCAGCGAAGGGGACAAGCTTCGGTGCGCCTACGGAGATCGAGACGGCTATGGCGAAACTGGTATGTGAGCGTGTACCTTCCGTAGACATCGTTCGTATGGTGAATTCCGGAACGGAAGCGACGATGAGTGCAATCCGATTGGCGCGCGGTATTACGAAGCGGAGTAAGATTGTGAAATTCGAGGGCTCCTACCATGGTCATGGAGACAGCCTGCTCATCAAGGCTGGTTCGGGTGTAGCGACATTGGGACTACCAGACAGCCCGGGGGTGCCTGAAGGGGTTGCCAGCAATACGATTGCGGTTCCGTATAATGATCTGGAAGCAGTGAAGCTGGCCTTTGATCGATATGGCGAAGATATTGCCTGTGTCATTGTAGAGCCGGTTGCGGGCAATATGGGGGTTGTACCACCTCAGGAAGGGTTCTTGGAAGGCCTGCGGCATTTGACGGAGCAATATGGAAGTCTGCTTATTTTCGATGAGGTTATGACAGGATTCCGTGTGGGCTACAGCTGTGCGCAAGGGTTGTTTGGCGTCACACCGGACTTGACTTGCTTCGGCAAAGTTATCGGCGGTGGACTGCCAGTAGGTGCATACGGAGGCAAACGCGAGTACATGGAGCAAATTGCACCGAGTGGCCCGATCTATCAAGCAGGTACGCTTAGCGGCAACCCGCTGGCGATGGCTGCCGGTTATACGACATTGTCTTTGCTTACGCCGGAGGTGTATGCGGAATTGGATCGTAAGGGTGCCAAGCTTGAGGCAGGCTTTATCCGCAATGCGCAAGAACTGGGAGTGCCGTGTACAATCAACCGTGTTGGCTCGATGGTATGCCCGTTCTTTACGAATGAGCCGGTAACGAATTTTGATACGGCTCGCACGTCCAATCAAGAGCTGTTCCGTACGTACTTTAAGCATCTACTCGATGAAGGGGTTAATGTAGCGCCTTCGCAATTCGAGGGGATGTTTGTGTCGGCGGCTCATACCGATGAGGACATTGAATTTACAATTCAAGCCAACTATGCTGCGCTAAAGAAATCAATCTAAGTATATGCAGGCTTGAATATAGGATGGTATGGTCAATCTATACACATAAATAGGACGAATACGAGCCCGGCGATTCCGCGTTAGAAGTGGAGTGCCGGGCTTTGAAATGGATAGGAACGGAGGAGATGCGTCGTGACACGATATTGGAGACGCCAAGGAGAATGGATAGAATTCATGCCCGGCAAAGCTTCGCTTCAAGATGAACAATCTACACTGGCATGGCTGATTAGCGAGCTACGTTTGCCAAAAAAATTCGTTCATAGAATGAATCATGCGGGAGATATTCGCACTGCAGGAGATAGGCTGCGTGTGAAATGGTTTGTTGCTGAAGCGGATGCTTATGAGCCCGCTGACGCACCTGCCGAGGTGCTGTATGAAGATGATGCTTGCTTGGTTGTATATAAGCCTGCAGGTATGGCGGTTCATCCAACGACACCGGAGCAGGATAAGAGGCGGGATAGTCTTGCCCATGCTGTGGCATGCCACTATCTATGGACGGGGCAGGCTTCCAAGGTGCTGCATATACATCGCTTAGATGTTGATACAACCGGGCCGGTGCTGTACGCGAAGCAGCCTTGTACACAAGTGATTCTGGATGAGATGATGCGCGAGAAGAAGATTGAGCGCATCTATCATGCGATTGTTCAGGGAACGCTGACGCCGGCTTCTGGAACGGTAGATGCGCCAATAGGGAAGGATCGTCATCATCGCGGCAAATATCGGGTAAGCGATAGTGGAGCTCCTGCGATTACCCACTATGAAACACTGCGGCCCGGCTCAGAACTGTCCCTCGTGCGCCTAACGCTGGAGACGGGTCGGACACATCAAATTCGGGTGCATATGAGTGCGAAGGGGCATCCGCTTGCGGGAGATACGCAATATGGGGGCGATGGCAAGCTCATTAGCAGACAAGCGCTTCATGGGGAGAGTTTGCGCTTCATCCATCCGCTGTCAGGAGAACAGATTGTTGTAGACGCCCCGTGGCCTGAGGACATGTTGCGCTTGCGGCAAAAAATATAGTCATGCTCCTCTCTTTCCTCCCATATAGATGAAGTAGTGATACGAGTCTGACTTTGCGACTGTAGCTTAACATCGTTGCCATATCGCATGTACGCTGGTCACAAGGGAAGATGGCATATGAACTGCGGGAGGAGGAGCGGTCTGTGAGCGAAGAATCATATGGATTGCGCTTTGATATTTATGAACGTGTGCACTTGTCCGACGAAGTAGTCGGCATTGATCAATTGGAAGAAGTGGAGTTGACACCGCACATTCAGGTCATTCCTGCTGGTGACCAGGTGACAGTGCGTGGCAGCTTGCTGCTGGCTGGGGCATATGTAGGTGCTGATGAACTGCGCAGCAGTCATTCGCTTGAGCATTGGATCCCTGTTGAAATCACACTCCCCTTAAATCGGGTGCGCAGCTTGGATGATATTTCGGTCGATATTGAGCACTTCGATGTAGACCTTTTATCAACACGTACATTAAATATTACAGGAATTTTATCGCTGCGCGGCATCTCAATGGAAAGTATAGAGCCTGCGGCTTGGGAGCCGGAGCAATTTACAGTTGTACATCAAACGGAGCTCGAGCACGATGGGGAAGAGCCAGCGTGGCTGCGTGACTACGGTACATATACACCGGCGTTCACGAAATCAGCAGAGCATGGGACTGAAGAAGTTGCAACTGAATCGGAAGTTGCGACTGAATCGAAAGTAGAAACAGAAGCTGATTATAGAGATTTCAGTCCTGTTAGGGCTTCGGAGGAACAGGAGCAAGAAGAACAAACAGAAGAACAAACAGAAGAACAGGCAGAGGAACAGATGGAGGATCAGGCAGAAGAAGAGTTGGAAGAGAACTTCGATCGAGCTGCTGAAGACGTGGAGGTTCGCAAATTCGAAGGGGAGAGGCTGCTGCCTGCACAAACCAATCATGATGCATTTGATGGAGATTCTCCCCAATCTGAACGTATTCCGCTCACATGGAGTGGTTCTCAGTGGGCTAGAGAGACGCGAGATGAGGAGGAGCGGTTAGAGGTTCAGAGTGCCGAGGGGCAAGGCGAAGCAGGGCGAGCGCCGGGCAGAGCAAGTGCTGCCACGGATAGCGCAGAACACGAGCCAGCAGCGAAAATGACTCAGTTGGAGTCTCATTCACCGACCCTCTCGAATGAAGCAAATACGAATGAGCCTGTTGCGAGAAAGGAAAACGTGCAATCCATCGAAGTAGATGCAGCTGTTCAATCAGAGGGTGAAGGTGAATCGCTCGCCTCGAATCAGGAAGTGGAGCGGGACGATATTGAAGCAGCTACTCCATTGAATGAGCCGGAGGATGTTCCAGCAACTTCCAAGCAAGAGATGAAGATTGCAATCGGCAAGTCGAAAGCGAGTGAGCCGGAAGCAGCGGAACCAGTTGGATTCAGTTCGTTGCTGCAGAAGAAGCGGGAGTCTCAAGAACTGGAACGTATCCAGAAGGAAGAAGAGGCAGCGCAGCTAGCAGCAAAGAATGAGGAGACAACTGGTGAGGAAGTAAAGTGGCAGTCGCTATTCCTGCAGCGTATTGATGATGAGCGGGCTTTCAAGAAGGTGCGCTTGTGTATTGTGCAGCGTTCTGAAACACTCGATACAATTGCTGACCGCTATTGCATGAACTCGAGAGAAATTGCGCTCTACAACCGCTTAGCGGAATCGGATATATCCGAAGGGCAAGTTCTGTATATTCCCACCTCGTAACGATATCTCCACTTCCTAATAGATAGGCAAGAAACCCGTATGGCTCAATGAGCGACGGGTTTCTTTGTGTCTGCATGCAGTTGTACAAGAGTACAAGCTTCAATATACATCCCACAAAAATCCAATGAAGATGAGGAATAATACAAATAGCAAAAATACGTCAAATGCTGTTGGCAGAAGCAGCGTGCGAACAAATTGCAAGCAAATGATGGGGAAAAGAACCCCTTTAATGGAACCTCGAACACGACACCACCACCGTTCCATGTAAAACACCTCCTATAGTACATGTTATGAAAAATGAAAAACAGGATATGACTAATAGTGCGAGTTCAAAAAGGCCGGTTTTCAGCACCGAAGCTTATGCTTCCGATGTGCGTTTTTTCAAAACGCCTCAGTTGGATGAAGCTAGGGCCTGAGGAGCGGAGCGTACGTTTTGGGTACATGAGCACCTGAGATGTTTCCGCAGGAAACATACTTCGTAAGCATCTGCTTAGGCCCGGCTGAATTCAAGATTTGATGCCGAGTCCACTTCATGATTTACTTCGTGATCAAAAGCGGACTTTTTGAACATCCTCTAATAGGGAAAGCATTTGTCGGTATCCTTTTGTGCTTGGTCTATTGACTCGCTCGGTATGCGAAGGTACAATATATCGTAAATGTTATTGTTTATTTTTATAAAGATCTGATTGAAAGACTATGAACAGGATTAGTAAGCGATTGGCCCCTTACAGAGAGCAGAGCGACACGGTGCAACGCCTGCAGGATTGTCCCGCGCTGAAGTCACCTGGGAGTTGCCCTTTTGAACGTGTCACGGTAATGTATGAACACGATGTTCATCATGTTCCGGATACGCTAGAATAGGCCGGCCGCAGCCGTTATTTGCAACTGAAGTGCCGCTCACACGATCTGTAAGATGTAAGGATCTTTACTGGGAGCGGAATAAAGGTGGTACCACGGAAGCTAAACCTTTCGTCCTTTGCGGCGTAAGGTTTTTTTATTTGCCTACGTAAGCGAATTGTCCTTGCAAATACCGAGCTATACGCTTAGAGAAGCATGCATGGACCGAACAGTATGATTTGCTTCGATTATATAGGCTGAACATTGTCGATTAGATACTCATGATTATGTAACGGAGGGATTTGCTTGGCAGAGAATCAAGAGCAACTGTCTATGCCTACGACGTATGATCCGAAGGCAGCGGAGCAGAAATGGTATGATTTCTGGATGAAAGGCGAGTATTTTAAAGCAGGTGATCGTAAGGATGCTGAACCATTCACAATCGTAATCCCGCCTCCGAACGTTACGGGTATGCTGCATATTGGTCATGCACTTGACTTTACATTGCAGGATATTTTGATTCGTTTCAAGCGGATGCAAGGATATGATGCTTTGTGGCTTCCAGGTTCTGACCATGCAGGTATTGCAACGCAGACGAAGGTAGAGCAGAAGCTGCGCGAAGAAGGAATCACACGCTATGATCTTGGGCGTGAAGCATTCTTGGAGCGTGTATGGGATTGGAAAGAGAAGTATGCGAATACGATTCGTGAGCAATGGGCGAAGATGGGACTGTCATTGGACTTCTCCCGTGAGCGCTTTACGCTGGACGAGGGTCTGTCTCGTGCGGTTCGCCAAGTATTCGTGAAGCTCTATGAGAAAGGTCTCATCTACCGCGGTAAGTATATTATCAACTGGGATCCGGCAGCACGTACGGCATTGTCTGATATCGAAGTTGAATATAAGGAAGTGCAGGGGCATCTCTATCACCTGCAATATCCTCTGAAGGATGGCAGCGGCACAATCACTGTGGCGACAACACGTCCAGAGACGATGCTTGGCGATACAGCAGTAGCTGTACACCCTAAGGATGAGCGCTATAAGCATATGATTGGCAAAATGTTGGTACTGCCGATTGTTGGCAGAGAGATTCCGGTCATTGCTGATGATTATGTAGATAAAGACTTCGGAAGTGGTGCGGTTAAGATTACGCCTGCCCATGATCCGAATGACTTCGAAATGGGACTCCGCCATCAACTGCCGCAAATTACGGTAATGGATGAGTCCGGTAAAATGAACGAGCTGGCTGGTCAATATCAAGGGCTTGATCGTGCAGATTGCCGCAAGCAG
This sequence comes from Paenibacillus sp. MER 180, assembly GCF_023713665.1. Lineage (NCBI taxonomy): Bacteria > Bacillati > Bacillota > Bacilli > Caryophanales > Paenibacillaceae > Paenibacillus > Paenibacillus sp. MER 180. The sequence continues at coordinate 29,432 of NZ_JAMAVT010000024.1, read as the reverse complement.
ATCGTGAAGGATTTGCAAGAACAAGGCGTGCTGATCAAGATTGAAGATCATGTGCATCAAGTTGGTCACAGCGAGCGCAGCGGCGCAGTTGTAGAGCCGTATTTGTCTACGCAATGGTTCGTGAAGATGAAGCCGCTCGCGGAGCGTGCAATCGAAGCACAGAAGTCTGGCAAAGGTGTTAATTTTGTGCCTGATCGCTTCGAGAAGACATATTTGCATTGGATTGAGAATGTACGCGACTGGTGTATTTCCCGCCAGCTATGGTGGGGACATCGCATCCCTGCATGGTACTGTGAGGATTGCGGACACATTCATGTTGCAGAAGAAGACGCGACTGCATGTACGTCATGCGGAAGCAACCACTTGAAGCAGGATGAAGATGTACTCGATACATGGTTCAGCTCTGCATTGTGGCCGTTCTCCACACTTGGATGGCCGGAACAGACAGAAGATCTGAAGCGCTACTATCCAACGAATGTGCTCGTTACAGGCTATGACATCATTTACTTCTGGGTATCCCGCATGATCTTTACGGCGTTGGAATTCACAGACGAAATTCCGTTCAAGGATGTGCTGATGCACGGCTTGGTGCGTGATGCTGATGGTAAGAAAATGTCCAAATCGCTTGGGAATGGTGTCGATCCGCTTGAAGTTATCGAGAAGTACGGTGCTGATGCAATGCGCTTCATGATTTCGACGAGCAGTACACCAGGCCAAGACTTGCGCTTCCGCTGGGAACGTGTAGAACAGGCTCGCAATTTTGCCAATAAGATTTGGAATGCATCCCGTTTCGCTCTGATGAACTTGGAAGGGTTCACTTATGCGGATATCGACATCACAGGCGAATTGGGCACAGCTGACCGCTGGATTCTCCACCGTATGAACGAGACTGCCCGCGAAATTACACGCTTGATGGATGCTTATGAGTTTGGAGAAACAGGCCGTGTACTCAATAACTTCATCTGGGATGATCTGTGCGATTGGTATATTGAATTTGCGAAGCTTAGCTTGTATGGCTCGAATGAGCAAGCGAAGAAGAAGACGCAATCCGTTTTGGCTTACGTGCTTGACCATACAATGCGCATGATCCATCCGTTCATGCCGTACATCTCAGAGGAAATTTGGCAGCATCTGCCGCACTCCGGCGAGACGGTAACACTTGCGGAATGGCCAGTATACCGTGCTGAATTCGAAGCGCCTGAGGCGGTTCGCGAGATGACACTTCTTATGGATATGATTCGCGCAGTACGCAATATTCGTGCTGAAGTGAACGTTCCGATGAGCAAGAAGGTAGAATTGATTGTGAAGCCGACTGATCGTATGGTAGAAGCGAACATTACGAACAACCTTGAGTTCGTGGAACGCTTCTGCGGTACTTCGAAGCTGGAGGTAAGCATAGAAGCTGCTGCTCCGAACAAAGCGATGACCGCTATTGTGACAGGAGCCGAGTTGTACTTGCCGCTCGCTGGCCTTCTTGACATTGATCAGGAGATTGCACGTCTTCAAAAAGAAGTCGAGCACCTGAACAAAGAAGTGGAGCGTGTCGATAAGAAGCTTGCTAATCAAGGCTTCATCGCGAAGGCGCCTGCTTCGGTCATTGATGAAGAGCGTGCCAAGCAGCGTGATTACAGTGAGAAGAGAGACAAAGTACTGGCGCGTATTACCGAATTGAAAGAAGCGTAAACAACCTGTGCGATATGTACGACCGATCCGGACGTGAGCGCTGTCTCATACCGGTTCGGTCGTTTAATGACATCTGATAAAGGATGAGGAACTATGCCTACGACAAGCGAGACGGAAGCAACCGATTTTCCTTTTGTTCGGGTAGAAGACGCAATTGATTGGATTAATTCTTTAATTCCTTTTGGAATCCGTCCTGGATTGGATCGGATCGAACTGTTGATGGAGCGGTTAGGTTCTCCGCACCGTCGCTTGAAGTTCATTCATGTTGCGGGCACAAATGGTAAAGGCTCGACCTGTGCGATGTTAACAAGTGTCCTGCTTGCTAACGGATATGATGTCGGCACATTTACTTCTCCTTATATTGAGAAGTATACGAATCGTTTAAAGTACAACAACGAGGACATTCCTGAAGATACGCTGCTTCAACTTGTGAACAAGCTGAAGCCGTTGGTGGATGAAATCGCACAAACGCCGCTCGGTTCGCCGACGACGTTTGAAGTATCAACTGCGCTCGCCATTATGTACTATGCGACAGTGACGTTCCCGGATGTCGTCGTATGGGAAACAGGACTTGGCGGACGGCTTGATGTAACGAACATCGTGACGCCGATCGTATCGATTATTACGAATATCGGCCATGATCACATGGACATACTTGGGGATACGATTGAGAAGATTGCTGCCGAGAAAGCAGGAATTATTAAACCAGGGGTGCCAGCGGTGACGACGGTGGAGCAGCCAGAAGCGCTTAAAGTGATTAAGCAGGCTGCTGAGAAAAACCAATCTACGCTGTATGTCATGAACGAACAGTTCCGGGTGGAACTGCTCCATGCGATTGAAAATGAACAGAACTTCACATTCTTCGGCCCTTTCCGTTCGATGGAAGGAATGTCGCTTACGATGAACGGGGCACATCAGTTGAAGAATGCGGCTGCCTCATTAATGGCGCTTGAAGTGCTGCGACAATATATGGCTTTCATGTTAGAGGATGCTACCACGCAAGAAGGGCTGAAGCGTGCAGCATGGCCAGGGCGCTTAGAGATGGTATGCGAGAAGCCTCGCATGCTGCTCGATGGAGCGCATAATCCGGAGGGGGCAGCAACGCTTGCGCAAGCGCTGCGCGATACGTACCGGTATGAACGGCTTCATATTATGATGGGTATGCTGTCGACAAAGCATCATCCCGATGTTCTACGACATATACTACCTTTAGCAGATACCGTTATTTTTACAGAACCAGATTTCCGCAAGAAGATGGATGCGGAGAGCTTGAAGCATATTGCCGAGCAGGTGATGGAGGGCGAGGGCGATATACAATGTCCAACCATTCTTGTAGAGCCGGATTGGCATAAGGCTTTGGAACAGCTACAAGCGATGACAGAGCCAGGAGATTTAGCAGTAGTTACGGGGACATTATATCTGATTGCAGACGTGCGTTCTTTCGTTCTGCATCGGACCGAATCTGAAAAGGGTTGGTGAGTTCGTTTTGAATACGACGGAACATATTCATTTTATCGGCATCGGGGGCTATGGGATGAGCGCCATCGCTCGTGTCATGCTGGAAATGGGGTACACCGTCACGGGGTCCGATGTGGCCGAACAGGATTTGACGGAAAAGTTACGCAAAAAGGGAGCGACTGTACATATCGGGCATGACCCTGCCTATGTTCAGAACGCAGACACAGTAGTATACTCTACGGCTTGTCCGAAAGATAATGTAGAGCGAGTTGCAGCTGAACAGCAAGGGATTCCAGTCATTCACCGCTCACAGATGCTGGCGCGCTTGCTGAATGCTAAGAAAGGCATCGCTGTAGCTGGTGCTCACGGGAAGACGACGACATCTTCCATGATTGCTTTTGTCATGGAACGCTGTGGCGTAGATCCGACTTATATTATTGGCGGCGAAGTGACGAACCTAGGAACGAACGCCCAAGCAGGAAATAGTGAATATGTAGTAGCTGAGGCGGATGAGAGTGATGGCTCCTTCTTGAATTATCACCCTCATATAGCGGTTGTACTTAACATAGAGGCAGATCATTTAGAGAATTATGGCGGGGATTTCGAGCGATTGAAGGAAGCTTATGTCCAGTTCCTGTCTCAAGTAAATCCGGAAGGATGCTCTGTAGTGTGTGCGGATGATCCAATTGTTGGTTCTATGCTTCCGAACTTGGGCGCAGGTGTTGTGACTTACGGCATTGAACAAGCGGCTGATTATACAGCTACAGAGATTATCGCGGAAGATCGCGGCATGACCTTTACGATGAATCATCAAGGCAAGGCGCTTGGCACAGTACAATTGTCTATTCCAGGTACGCATAATGTGTTGAATGCAATGGCGACCATTATTGTTGCTATGCGGGCAGGCATTCCATTCGAACAGGCATCTGCTGCCATCGTGGACTTTATTGGCGCTAAGCGCCGTTTCCAAGTAATTGGGGAAGAGCAGGGCGTACTTGTTGTAGATGACTATGCTCACCATCCGACGGAGATTGAGGCAACACTTACTGCTGCCAAAGCAACAAACCGTCGTATTGTTGCCGTATTCCAGCCGCAGCGTTATTCGCGGACTTATTTCCTGTTCGATCAGTTCAGCCGCGCATTTGAGGGTGCAGATGAACTGATTCTGACAGATATCTACTCTCCAGCTGGGGAGAAGCCGATTGAAGGGGTACACTCTTCGAAACTGGTTGACCGGATTCGCGAAAACAGCAACAGCAACGCACAGTACATTGCGGATAAGAATGATGCATTAGAGCATCTGAAATCAATTGTGAAGTCCGGAGATTTGGTAATCACAATGGGTGCAGGTGATATTTGGAAGACAGCTCGTGACTTAACCGAGGCATTGAAATCGTAGCATCTCTGGCGGTGAGTCAGCAATGTTCCAACAGTGGGATGTAAGTCTGTAAATAACTAGAATAGCAAGAAAAGATCGAGCTGGGGGTCAGGATTTTGGCCCTTCGTTCGATCTTTTTTTCTGTTGACTTATTGTCTTTGCATGAGTGGATTACACAAGTCTAATAGCAACTACAGCTGCAAATAGAATACGACGAATAAAGAAAAAGCCCCGGCGCTGTACACGTAATCGGAAGGAGATAAGCCCCGAGGATAAGATTCTGCCAACCAGTACTTCTCCAGTAAACAGAACGACAATCACGCGACGGCCGATATTTCGTCTAACGAATCGACGTACCTCAGCTGGGGTCAAACGCAAGTTGCTTTTCTTGCTTTTCTTGCTGTTCATTCTATTCCCTCCTTTGCTGCGGGATTGTATATCATATGCTAGCGTTGCAAGATTTGATAGGACTCATATAGGAGGACGGACGCACTTTCTAGCCAATAATTTGTAAGGTAGGTTCTATTGGATTCGAATCTAGCATAAATCTACTAGTAACCAATAGGACAAGGTAGGTGTTCGGATATGACCAACATGCGAACGAAGATGACGTTTCGATTCGATGATTCCCAGCCTGTGAAGGATAAACATGAGATTCAGGGCATAGAGGCGAGCAAGAAGAAAGAGCGGCTTACAGATTGGGAGGAGATGTCTGATGGTACGATTGTGAATGGGGCTTCAGTTGAGCGGGCGAGCGTATCAGAACTTGAAGAGTATAGTGAATCAACTCCTATAGAGAATCGGCATCATATAGAAAAGGTCGAAATAGATGCTCCGAACAATGACCGGGAACAAGAAAAGGTTGAGAGCGAAGATGAACGAGTGGAGCGCTGGATTCGGGAGTCGGATCGTCAGCCTGAATATGACATTCCGAAGAACGGTTATGCGATCCCAACCTCTATTGAAGATCCTGCCTCTAGTTCACTTAGTGATCAAGGCGAGTTGTTATGGCATGGTATTCATACACGTTCTCGCAAGCCCCCGGTGTGGAGAGTCGTTGCTTCCGTTGCGGGCGCGCTCGCAACGGGTGCCTTGTTCGGATTTCTCGCTCTGTCTCTATTCAAGGGCGAAGTATCGATGCCTAATCCAAGTGATGCTATTCCAGTATTCGCGAATGATAAGCAAGGAAAAGGTGGAGAGCCAGCATCTAAGGACACGGCATTGAACGAACAAGGAACGGTGAAGGCAGGGGATTCAGGAAGCAAGTCCTCATCTACTAGCAATGGAGGGAATTCGGCTGCAGCCGCAGCAGGTCTGTATGTGACGGATGTGAATATTCCAGAGAAAGTGTTTTACATGCTGCAATATGGTGTGTTCGCTCAGGAAGAAGGGGCTCAGAAGGCAGCGACGGAGCTGAGAGAACTCGGGCTGGCTGCGATGGAGGAAAAGTCAGAGCAGCATCGCGTGTATGCCGCGATCGCACCTTCGAAGGAGGGTGCGATGGGGTTGAGCGCGTTGCTGAAGAACAAGCAGGTGGACTTGTATGTGAGAACCTTGAACCGTCCGGCGATTACAAAGTTGGCATTCCAAGGTGACTCAGCCTCCGTGGAGCAATTTTTAGGCCAAAGTGGCGTGGTGAATGAATGGTTAATGTCTCAATCGATTGCGTATTTAGAAAAAACCAATACCGAAGCATTCACTCAAGAGATCACGGAACAGCTTCGGAAGGAGCATCAGAAGTGGACACAGCAAATGAGCACCGTGCAAAAAGGGATTCCCGACCAGTCCAAGAAAGCTTGGACGGAGCTGGTTCAGAGCATGAACACAGCAATCAGTGCAGTGAATGAGTATAATAAGCAGCCTTCGTCCTCGCATTTATGGAGTATCCAGCAGGCGGTTATGCATTATCGGAATGCAGAGGCGGTTTGGTTGGGTACGATGAAGGTGTAGCCGAGAGCGGAATAGATCACATGCCAATTATATTGTTGGGAACAGAGTCTTTTGATAGGAGCGTAGCTCTTTGAAGGGGCTCTGTTTTGTACATAAGAACTTGCATTCGCATTGTTGTGAGGGGAAGGATAGAAAACTGCATGAATTTGGGATTGTTGCATAGATTACCATAAATTGTTCATCTAAATCTTGCAAAGATCATCATTTGAATGTTTGTTTCGACAGCCAGTTACGCGTATAATAGAACAGTGTCAAAAAATGGCGAGGAGCGACTACGAAAATGAGTATATCCAAATTTGAGCGACCAACGATCGTAATGGCTTCCTCCTCACCACGGAGACAAGAGCTTGTCCGTTCACTCGGTCTTCCTTATGTCGTACATCCTAGCGATGCAGACGAGACAGTGGATCCCAATCTGGATCCTGACTGTATTGTTGAGACGCTGGCACTGCGCAAGGCACAGGCGGTAGCAGATGTCCGCAAGGCGGCTGGTGAGCACGGTATTGTCATCGGTTCAGACACCATTGTCGTCTTGGATGGCGAAGTGCTGGGCAAGCCAGTGAATGAAGAGGATGCGGTTCGTATGTTGACTAGGCTGCAGGGAAGATCGCACAAGGTGTATACCGGCGTGGCGATGATTGATTCAGCGGACGAACATACAGAAGTTGCGCATGGTGTAACCACAGTCCATATGAAGCCATGGACAGATGAACAGATACATCGCTATGTTGCAACTGGTGAACCAATGGACAAGGCAGGGGCCTATGGGATTCAAGGAATTGGCTCAACACTTGTCACGCAAATTGAAGGCTGTTATTTCAACGTAGTTGGATTGCCGTTGTCGCTTGTTAGCGATATGCTGGCTTCGTATGGCATTATCATCCCGTAATGGGCGCTGCCAGTATGGAGCAGCAAGGTGGAGCAGTAATTGTAAATGAGATAAGATGAGTATGAAATGTTGAATGCAAGACGGTCCTAGGAACAGCGGATGCCGACCAATGGTGCTTCGTCGGTGCATGATGGCGACCGGACAATCGACTACAGGGGGTTGTAAGATGGGACATAGTCCACTTCTACGCGATCTTCCCCATGAAGAACGTCCGAGAGAACGCATGATGCAATATGGGGCAGAGTCATTAAGTCATGCTGAATTACTTGCAATATTACTGCGTACAGGCACGAAAAATGAATCGGCCATTACATTAGCGCAGCGAATATTGAATCACGTAGGACAGCTTCGGCATTTGCACGATATGTCTGTGACAGAGTTGACAGCGATTCGTGGTATTGGCGACGCTAAGGCACTGCAGCTAAAAGCAGGATTAGAGCTTGGACGCCGTATGTCGCGTTCTCGTCTTGAGGATGCACTGCAGGTACGACGGCCGCAAGATGCAGCCGATCTGCTTATGGAGTCGATGCGATACTATGACAAGGAACATTTTATTTGTTTGTTTCTGAATACGAAGAATCGAATTATGGCACAGGAGACGGTTACGATCGGAATCCTGGATGCATCTTTGGTACATCCCCGCGAAGTTTTCAAGGCTGCCCTGAAGTGTGGTGCAGCTTCCATCATTTGTGCTCACAATCACCCAAGCGGAGATCCAACACCGAGTCCAGAGGATGTAGCGCTTACTAGGCGGCTCATGGAAGCTGGAGAAATTGTTGGTATCGAACTGCTGGATCACTTGGTTATTGGCGATAACCAATATGTGAGTTTGAAGGAACGCGGGCTCATGTAATATAATGATTGAGATTGAAGGTTATAAAAAGGAGATTAACATCATGTTGGGTGGCTTTACGAAAGATTTAGGTATTGACTTGGGAACTGCTAATACATTGGTCTATGTACGCGGTAAAGGTGTCGTCGTGCGCGAACCGTCTGTGGTAGCAATCCGCACAGATTCGAAGACGATTGAAGCGGTAGGAGAATCAGCGAAAAATATGATTGGACGTACGCCGGGGAATATCCGTGCAATCCGTCCAATGAAGGATGGCGTCATCGCTGACTTCGACACAACTGCTACTATGATAAAATATTTTATTCGGCAAGCTCAGAAGCAGCGTTCGCTGTTTCCGCGTCATCCGAACGTAATGGTATGTGTGCCTTCTGGTATTACTGCTGTTGAACAGCGTGCAGTTGAAGATGCTACGAAGCAAGCAGGTGCTAGAGAAGCTTATACGATTGAAGAGCCGTTCGCGGCAGCAATTGGTGCTGACTTGCCTGTATGGGAACCAACAGGAAGTATGGTCGTTGATATTGGTGGCGGTACAACTGAAGTAGCGGTGATCTCCCTTGGAGGTATCGTGACATGCCGTTCCGTTCGCGTTGCAGGCGACGAAATGGACGAAGCAATTATTCAATTCATTAAGCGCCAATACAACTTGATGATTGGTGAGCGTACAGCTGAACAGCTGAAGATGGATATCGGCTCGGCTATGGGGCTTGATGAAGAAGAGCAGATGGAGATTCGCGGTCGCGACTTGCTGACAGGTCTTCCGAAGCCGCTCACGATCTCCTCGAACGAAATTACAGATGCTTTGGCTGATACAGTGAGCTCTATTGTTGAAGCTGTTAAGGTAACATTGGAGAAATGTCCTCCTGAGCTTGCAGCTGATATTATGGATCGCGGTATTGTATTGACAGGTGGCGGCGCTTTGCTTCGCAATTTGGATAAGCTGCTTGCTCGTGAGACTGGCATGCCGGTCATCGTGGCAGAGAACCCGCTTGATTGCGTAGCGATTGGTACTGGACGCGCGCTTGATAATATTCATTTGTTCAAGGGACGCAGCAGCTCTGCGCTTCGTTCCAAACGATAAGAATACGCCCATGAGGGAGTCTGATACCCGCGTCGATTCGTTCCAACGACGCGGGCATTGTTATCACTGAAGGTTGCTGCCAAGCCTGATGCTTGGGCATAAGCTTGCGGAAACGACTTCATGATGGCAAGTGGACATCGTGAGCGACCTCTTTTCTGAGGGAACGAGTACCTCTTTACGATGAGAAGGTGTTAATACTGTTTAAGCTTCTGGGGAACAAACGTTTATTTTTGATGTTGTTTGGCCTTATTTTGTTTATTGCGTTAATGGGGTTTACACTAGGCGGACGCCTAAACCTTACTTGGCCAGAGAAATTTGTGCATGATACGGTAACCTTTGTGCAGCAAATATTCTACAGACCGGCATCGTATGTATCGAATTTCGTGAAGGATGTCTCTAGTCTGAAGGAACTGCACGAAGAAAACGAGCAATTGAAGATGATGCTCGTGCAATATACAAGGGATAAGGCCTACTACAATTCGGTTGCGGCAGAAAATAAGAGACTTCTAGACGATCTGGAATTTACGGAGCGTCAGAAGCAGATGAATATGCCTTATAAATACCGAATTGCACAAGTGACGTCGATCAATGTGGCCGATCCATTTAACCAGACGTTGAACTTGAACCTTGGCTCGAAAAATGGAGTTCGTCAAGGGATGCCGGTTATATCGACGGAAGGCGTAGTCGGGATTGTCAGCCGCGTATTCGAATTCTCCTCCACAGTCCAGTTGTTGACGAATATGGATGAGAAGGATCCGAACTCACCAGCAATATCAGCTACTGTACTTGGCAAGGAAAACAAGTCTTTCGGCGTGATTGAGTCTTATGACCACAGCAGTGGTACATTCTTAATGACACGTATTCAAGAGGATGATGAGCTGGAAGAAGGAGATACCATTGTATCGTCCGGCCTTGGCGGTTCATTCCCGAAAGGTCTCGTCCTCGGCCAAGTTGTATCGCGGCAAGTAGGGGATATCGGATTGACGCATTCTGCTACGGTTAAGCCTGCTGCAACCTATCGTGACTGGCGTGAGTTGTTCATCGTTATCACACCGGACATGAATGAGACGGGGAAAGAGGCGCAGCAATGAATCGAAACTGGATGATCGTATTTATGTTCATTCTCTTCCTGCTGGAAGGTTCGCTGCTGCCTGTATTTATTCCAGATGCGTGGCAAGGACGGATTGTCCCGCAACTGGTATTCATCGTAATACTGTATCATGCCGTATATCATCATCGGCATGCTGCGTTGATGATGGGATTGGGATTCGGGTTTCTGCAGGATATTGTATATTATGGCCATATGCTGGGCCCACACACATTTAGCATGGGGCTGCTCGGATATTTGACTGGATTACTTTTTGCGTCTCGCAACACATCCATGATTACGATGATAATCATTTCGGTATTCGGCAGCTTTGCCTATCAGACGATGCTGTATGCAGCTTACAGACTGTTTGGCTTGCATGGAATGACATTCGAATATGCGATATTCGATTTTATGATTCCAAGCTTGATTGTACAGCTTGTCTTCTCGCTGGCCATATATGTTCCGATGCGAAGATGGTTCGACCATTTGTCTGGGAAGAAGTCTGCCGAAGATGAACAGGGGTAATAGCCGTCTTGGAATATGTTTCCAGACGGCTTATGCCTTTTTGTTATCGATAATTTCTTTTTCAACCCGGTGTTGCAGGAACTTTCCTCTTCCATCTCGAAAAAGATAAAATTGGGGAGGGACCTTTCATGACGGCCAAGTCACTGGTAACGATTAAAGGCATGAAGGACGGCCTAGTGTTCCTGCTTGACGATAAGTGTGAATTTGCAGTCTTGTTGGGCGAATTGCGCGACAAGCTTGAACATACACCGCATTTTTTCGACGGACCGATTGTATATGTCGATGTCAAGTTAGGAGCCCGCGCTGTAACAGACGAGCAGAAGACTGAAGTGCTGGATGTACTGCGTCAGCGGGGGAATTTACTCGTACGTTCGATTGAATCTTTTGAGGACAAGAAGGCGGAGCAGAAGGGGTATCGTATTGAGACGAGAACCGGCATGGTACGTTCTGGACAGGTGCTGCGCCACGAAGGAAATTTATTGTTTTTGGGAGATGTCAATCCTAGCGGAATGATTATATGCACTGGCGATGTAATGGTCCTAGGAGCGCTGCGTGGAATGGTTCATGCAGGGGCAGAAGGAGAGCTATCTGCCGTTATTGGGGCCTCGTTATTTGCACCGACGCAACTACGCATCGGGGAAATTATTAGCAGACCGCCAGATGAATGGGGTGTAACCCAATCGCATATGGAATTTGCTTATGTGCATGAAGGTGTCATGCAAATTGATAAAATCTCGCAGCTACATCGCGTTCGCAAGGACATCAATATGTTCAAAGGAGTGTAGAAGGATGGGAGAGGCAATCGTCGTCACTTCGGGCAAAGGCGGCGTCGGCAAGACGACGACATCCGCGAATATTGGTACCGCGCTTGCTTTGCTCGGCAAAAAAGTGTGCATGATCGATACAGATATCGGTCTTCGCAACTTAGACGTCGTGATGGGGCTTGAAAATCGTATCATCTATGATATCTGCGATGTTGCGGATGGCCGTTGCCGATTGAATCAAGCGCTTGTGAAGGACAAGCGCTTTGATGAGTTGTATATGCTGCCTGCCGCTCAGACGAAGGATAAGTTGGCAGTGTCTCCAGAACAGATCAAGGATATCGTTCTGGAACTGAAGAAGGAATTCGAATACGTTATCATTGACTGTCCAGCTGGCATTGAACAAGGATTCAAAAACGCGATCGCAGGAGCAGACCATGCAATCGTTGTTACGACGCCTGAGAATGCTGCGGTTCGTGACGCTGATCGGATCATTGGACTGCTGGAGAATTCGGAAGTCTCCTCACCGAAGCTGATTGTGAACCGTGTTCGCGCCAATATGATGAAGAAGGATGGAGGCATGCTTGAGCTGGATGATATTTTGCAAGTGCTCAATATCGACTTGCTAGGCGTTGTTCCTGATGATGAAATGGTTATTAAAGCGGCTAACTCTGGTGAACCTACGGTCATGAATCCAGATGCGCCTGCTGCTGTGGCTTATCGGAATATCGCGCGCCGCATCCTGGGGGATACAGTACCACTGATGCCGCTTGAACAGAAGAAAGGCGTGCTAGACCGTGTGAAGAAGTTTTTTGGAATGGGATGATTAATCAGTGTTTAACAAGCTGAAACGAATTGATTGGATTATAGTCGGTATTTTGCTCGTGTTCTCGGTGTTCAGCCCACTGGTCATCCTAAGTGCAACGCATGGGGATGCAATGTTCAGCGATACATCCATGATGATGAAGACGATTATATTCTATATTCTTGGATTTATCCTTATGTTTGCCGTAGCGCTGTTCGATTATCGATTGCTATTGAAGAGCTGGCCGATTTCAATGGGGATCACGATCCTGCTTCTTGTTGGCGTGTTTTTCCTAGGGGCGGATCTTAACGGGGCTGTTGGCTGGTATAAGCTTCCCGGAGGGCAGACTTTTCAACCAGCTGAGCTCGCGAAGATTACGCTCATATTTGCACTCGCGCAATTGCTAGGAAGACGGAATGGTGATCCACTCTCACTTACGAAGGACTTGCTGCCAATTGGATTGGTAACGATCCTTCCATTTGGACTAGTAGTGATTCAGCCTGACCTTGGTAACGCCATTATTTATATTGTAATATTGATTGGTATGCTATGGATCGGAGCGGTGAAATACCGGCATGTCCTTGTGGCGCTCCTCTGTGTTGCGGTCATAGGGGGAGCGGTCTACGTATCGTTCACGACCTTCAATAAAGAAGTCAAGGATTTCTTCGTGAATAAGATCGAGAAGAAGCATTGGTATGAGCGGATAAACACATTTATCAACCCAGAGGAAGCAACCAACGATGCGAAGCATCAATCCAACTATGCGATGATTGCGATCGGTTCAGGCGGACTCAGCGGTGATGGCTACATGAAGGGCGAATTGAAGCAGCGCAGCTTCATACCGTATACGTATTCGGATGCCATCTTCGTGGTAATCGGTGAGGAGTTCGGGTTCCAGGGCTCAGCCCTACTGCTGCTGCTGTACTTCCTGATGATATACAGGATGATTCTCATTTCCTTCCAGTGCTATGACTTGCGAGGGTCGTACATGATAATCGGCATTGTGTCGATGTTCGTGTTCCAAATATTCGAGAACATCGGAATGATGATCGGCCTTATGCCGATTACCGGGATTACGCTGCCATTCATCAGTTATGGCGGTACATCACTTCTCTTGAATATGATTTGTATTGGACTGGTGATGAGCATACACATTTATCAAGAGAAATATCAGATTGAGCCTTAATGGAGTCGAAGATTAGGGTCTTGGTCTCATCATTTACGAAATTAGCGCTAAGGCGGCAAAACGTCCATAACGGATGTAGTGCCGCTTTTTTGCGTACATCTGCTTGTTCTCAGGCTCACTGCTCATATCTGCTGTAGGCTTGTCATACACATGTGATAAGCACATCATTCAGCTGATGCATATTGTTGAAATGGGTTAAGAAGGGATGAGACGAGCATGAAAGAAGATATTCGGCGCCGAAGAGAAGAACGAATCCGTGACATTCTAATGGCTGAAGAGATGAAACGTAAGTCGCATGCGAAGGAAGCTGTGGAAGGTAATCTGTCTTCCCATTCACTTGTTCAACCAGATGTCGTGTTGAATACTCCCTCTGCAACGGCTGTCTATAATAACGGAGAGCAGCGAGAGGACTACGAATTCAATCAAGAGTATACGTATGATCCTGAGCAGCAGTGGAAGATAAGCCGTTCGAAGTGGAATGAACGCTACGGCTGGGAAGAGCCTCCTACAGGAAGAGGCAATGTATGGCGCTCCTTGCGCTCCAGACTTCTCGTATCCATCTTGTTGTTCGCTGCAGCTTATGGAATCACATCCTTCCCGGCGGAATGGAATGCACCTATGCGCGCTTGGATTCAATTGTCCCTTCATGATGAGATGGACATGCGGCCGATTGCGGCGTGGTATGAGCGAACTTTCTCCGGAACACCTGTGTTTATCCCTTTGTTTCCACGAGATAAGGAATCAACGAAGGCTGTACAGTCCACACATACCTATCCATCCCCGATTAAGGGGCAGATTGTGCAGCCGTTTGCTATGAATCTGAAGTCTGTCGCGATTGCTCCCGATCATGCGAGTGGTGCGGCGATTGAGGTTCAGAATATTGCTACGGGCAAAATTGAACGGGTAACTTCAGACGAGAAGTCAGGAATTACAGTAACTGTCCAACATGCCGATGGTCTTGTGACGGTGTATAGTGGGCTTACAGCGACTTCCGTGCAACAGGATGACTGGCTTGAGCCCGGAGCAACAATTGGTACGATACAGAGTCAGGAGAACCAGTCGGGGGTAAGTGCTGAGCCTGTACTTACATTTGCGATGCAGCAGCGCGGCGTTTATATTGACCCGGCGGATGTGATACGAATTGATTAAATGGGGGGGAACCACCTACTCACTTCATCCGCTATTTGTGATCCTTATGGCTGCAGCTGCAGCTACAGGCTATATATTTGAATTGCTTACGTTATTTACGATCGTGCTGATTCATGAACTGGGACATGTAGCTTGTGCTAAGGCGTTTGGATGGACCATCACGGAAGTGAAGCTGCTGCCCTTCGGAGGGATGGCGGAGACGGATGATGGAGCACTATCGCCTGCTTGGCAGGAGTGGATTGTAGCGGTAGCGGGGCCATTACAAAATGGTCTCATGATATTAATTGCATGGTATGCGGAAGCGATGGGTTGGTGTAGTCCAGAATGGGCGAAAGGGTTTATTCAGGCCAATGCGTTCATTGGATTGTTCAATTTGCTGCCGATTCTTCCGCTTGACGGCGGACGGATGATGCAAGCAGCATGTTCGTTATGGATGAGCTATCATCGAACCTTGCTTGTTGGTGCGAGGGTCAGCCTTGGATGCAGTGCCATTATGCTGCTGTACAGTGTGTGCCCGGTAGTTGTGGGAGGCAAGCTGAATTTTAATCTCTTGATGCTAGCTCTCTTTTTGCTGTGGACCAACTGGGTGGAACATCGGAATGTTCCTTTTCGTTTCATACGATTTTTGATGAATCGTCCAACGAGGTTGCGCGAGTGGGAGAGTTCGGTCGCACTAGGACGCCCAATTGTAACAGAAGGGGGGCGTTCGTTGTCTAGAATCGTTCGTCTGTTCCGCAGAGATGACTACCACTTCATTTATGTAATGGGTGATGAAGGGCGAATCCAACGGATCGTTCCGGAACAGCAATTAATTGATGCCTTCTTCGATGAGCCTCCGCCTCAGAATCGTATGAAATCATGAGCGCCATCTAGGTAAGTTCGGTCTCAATTTTGGAGGTGAAAAGAAACGGTTATCATTTTTTCTAGCCTGTTCCATAAACCGGCATGTTCACCTTATCCTGCTTCATGTTACAATGGAAGATGACGCGCTGTAGTAGAGGTGATACCATGAATCAGATGATTGTTCACTGTGAGGAACAAGTGACGCAGATGGCGTTGCTTGAACATGGTCGGCTCGTCGAATTTGCAGTCGAACGTGCAACTGGCACAACGCTGGTCGGCAGCTTATTTAAGGGGCGGGTAGTGAATGTGCTTCCTGGAATGCAGGCTGCGTTCGTGGACATCGGGCAGAAGAAAAATGCATTTTTATATGTCGATGATTGTTTACATCCTCATTTGGAGAAGCAGCCTAAGCAGAAACCGCCGATAACGAGTCTGCTTCGAGTTGGACAGGAACTTATCGTGCAAGTGATGAAAGATCAGCTAGGAGGCAAGGGAGCGCGTGTAACCACGCATTATTCTCTACCTGGCAGATATTCGGTGTTTATGCCATATGCCGATTATATCGGTGTATCTAAGAAGATTGAGCAGGAATCGGAACGCAATCGATTGAAGCAGCTTGCTGAACAGCTTCGCCAGGGCGAAGAGGGGCTGATCATTCGAACCGTTGCTCAAGGTGAATTGACGGAGACGCTTGAGGGTGATATTGAGTCACTCCGCGAGTTGTGGGAGACGATTGGTTATCGTGCCAAGGAAGCTCAGGCTCCCGCGTTGCTGCACCGTGATCTAAGCATGGTGGAGAGGCTTGTTCGGGATGCGTTCTCACGCGAGATTGACCAGCTGCTCATTGATGATGTTCGCCAATTGAAAAAGGTGCAGTCGTTTGTTCGTTCGTTTGACCCTGAATTGGAAAATCGGATTCATGTATACAAAGACAGTGAACCGTTATTTACCCGTTATCGGGTGAAAGATCAGCTAGATAAGGCTTTCCAGCGTAAGACATGGCTGCAGAGCGGAGGATATCTAGTATGGGATCAGACGGAAGCACTGACGGTTGTTGATGTGAACACGGGAAAATATACGGGGACAAGCGATCTGGAGGAGACCGTATTCTTAACGAATCTGGAGGCGGCCGAAGAGATTGCGCGTCTTATTCGTCTTCGCGATATCGGCGGCATTATCATTGTTGATTTCATCGATATGGATACGGAAGAACATCGAGTGCGTATTGTGGAGCGATTGGAAACGATGATGCGGAAGGATCGTACGAAGTGCTTGGTTGTCGGTTGGACGAAGCTTGGTCTAATGGAACTGACACGCAAGAAGGTTCGTGAGCAGGTCATGCACCAACTGTTCCAACCCTGTGCCGAGTGCGAGGGAAGCGGAGTTGTTTTGTCCTCGCTTTCTCAACGGGAACCGGAAATTATACGTTGATTTTTATTGCAGAGTGTGCTAAGATCTACGGGTATGTGTTAAGTCTAGTGCTGCACATGCTGTAACCGCTCCAGACAGGTATGAAGTGTGAAGCGATGCTTCACCACCTGATTTAGGCGAGTCTGAGACATGAGGAGGTGCAACACAATGTACGCAATTATCGAAACAGGTGGCAAGCAGTACAAAGTTCAAGCTGGTGATGTATTGTACATCGAGAAGCTGAACGCTGCTGAAGGCGAAAGCGTGACATTTGACCGTGTATTGGCAGTATCCAAGGACAACGGCTTGGTCACAGGTACTCCGGTAGTATCCGGTGCTACTGTTACGGCGAAAGTTGAAAAGCATGGAAAAGGCGCGAAAATTGTCGTGTACAAGTACAAAGCGAAAAAGAACTACCGTCGTAAGCAAGGTCATCGTCAACCGTATACAAAAGTGACGATTGAGAACATTCAGGCGTAAGAAGGTGCCATATGATTCGCATTACAATACGGCGCAAGCCGGATCATTCAATTGAGAGCTTCTCCATTGAAGGACATGCGAATTATGCTCGCCACGGAGAGGATATCGTATGTGCGGGAGTCTCTTCGGTATCGGTGGGTACGGTGAACGCCATTGAAGCATTGACGGGCATTGAGCTGAAATGCAAGATGAAGGATGGATTTTTGAGTGGACGTGTTCCACGCATTAATCAGCCGGATATCGAAGCTAAGGTTCAATTGCTGTTGGAGTCGATGATCGTCAGTTTACACACGATCGAAACTTCATACGATTCGTATCTTCAAATAGAAGACAATTAAGTGAGCAAGGAGGTAGACTATAATGTTGAAACTGAACCTTCAGTTGTTCGCATCCAAAAAAGGGGTAGGTTCCACAAAGAACGGCCGTGATAGTATCGGTCGCCGTCTTGGTGTGAAGCGCTCCGACGGTCAAGTAGTTTCTGCTGGCAGCATTTTGGTGCGTCAACGTGGTACGAAAATCCACCCAGGTAACAACGTGGGCATCGGTAAGGACGACACTCTGTTCGCGAAAGTGGATGGCGTTGTTAAGTTCGAACGTTGGGGCCGCGATCGCAAAAAAGCGAGCGTCTACCCGGTTGAAGTTGCACCTGTTGCAGCAGCTGTGGAGAACTAAGACGACTGAAGAACCCTCGGCTTGAGCCGGGGGTTTTTTTAATGAATAAGAGACGACAATGCGTTGTCTGGCAAAGTGCAAGATATGTAGAGCCTGTGCACAGCTTATGTAGAGCTTATGCCAAGCTTGTACCAAGCCTGTGCGAAGCCGAAGTTGTTGTTCGTTCGAGAGATAACATAGTCGCTCATCTGAGGAAATGCTTCGAAGGGGCTATGCCACATCAATTCCTTTTTGTCTGCTCATTATTTCCCGCATAATGCCGCCATCAGCGCGGTCCACATTGTTTCTAATTCTGTTGTTACTGGAATGATTTGTGCAAATCCTTTATTTCTTAGTATGATTTTGTTTGGACGCGGTTTCAGGCGCGTGATATACTGAAATTCGGGGAGTTTGTACATAACTGGAAATGTGTGAGTATCGGGGAGCGAAGTGATGAATAGGACAAGCTTATGGATCGGCTGTTGCTGGGCTGTCGCTGCAGCTGGGACAGCAGCTATCATTGGTTGGAATATGCACATCGGGTGGCGTATTGGACTCGCATTCGTTGTGGCTGCCAGTATTGGCGGAGCATTTTTGCTATTCTCGCGACAACAACAACGACAAAGAGAACGAATGCTTCAAGAAACCCAATTAGCGGCAATTCACTTAATGAATCATCAGCGGCATGATTGGATGAACGACTTGCAGCTTTTGTATGGATATGTTCGTTTGAAAAAGTACGATAAATTACCGGACTGCGTGGAAACAATAAAAGAAAGAATGGCGGAGGAAAGCCGAATTGCCAAACTAGGTTTTCCGGAACTCGTTATGTTTTTGATGCAGCACCGTACCTCTGGCGGTACGATGCCGCTCAAGGTAATGATTCCAGAGCCTCTTGAACTCGACCGATTGAACCTGGAAGTGGACACTGTCCGCTTGACGAATATGATTATCGAGACGGTTAACACATTCCGCTTCGCATCCAAGGAGCAGGGGGACGCTTATTGCCCGCTGCAGCTTGCGATATGGTGTGAATCGAGCCAGCTTAACATTCAATATCAATTAGAGGGTAAACTGCTTCGGCCGGGCGAAGTGGCCGAGAAGCTGAGACGAATTGCGATGGAACGCGGCGTGCGGCTGGAGCAGTTGTCGGCGAATCATCATGATGGGCAGGACGCCTACCAAATAGTCGTGCCATGCAGTGCATAATGAGGTGACAGCATGTTTGTAGATAAGACGAGGATTTATGTTAAAGGCGGCGACGGAGGCGACGGAATCGTCTCGTACCGCAGAGAGAAGTATGTGCCAATGGGTGGTCCCGCTGGCGGTGACGGAGGACATGGCGGCGACGTTATTTTCCGTGTAGATGAAGGATTGCGTACGCTTGTCGATTTCCGCTACCAGAAGCACTTTAAGGCGGATCGCGGGGAGAAAGGCCGAAATAAGAGCCGGCATGGAGCGAATGCGGAGGATATGATTGTCCGCGTTCCCCCTGGAACGGTAGTCATCGATGATGATACGAAGGAAGTTGTCGCTGACCTTACCCGACAAGGCCAAGAGGTTGTAATTGCCAAGGGCGGCCGTGGAGGACGAGGCAACATCCGCTTCGCAACAGCGAACAATCCTGCACCGGAACTTGCAGAACATGGAGAAGAAGGTCAGGAGCGCTGGGTTATCCTTGAATTGAAGGTCATGGCTGATGTCGGCTTGGTCGGATTCCCGAGTGTCGGCAAGTCAACTCTCCTGTCTGTTGTATCTGCGGCGCAGCCGAAGATTGGTGCTTATCATTTTACGACGATTACACCGAACTTAGGCATGGTGGATGTCGGAGAAGGACGCAGCTTCGTTATGGCCGATCTTCCTGGGTTGATTGAAGGAGCCCATACGGGTATTGGATTGGGTCATGAATTCCTTCGTCACGTTGAACGTACCCGCATCATTGTTCATGTTGTGGATATGGCGGGCATGGAAGGTAGAGATCCATTCGATGATTGGGTGAAGATTAACGAGGAATTGAAGTTATACAATGAGAAGTTGTCCGAGCGGCCGCAAATTATCGCTGCTAATAAGATGGATATGCCTGAGGCAGAAGAGAATTTGGCGGTATTCCGTGAGAAGGTTCGCGAGATGACGGGAAGCGATATTGAGATTATGCCAATCTCCTCGCTGACACGGCAAGGTATTCAAGAGCTGCTCTATCGAGCGATGGAGTTGCTTGAGCAGTTGCCTGATGCTCCTGAAGTCGAAGAGGTGGCAGAGGTTGATGAGCGTAAAATCTATCGCTTCGAGAAGACAAGACATGATTCAGAATTTACAATTCGCCGCGAGAACGATACGTTCGTGGTCGAGAGCGAAGCCGTTGAGAATATGCTGAAGCGCATGCAAATGAACTCTCATGATGCGATCTTGCGCTTTGCGCGGACACTGCGCCACATGGGAATTGATGAAGCGCTGCGCAAGCGTGGTGCAGTTGATGGGACGATTGTCCGCATTGCTGATTTTGAATTTGAGTTCGTAGAAGGCAGCAGCTACTATTGAAGTTCATAAGAAAATGATTAGAACGCCTGACCCTTTTTGGGTCGGGCGTTCTTTTTTTTTGTTTATTGAGTCAATGGAAGTGGCGCTTCGATCAAGTGGGAGTATTGGCCTGATCAATATTCGTAAGACGAAGCAGGTCAGCTTCATCCAGCAGAATATCCATTCCGCGTACACTGTCTTGAATAGAAGAAGGCTTGGTGGCTGCCGGAATGGGAATGAGATTAGGGGATAGTGCAAGCAGCCACGCAATCACAATCTGATAAGGGCTTGCCGAATACTTCTGTGCCAGTTCTGACAATACAGGATGGTTCTGCAAATGGATGGAATTGCTCGGCCCACCGAATGGGCTATACGCAATGAAGCTGATCCTATGCTCATCACAGTATCGAAGCACGTCATTCGAGTGTCTGTCATGAAGATGGAGACGGTTCTGAATACAAGTGATGGGTGCGATTTGCTGGACACGCTGACACTCGCTCACAGTAACATTGGATAGGCCTATATGGAGAATTTTGCCTTCTTCCTGAAGTCGGCTTAACGCCCCAACAGATTCTTCAATAGGAACAGAAGGATCGGGAGCGTGCAAAATGTATAGAGGATGGCATTCACGCTTTAGAGTATGTAAGCTGAGCTCGCATGCAGAGCGAAGAGAATCGGGTCGGCCGTCGCAAATCCAGGACCCATTCGGACGAGCTAGACCCCCCTTTGTAATAATTAGGTACTCTTCAGTGGAGTAGGCAGATAGTGCTTCTTGCAGCAATTGTTCATTGTGACCGAGATCGTGATCATCAAGGCAGTACGTATCGGCAGTGTCAAATAACGTGATTCCGCTTTCGAAGGCAGCCTGGATGGTCGCGATAGCTTGCACTCGGTCAGGTCTGCCGGCTACAGATAGTGGAGCGCATCCTAGGCCGAGCTTAGACACCTGTATTTGAGTAGTACCAAGCAGTGTGTGCATCATGAATAACTTTACCTCCTCTAATGGAAAAATGAAGCAGGAAATTTAATCATTTGTATACTGTTACTGTGAAGGGAAGAGAAGGTTTCGTTTTTATTTTCGTCAGAACGGTTTTCATTATTTTTAAATAAAAACAAGGAAGACGACAGGGATAATCGTGTATAATAGATTAAACTTTTTATGCCTGTAAAATGGATTAGAGAAAATATTTATAGATTGGCCTATTGCCAACTTGCGCACATATCCGCTATAATGTCCTCTATAAATAAACAAAAGTCTTTATACGGAGGACTCAATCATGGCAGAGCGATATTACTTGGTGAGAGAAGACATATTGCCAGAGGCGGTAGTGAAGACGGTAAGAGCGAAGCAATTGCTCGCGACAGGTGAAGTGAAGACGGTTCATGAAGCTGCAGAACGAGTTGATTTGAGCCGCAGTGCTTTTTACAAATATAAAGACGGTATCTTTCCGCTCAATCAATTGGAGCGCGAACGGATTGTAACGATCTCAATGGATTTGGATCACCGTTCAGGCATTTTATCTAAAGTGCTTGGTTCTGTCGCTTCCTATGAGGGAAACGTATTGACAATCAATCAGACGATACCCCTGCAAGGAATTGCGAATGTTGTAATCTCGGTTGAAACGTCACTTATCGCAGAGCCATTCGGCAATATGCTGGATGCGCTTCGGGATATCCCTGGGGTAAAGCGTGTGACGATCATCGGACAAGGGTAAGTGTACTTGCTTAATTACATCGGTATTACTCTATAACTACATTAGATACAGACAGCTGCTGGGAGAAGGGGAGGAACTGATTTATGAAGCCGATTAAAGTTGGATTGCTAGGATTGGGGACGGTAGGAACTGGTGTTGTACGTATTGTGGAGGGGCATCAAGAGGATTTGTCCAGCCAAGTGGGCTCACCGATTGTAATTGAGAAGGTACTCGTGAATGACATTCATAAGGAGCGCAGCATTAGCATTCCTGAACATAAGCTAACAGAACATGCAGAAGATATTATTAACAACCCGGATATTGATATTGTGATTGAAGTCATGGGTGGTCTTGAGCCAACGAAGCAATATATTATGGATGCGCTGGAGCGCGGCAAACATGTGGTTACGGCGAACAAAGACTTAATGGCGCTGCATGGGCGTGAAATTATGGCCAAAGCGAAAGCGAATCATTGCGATGTATTGTACGAGGCAAGTGTAGCTGGAGGCATTCCGATTATCCGCACCTTGATGGAGAGCTTCTCATCTGACCGGATTAAGAAAATTATGGGGATTGTGAACGGAACGACGAACTTCATTCTGACGAAGATGAGCAAGGAAGGCGCGGGCTATGAGGAAGTGCTGAGGGAAGCGCAGCAGCTTGGATATGCAGAAGCTGACCCTACTTCGGATGTAGAAGGGCTTGATGCTGCACGCAAGATGGCCATCTTAGCAACACTTGGCTTCCACGCGGACGTGGCGTTGGAGGATGTTGAAGTTCGCGGAATTTCACAAATCAAAAAAGAAGACATTATGTTTGCGAAGCGTCTCGGTTATGAGATGAAGCTGCTCGGTATCGCAGAACGTCAGGATGATCAGATTAGTGTTGTTGTGCAGCCTACGATGGTCAGCAATGCTCATCCGCTTGCTTCGGTCAATGGCGTCTTCAACGCTGTATATGTGTATGGCGAAGCCGTTGGCGAGACGATGTTCTATGGCCCTGGTGCTGGTGAGATGCCTACAGCCACTTCTGTTGTCGCAGACTTGGCGGCTGTCATCAAAAATATGAAGCTCGGCGTGAACGGATTGCGGGCGCTGACTCCATATAAGGAAAAGAAATTGAAAACAGATGATCAAATTTCATATAAGAACTTTATTCTTCTTCATGTGGAAGATAAGGCGGGGGTATTGGCACAGATTACGCAAGTATTCGCGGAGTACGATGTGAGCCTCGATTCCGTCGTCCAACAGCCGAATTCGCATAATCCAGATGCTGAAATTATCATTATCACACATCAAGCCAGCCAAGCGAACATGAAGAAAGTGTTTAAGCATTTTGAAAACTTGGATGTTATTAAATCCATCAAGAGTGCATATCGGGTAGAAGGCTAATCCACCAATCAGGCAGCAGAAAAGGGGTTATTTCGATGAGATACATGGGACTACTAGAAGCATACAAATCATATTTGCCTATCAACGACAATACGCCAAAGCTGACACTGCATGAGGGGAATACACCGCTCATTCGCGCGGATCGTCTATCCGAAGAGCTTGGATTGAATTTGTATTTCAAATATGAGGGATTGAACCCTACTGGATCGTTCAAGGATCGCGGCATGGTTATGGCAGTAGCGAAGGCGGTAGAGGAGGGGAGCCGCACAATCATGTGTGCTTCTACAGGCAATACATCTGCTGCGGCTGCAGCTTATGCAGCTCGTGCTGGCTTGAATTGTATCGTTCTCATACCGAACAATAATATTGCGCTCGGCAAGCTCGCTCAAGCAATGATCTATGGTGCCAAAATTATTGCGATTCAGGGCAACTTCGACCGTGCTTTGGAGATCGTGAGAGAGATTACGGCCAAGCACCCGATTACACTCGTGAATTCGGTAAATCCATATCGAATCGAGGGTCAGAAGACGGCGGCTTTCGAAGTGTGTGATCAATTGGGGAAAGCGCCCGATGTGCTTGCAATTCCGGTTGGCAACGCTGGCAATATTTCGGCTTATTGGAAAGGGTTCAAGGAATATCATGCTGCCGGCAAGACAGACTCCCTGCCGAGAATGGTAGGGTTTGAAGCAGAAGGTGCAATGGCGATTGTAAAGGGTGAACCGATTGCGGAGCCGGAGACGGTGGCTACTGCTATCCGAATCGGTAATCCGGCAAGTTGGAAGACGGCAGTAGAAGCTGCTGAACAATCGGCTGGCCAAATTAATTACGTAACCGACGAACAAATCCTTGAAGCTTATCAATTAATGGCTGCGAGGGAAGGGGTATTTGCTGAGCCGGGCTCTGCTGCTTCGCTTGCTGGTGTGCTGAAGCTTCATAAGGAAGGATACTTCAAGGGCGGAGAGACTGTGGTGAGCGTGCTTACTGGACACGGTCTGAAGGATCCGAATATCGCAATTAAGACAGTAGCGAAGGAACCGCTCGTCGTTCAGGATACAGAAGAAGCTGTTATGGAAGCAATTGCGAAGCTGGAGCGTGAACAATAATGTGGCGGGAAGAAGGGGTGCTCGTGCGTGTACCGGCGAGCACCGCGAATTTAGGGCCAGGATTCGATACATTGGGCATGGCGCTTCAACTTCATCTGTGGGTTGCGATGAAACCAGCGGATCAAGCTATCATTCGATTGCACGGCTCTGATCTTGAGGGGGTACCGACGGATGAGAGCAATCTTATCTATCGAATTGCACAATCAGTATTTGATGAGGCGGGAATTGATCGTCGCCCGATTGAAATGGAAGTATATAGTGAAATCCCGTTGACAAGAGGACTCGGAAGCAGTGCCTCAGCTATTATTGGCGGTTTGGTAGCGGCGAATCAGCTGATCGGTGAACCGCTCGATGTGGGTCGTCTCTACGACATGGCGACGGCTATTGAACGCCATCCTGACAATGTTGGAGCCTCCATCATAGGCGGGATTGTAGCAGCTGCATGGGATGGAGAACATACGACTTATGCTCGTGTTGAGCCGGATAGATACCTATCCACTGTGGTCGCTATCCCTCAGTTCCAGCTTGAAACAAAGCAAGCTCGAGGTGTGCTACCGAGCCAAGTAGACATGGCCAAAGCCGTATTTAATATCAGTCGGTCTTCACTTCTTGTAGCTGCGTTGAGCAGTGGGAGATACGACATCTTGTCTGAAGCGATGAAGGATTGTCTCCACCAACCATACCGTGCTCCGATGATTCCAGGTATGACTCATATTTTGGAGCATGCTGTGCAGCATGGTGCTCTTGGTGTCGCGCTCAGCGGCGCGGGCCCGACTCTGCTTGCGTTTATTGACAAGCGCAGTGACAGCCAAGAACTCATTTCGTTTATGCGAGATACTTTTAGTGAGCATCGAATCGATGCTGTTGTGAAGGAATTGGAGCCGAGTCATGAAGGTGCAGTATGTATTGGTACATGGGGCGATATGGAATCAATCTTATCTGCGCGCATGCTTGAATAGTCTACGAAGGAGTTAGCGTACATGGCACGAATTGCATTATTGCCGGAAGGCTCCGTTTCGCATGAAGCGGCATTGCATTTAGCAGGACATGATCATCAATTTGTACACTATAAGCTGATTTCGGATGTGTTTCTTTCGACTGCGCGTGGCGATTCAGAATATAGTGTCATCCCCATTGAGAATACAATTGAAGGTTCGGTCAACCTACATATGGACTGGATTGTTCATGAGGTGGATTTGCCGTTTCAAGCGGAATGGGTCTTTCCGTCTATTCAGAATTTGATTGGACGCCGTGAGGAACTGCAGGGAGATTGGGGCAGTATTCAAAAAGTAATGTCACATCCTGTAGCGATGGCACAGTGCATGCAGTACATTCGCAAGTATTTGCCGCATGCGGAACTCGAACATGTGAGCAGTACAGCTGAGGCAATCAATATTGTGAAGCAGAATCCAGGTCGCGGCTGGGCAGCTATTGGAACGACTGTAGGTGCGCATACGCATGGGTTGGATATATTGGCGCCAACAGTGACGGATCATAATAACAACTTTACTCGATTTGTGCTCATTGGGAGGAAGCCACTAGAATTACCTCCTTCAACTGCACATAAGACGACCATTTTGGTTACCTTGCCTGAGGATTTCCCGGGGGCGCTTCATCAGGTTTTGTCTGCATTTGCTTGGAGACGAATTAATTTATCTCGCATTGAGTCCCGTCCAACCAAGAGGAAATTAGGCAGTTATTACTTTTACATTGATGTAGAAATGGCGTTAGATACCGTTCTGCTCCCTGCTGCCATCGAAGAAATTGAAGCGATCGGCTGCCAAGTTCGTATTCTTGGTTCCTATCCAAGCTATTCGTATGAGTTTTCATTAGCGGATTCAAATGGCTGAGGGAACAAATAAATTAGGGCGTTCTTGGTTTAAGTATGGCTTGATGTAAGTCGTAAGAACGAGATAAAGAAAAATCACGGCGCTGCAAGCTGCAATGATATAAGTAGTTTTGTAGTGCTGTGCGAGTATTCCGGATCGTTGTCCTCCCTAACAAGGGAGGATTTTTTTGATTTTATTGCACACATGGATGTCAAACGCCTATTTGCTGCATAGGATAAAGTAGGTGATTTCGGGCTTATGTCCGGTAAGAGTAGGATGACGAACGTGTGGGAGGTTGCATGAAGTGAAAATACACATTGTCAAGAAAGGCGACACGCTATATGCGCTGGCGAAAAAATACGGAATTACTTTAGAAGAACTTATTGCTATGAACAGTCAGCTTGCTAACCCGAGTGAACTGGATGTTGGCATGAAAATTAAAGTCCCGTCGACTCCGGTTCCCTCAAGTGGACATGAGATCGTTCACAAGCACGTTGTAAAGGAAGGGGACACCCTATGGAAATTGTCTAAAGCATGGGGAATACCTCTTCAAACTTTAATTGATGCGAATCCGCAGCTCAAAAATCCGAATGTGCTGGTGATCGGTCAAGTTGTAAACATCCCTAAAATGCAGTCAGATGGCAATGTTCCGGCCCCTAATGTTAATAAGCCGCCATCCTCTAAGGAAGAAATGACGAAGCCCAAGTCTGAAGTAACGAAACCGAAAGAAGAGGTAACGAAACCGAAAGAAGAGGTCGTGAAGCCGAAGGAAGAAGTAACGAAACCGAAAGAAGAGGTCGTGAAGCCGAAGGAAGAAGTAACGAAACCGAAAGAAGAGGTCGTGAAGCCGAAGGAAGAAGTAACGAAACCGAAGGAAGAGGTCGTGAAGCCGAAGGAAGAAGTGGAAAAGCCAAAGGTTGAAATCACGAAGCCAAAAGTAGAAATTGTAGAGCCGAAAAAAGAAGTTATGCCGCAAACCAAAGTTCCTCAACCGAACGAAGAGAACAAGCAAGTGAATGAGCTAAAACCTATCCAAGAGATTGTACAGCCCAAGAAAGAGGTCAAGAAACCACACCATGCAACTGAATTTGTATATGAAATGGAAAAGGTGGACTATGGAAGTACCAAACATGCGCATCCATGGGTAGGGTACAATCAGCCTATGAACTACCCGTCAAACTTTGACCCATCTATGGGGAATCAATCTTTTCTAAACCAGCCAAACATGCAACAACCTTATGCCGCTCCAGTTCCATCATTCCCGCCAAGCTACGAAATTCCTGTCCCAGTTATGCCGCAATATGTGTCCCCTGTACAGTATGAGCCTTGTGGTTGTAATCATATAGCTAGTAATTGGTACCCTACCAACATCCAACCGAATATCGAACCTTACGTACAATCGGACATCCAACCGAACATTTATCCAAATGTACAACCGAACATCCAACCGAATATCGAACCTTACGTACAATCGGACATCCAACCGAACATTTATCCAAATGTACAACCGAACATCCAACCGAATATCGAACCTTACGTACAATCGGACATCCAGCCGAACATTTATCCAAATGTACAACCGAACATCCAACCGAATATTGAACCTTACGTACAATCGAATATACAGCCGAATGTATCGCCGATCACAGAGTCGAATCAACCGTTTTCTCCTTATGAGTGTTACTGCCCACCGACACCTGTCTTCTGCAATCCTGGCTTTCCGCCTGTACCAACTGCTATCTATCCGCCATATCCTCCTGTGTATGGTGGTGCAGTATCGACGATTCCGGGATATATTCCTTCTGCAATTCCGGCTGCAGTACCAACAGCAGTATGGGGGCCGATTGCTCAACCATTTGTCTATGCTTGTGGTTGTGGAGAAGAGCATGGCAAGCATCCGTATGCGAATCAGTCATTAATGAATGCAGCTAATATGTATGCCCCAGCAGGTACACAAGGAAACGATTCTTATGAGCAGCCAACAGGGTATGGTTCGGACGGTATGCACTTCTACAATCCAAACTTATACGGATCCATTCCGGGATTCGCCAATTCGTCTTTGGGGAGTAACGCTTCAATCGGAGCGGGTGGTCATGGCAAACGTGCAGAACATGAAGTGGAGTTTAACAGAGAATCGGCATCCACAACGGACAAAGAAGGGCATGTATCCAGTGTAGGTACAAAAAAGGAACAACAGGCGAGGATTAAAGGGTCGCCTTCCCGGACGACAAAAAAGAAGAGCACGGAAAAAAAGAAAACGGCGCAGAAGCGTTCTAACGTGAACTCGAGAAGCATTCCGTGGATCAACGGATAGTCCAAAGGAAGCTGGAGTATCAACTATGAGAGAGACTGCATTAAGCAGAATGATCATGGTTGATATTTCCTGTTGTCAAGATGGGACAGGCCATGATATATTATAAATCCAGTCGCGAGATGCGGCGGCGCAGTAGAGCTTCAACGCTTCAAACGAATCTTCTAAGAAAAAAGATTTTAAAAAAAGTGTTGACAACAAATTAGCTCCTGTGATAAGATAAAGTTCCTGTTGCGAAAGATGTTGAAAAATGTCGGAGCAGCAAGAAATGAAGATTGTTCTTTGAAAACTGAACAACGAGCAACGTTTGTGAATGAGGTAGCAATACCTCGTCAAAAGATATGAGCAGTTCAAACTTAACTTTAACGGAGAGTTTGATCCTGGCTCAGGACGAACGC